>PYJA01000078.1:27708-67364 GCA_003635185.1 Candidatus Poribacteria bacterium | reverse complement strand
TTAAAACGATACCAGCAGATATTGCACGGAGGCAATTCTGTACATAAGATCTAGTGCATTCATTTTTGAATAACAAATTCAGGTGTCGGTTTTTCATTTTAATACCCCAATTTCAGAACAAAGTCCGTGATTCCGAATTTCCTATTTGAACCATTTACATGATAGTATACCTTAAAATTCTGCGGATGTCAAGTTTTTTTTTTGCAGAATTTTATGATATTTGGACCATTTTTTATAAATTATACACGGATTCCTGGGTTTTGTCAAGTTTTTTTGCAGAAATTTACCTTTTTTCCAAATAATAGTGCTTCGTGTCTGACAAGACAACGAAATCCATTGCCAGACCTTTTAGATGTGATTGAGAAACTTTTTCAAGACATACCGGACACGCGGACACGTTTCAATTTGATTAACTTGCTATCTATAAGTAATTGTGATATAATTAAAATCGGTATTCTGAAAAGGAGGCGGAATTGGAATGGCATACATAATTACTGAACCGTGTGTTGATGTGAAGGACACTGCTTGTGTTGAAGTCTGTCCAGTAAATTGCATACACACCGTTGAAGGTGAAAACCAACTCTACATTGATCCAAACGTGTGTATTGACTGTGCAGCGTGTGTAGACCCATGTCCCGTGGAAGCAATCTACATGGAAAGCGAAGTTCCAAGTGAATGGGAATCATATATTGAAAAAAACAGTAAATTCTTTGAGACATTCGTTTATTCTGAAACTGAAGATGACACATCCGATGAATCAGTACAAGGTAAGAAAAAAGAACAAGGGGTTCCAGAAGAATTTGTGCAGCTGCCAGATGCCGTGGGATCGTCACTACGTGCGCCTTTAGGTTTGCTAACCATGCTCGGACAACCGATCTTGGGTGCGTTCTCCGCAAGTTTCAAAGCGCAGTTAGAAGAGATGGCGGGCAATCCCCGTGTTTTCAGTGCTGCTGTTTCAACAGGTATCAATAGTTTAATCAATCTGATTCTTTATCCGCTTGTGCTTTTTTTCATCGGGATGAAACAGGGAGGTTACGGTTTTTTCACACCTGCGGGCAATTTTACAATCTTTTTGGGTATAGTGATCGCTATTGCCGAAGGTATGTTCCGTTTTAAATCTGAACTCACTTCTACATCTGACGATGAACAATCTCGTTATGGTGCATCATTTTATGGATGGGTACCCTCACTCTTTGCTACACCCCTTCTCAAAGCCATGCGCTCTGCTCTGGTAAAAGCTCCCGAAGCACAACGGGCAACAATGCCCGGTGCCGTTCAGACCGATGGTGCGGTTTATTCAGATGATATAAAAGAACGATACCGCCGCTACGGAATGGTCAATCGAGTTTTAGAAATGGCAGACTACTATCAGATAGAAATTGAATTTCCACGATGGGTGCCAAATTCTGCCGCCAAAGAAACATTTCAACTTCCAGATAGAATGCCACATTATGACTATGAAGTTTATCTGAGTTCACCTTATGCTCCAGATGCAACGCCTACATCAGAAAGCGTTGTGACGGTGCAAACACAGCTTCCCAGGGATCCTAAAAAACCACAACAGTTCGCCGATCCGCGTTTTGAAAAAGTCGTTGGACGTACCAGTTCATTTCCAGACGGTTTCAGAAACATCTTTCCTATTCCTGGACAACCAGAAGATTTCCATGCAAAATATCGGAATAGGATGCTTGAAATTGTTGTGCCGAAAACCGGAACATATCATGAACTCGGAATAGAACAACCTGTCCACTATGCAAAACTTAAGGGATAGAGAGAAGTTAGCTGCGTGGGATAAGGATTACCTGTGGCATCCTTTCACACAGATGCGTGATTGGCTGGCAGAAGAACCGATTATCATTGAGCGGGGTGAAGGAGTTTACCTGATTGATGTTGATGGAAATCGGTATCTTGATGGGATCGCCTCTATGTGGACAAACGTCCACGGGCATAATCATCCTGAACTAAACGCTGCCCTCAAAAGTCAGTTAGATAAGATTGCACATTCCACCCTCCTTGGGTACAGCAATATCCCCGCCATTCAACTTGCCCAAAAACTGGTCGAGATCACGCCGAAAGGTCTTGATAAGGTTTTCTATTCTGATAATGGTTCAACTGCGGTTGAAGTCGCACTGAAGATGGCGTTTCAGTACTGGCAGCATCAAGCACAACCACAACGTAAACTGTTTATTCACTTTGATAAAGCCTACCACGGCGACACAGTCGGTGCTATGAGTGTTGGTGGTATTGAGAGTTTTCATAACACCTATAACTCCCTCCTTTTCAAGAGTATTCGCGTATCCGCTCCTGAAACTTACCGTTCCTCTAATGTTGTAGACGATTCTGCTGAGACATTAAAAACTCGTTGGCTTGATACGGTAGAACAGACATTATCCGAACATTCCGAACAGGTTGCGGGTATCATTTTAGAACCGTTAGTCCAAGGAGCAGGTGGCATGTTAATTGCTCCGAAAGGGTTTCTGAAAGAGCTTGCAACATTAGCAAAAAAGTGGGGAACGCTCCTGATTGTTGATGAGGTGATGACAGGTTTTGGTCGTACCGGAAAAATGTGGGCATGTGAACATGAGAACGTTACGCCTGACTTTTTATGTACGGCAAAAGGGCTCGCGGCTGGCTATCTTCCGCTCGCAGCAACGTTAACTACGGATGAAATTTATAATGCCTTCCTCGGTGAATATCGTGATCTTAAAACCTTTTTTCACGGACATACCTTTACTGGGAACCCGTTAGCATGTGCTGTAGCGTTGGAAAATATAGCAATTTTTGAACGGGAAAACCTCCTGGACCGCCTTCAAACAACTATCAAACACTTCCAAAATCAGCTTCAGGAATTCTATACGCTACCGCATGTTGGTGATGTGCGAGTCTGTGGGATGGCTGCAGGTATAGAATTAATGAAAAACCCGGACACCTATACCCCTTACCCATTTGAGGAGAAGGTAGGTATCCAAGTCTGTAAAGCTGCACTTGCGCAAGGTGCAGTGCTCCGACCACTTGTCAATACTATCGTCCTGATGCCGCCTTTACAAATTTCAATTTCAGAATTGAATTCCCTCCTTGATAGGACCTACCGAGCTATAGATACTGTAACAAAATAGGGTAGGTTTGATGAAGAGTGATTTATTAAATTGTCTATGTTGATGCGCCAAATAATTATGCACACCTCTCAATTAAGGGTATGTAATACCATTTCTATTAATTTTTGTTCCATTACCGTTTGTTAGAAATGAAGCAGAATGTAGCACAAACTGGCAGTTTATGGGACAAAGAGAACATTATATATGAGAAATGGTATAAAGTTTTGTCACTAACCGTTTTTTGGATTTTACTATAAAGTGTGCGGACATCTTTGAGCTTCCATTATCTTGTTGTAGGTTCGACTCCTATCACAGGCAGGGGGTGCCGGGGTAATACACGGCCTGCGGGGAGATAAAAAACCGTTCTTAAAAATCACTGTAAACTGCCAAAAATTAGAGGAAGCCTTGACAATTCAATCCGTTTTTGGAATAATGGGAAAAGGTTAAGGCAGAAAAAGTAAAATATAACACTAATAGGAGATATATTTCAATGCCACACTCAAAATTCTCTTTCTTTTTGTTTATTTTCCTGTTAATCACAGCGGTTACTTTCGTTGCACAACTTGAGGCAGAAGAGGTGAGCAACGAACAAGAACGCGCGATAACACAAGAATTCATCACAGCGGCGCAAAAATTTGTAGAACTTGGCGAAATAGATAAAGCAATAGAAATTTACGAACGAATTGTGAAGGGCACACCTGAAAACTTGGAATCTCGCGCACAACTCGCAACGCTTTATACACGCACAAAACAATATGAAAAAGCTGCACAAACCTACAGCAAACTGCTTGAAACTGACCCAGAAAACATAAAATATCAAGATGCGCTTGTTAATAGCTTACAAACTGCTGGCAAACACAACGAGGCACTTGAAATCGCGCAGACTTATGTTCAAACGGATCCAGAAGTAGGTGTCCATTACGCACGACTCGCAAAACTTTATGAGGCAGAAGGTAATGAAGCTGCAGCTATCGCAAACTATAAAAAAGCAACTGTATTCGAATATGGCGACAAAAAAATCTACCTCATACTTGCAGAACACTATTTTCTCAATGAGGACATAGCAGCTGCTGAAAAAGTATTGAAGAACGCCCTGACACACACCAAATCAGAATGGGAACGCAATGATATTGAACGGCAATTGGTCAATCTCTATCGTTATCACGGGAATTTAGCAGAGAAGCTACAGAAGGCTGAAACTGAAGGCACAATCACATTCGAGATGCAAAAAGAACGGGCACGACTCCTTCTTACTACTGGTGAATTAGAAAAATCTGTGGATGCTTTTAAGAAAGCACTCAAAATGATCAATAATCCTTATGAGCGAAGTAAAGTCACTGAGGAATTGCTCAAGGCATACCTAAAACATGGCAGGACAGACTCAGCATTAGCCTTCTACGAGGCTGAAGTATCAAAGCAGTCCAGATTAGTAACGCACGTAACATCTTACAGTATATATGGTATTACAGTCAGATTTATTGGTGATGACGCACGCAAAGTCTTGATAAATGCCTATAAAGATATGGGAAAACTTGAAGAATTGGCAACCGTTTTCGAAGGTAAACTTGAAAAGGATGCTAACAATCCTGCTGTCATTGAAATGCTCGCTGAGACTTATTGGGAAGCAAGCAATTATCAAAAAGCTGCTGAAACGTACGACCTGCTTAGCAAAGTAGAACCGGCCAATGTTCGGAGCTTTTACTTCGCAGCTGCCGCCTTCCAAGAAATTAACCAACCTGACATGGTAAAAACAGTTCTAAACCGAGCAGACACAGCACTCGCAGCCAGCAAATTTAAGGGGGACACATCATTCCTCGGGGCACTTGCCACTATCTGCATTGATAGTAATATGTATGACCCGGCTATAAAACTCGCCGATGCCGCTGTCACCAAAGAGGAGAGTAAGGATGACGGATGGGATTTGAAGTATTTGTATGCGATTCTTGCGAAAAGTTATCAGGACGCAAAACGTTATGAAGAGGCTTATGAAGTATATCAGCAGCTGGTAAAAGTCTCTGACGGCAGCTATATGCAAGCAAGAGCAAAAACTGAAATGGAAAAGATCGCTAAGGAGGGAAAACTTTTTGAAAAATGGATACCCGAACAACTGAAGAAGGTTGAAGAGAATCCCGACGATCCTGAACGCATTTCAAAACTTGCTGAAAGTTACGAAGCTACTGATAAAATTAAAGAAGCTGTTGTCCAATATGAAAGCCTCTCCGCACTTGAGCCAGAAAACTCACAGTGGCACAAAAAACTTGGAGAACTTTATCAAAATCTTCCATTAGAGAGACGTGAGACGGGTGAAGTTATTGAAGACACTGCACTTACCCTCGACGGAAATAGGAGTTTTGTTGAAATCGACAATAGTGAAACCCTAAACAACATTACAGGACAGGTGACGGTATCAGCATGGTTGAAAACGATCAATTTTCCTGAAGATTATGCACCTATAATTTCCAAAACTGATGAAAGGGATTCCAATTTCAAGAAACGAAGTTTTTTCCTAAGTCTTAAAGATGATCGGTCGATTCAATTTGCCGCATCACCCGATGGAGAGAGTGACGCATCTATTTTTTCTTCAAAAGGTATTATTGAACTCAACACTTGGCACCACATTGCAGGTGTTGTAGATACGGAGAACGACATCATCAAACTTTTCATTGATGGAATTGAGGCGGGTAGTAGAGATTTTAAGGACGTGAAAAGTATATATAATAGCAAACTGCCCCTCCGAATTGGGTGGACTCAAGAAGAAATCGATACCCATGCCTCTTTTAACGGATTAATTGATGAGGTGCGTATCTGGAACATCGCACGCACTGCAATTGAGATTTCTTCTGATATGAACAGGCAGTTAAACGAGGAAGAGCCTGGTTTAGTCGGATACTGGAAATTTGACGAAGAAACGGAAGGTAGAATTTTCGATACTTCACGTAATAAAAATGATGGTATATTCATTGGAAATGTAAAACTTGAACCTTATACCCGTCCAGTTTTCGAGAGTTTGAGACTGAATCAATTGGCGAAGTCCACATCCGCATATCGAAAAGCAGTTGAACTTAAACCCACCTCGTACCAACTCTATGACCTATTGGCGAAATCCCATATCAAATCTGATCGTACTTCTGATGCCGAAAAGGTATATCGTCAGGCATTGGATGCCTCTCTAAAACAAAGTGAACATGATTCTGCAATTCGCGCTATTATCGAACTTTACGCTGATGAAGGGCAAGAAAACAAACGGATCGCTTTCCTTGAAGAGATACGTCAAAAATTGGCGAAAATGGATGATAGTGCTGTCCTGCACGAACTTTTAGGGGATCTCTACAAAAAAGCAGGTGATTCCGAAAAAGCTGAACTCGCTTATGATAAGTGGTTACAAATTCGGCAGAAAGCCCTCAACAGCGCACAAAGCGCATACAGTTATCGTAATTTTGCTGATAAGCTTCTTGACAAAGGACTTTATCCAGAAACTGCCCTAAATTTCGCGAAACGTGCGTTCTTAAAAAATACAGGTTCAAGTTATGACTATCCCGCAACCCTTGGACGTGCATGTGTTGCCAATGGACTTTATGATGAGGCACTAAAACATTTCAAACATGCGTTAAATCTCATATCCGACGAGCATTATGCGGATATGTTTTGGGAGGAAATCGCTGAAGCAATCAAGAATGCCAATGACAAGGAACGTTACGTCCAAATGTTGGAAGCATTGACGAATGCCATTCCAGTGGGAAATTCAAGTTCTCGTGCAAATGTCTACCGGACTTTAGCGCAATTTTATAGTGAAAATAATATGCCTGAGAAAGCGGAAAACTACCTTTTAAAAACCGGTTTTATTCCTGAAACTTGTTGGATTACCTTAGGTCCATTCGACAATAAGGATAATATGGGTCCCTATATCGCTTACATCCCAGAGGAGATCACACAAATTGACACAACTGCAAAGTATTATGGAAAAGATAAACTCATTCGTTGGCAAAAAGTGGATGACAACAAAATAGATGGAATGATCTGGCTCGGCAGTGACATTGATTGGACTGCAACTTATACATGGGCAATTGTCTCTTCACCTGATGAACGTGATATTACAATCCGATTTGATAGCGATGACCAAGGAATAGTCTGGTTAAACGGAAAAGAGGTCTTTAGGCATGACAGAATGAGTGGGGCACAAGTTGACCGCTACATCGTTCCTGTTACCCTGAAGCAAGGAGAAAACACTATTCTCCTCAAGGTCTGCAATGCAGAAGTATATACGTATTTTTTTATGCGGCTTACGGATGCGGACGGTAATCCGTTTAAAGATTTGAAGTTCAAAAACGCTGATGAGTTGCTGAACGCGCCGCCTCCCACCAAACCGATCTTCCACGTAAACGTAAACCTCGGCCTTGCTGAATACTATAGTAAAAATGACATGCCCGATAAGGCAATGGAACAAATTCGACAAACCGGCATCATTCATGAGAATGCATGGCTGGTTCTTGGACCATTTGATAACACGGTGGGAATCGGATACAATACGAAATACATCCCGGAAGGCACAATGCAGATTGATCTCACCGCAAAGTATGAAGGTGTCAACGAGCAGATAAGTTGGAAAAAGTTTACGGATGCTGCTTTAAACGGCTTTATTGATTTCGGTGAGGATGTCAATTGGCGTGTTTCCTACGCAATGGCAACCGTAACCTCTCCTGATGAACGAGAAGTGCTATTCCGATTTAGTAGTGATGACCAATCAAAAATATGGCTAAATGGTACAGAGGTATTCGCGGATGCCAACGCTCAATCAGCAATACTTGACAAAAACACTATTCCCGTAACGCTCAAGACAGGCAAAAATACTATCCTTGTCAAGGTTTGCAATGAGGAGATGAGTTGGGGATTCTATCTGCGGGTTACGGATGTTGATGGAAAACCCTTTGAAGATTTGAAAATTAACAATGTGCAAGATAATTAGCGAGAATTTCTACAATTCATAACGGCTTTGATGTCTTTGTGAGTAGGTAAAGTTTTTGGCACAGCCCGTTAACAAGAAAGATGTCCTATGCGTGCAAAAAACTGGACACACCCTGATACATAAACATATTACTTAAGTTGGGTTGCGTCAAGCGTAATTTCCCATAACAGCAACGTGTCATCCGCACTCCCGCTTACAAGCGTTTTTCCATCCGGACTAAACGCGACATTCGTAACCTTGTCTGTATGCCCCACAAGGACAAGGATTTGTTGGATTGGACTTGTCTGCATATTATACAGATAGATGGTGTTATCCGCGTTCCCACTTGCCAGTATTTTTCCATCTGGACTGAACGCCACGCTTAAAACTTCATTCAGATGCTCTACGGTTTTGAGGAGTTCCGCTGTTTGCACATCCCACACACGGATAGTGCCATCATGGCTCCCGCTTGTGAGTGTTTTTCCATCCGGACTGAACGCCACACTAAAGACAACACCCGTATGTCCTGTAAGGGTTTTAAGAAGTTCACCTGTCTGCACATCCCATAAACGGACGGTCGTATCTTTACTCCCACTTGCGAGCGTTTTACCATCCGGACTGAACACCACGCTCATAACCCAATCCGTATGCCCTGCGAAAGTTTCGCGGAGTTCGCCCGTCTGCACATTATACAAATGGACGGTTTTATCCCAACTTGTACTTGCCAGGGTGTTACCATCTGGACTGAACGCTAAACTTGTGACAGTGTCTTTATGTCCTGCAAGTGTTTTGCGGGGTTTGCCAGTCTGGGCATCCCATAGACGGATAGCGCGAGCATAACCGCTGCTTGCCAGTGTTTTATTGTCGAAACTGAACGCTAAGCACGTGATCCCCGATTCACGCTGATCTTTAAGTGTCCGGTGAAGTGCGCCTGTCTGTGCATCCCATACACGGATGATGTCATCATCAATAGAATTTACCAACATTTTTCCATCCGGGCTGAACACCACGCTTAAAACTTCGTTCATATACCCTTTAAGCGTTTTTTGACGTTTGCCAGTTTGCGTATCCCACACGCGAATAGTCGTATCATAACTCCCAGTAGCGAGTGTTTTTCCATCCGGACTAAACACCACGTTAAGGACATCGTGCGTATGCCCTATAAGGATTCGGCGGCGTTCACCTATTTGTGCATCCCATAAACGGACAGTGCCTTCATTCATTGCACTTGCCAGCGTTTTTCCATCCGGACTGAACGCCATTTCATAGACAACGTCCCTTTCTTGTCCTTTGAGCATTTTGTGAAGTTTACCTGTCTGCACGTCCCACAAACGGATGGGGGTATCCCAACCCAAAGCCCAAGTAGCGATTGTTTTTCCATCCGGACTAAACGCCATTTCCAAAATCTCCTCCGTATGCTCAAGGTCGAAGGTTTTTCGGACTTCGCCTGTCTGCGTATCCCACAATCGTATTGTGTTATCTCTACTTGCACTTGCCAACGTAGTGCCATCCCCACTGAGCCAGATACTAAAAATCCTATCTGTATGCCTCTTGAGAGTTGTATGGCTTTCGCCTGTCTGCGTATCCCACAGTCGTATTGTGTTATCTCTACTTGCACTTGCCAGCATTTTGCCATCCCCACTAAAGACCACGTTCGTGATCAGGGACGTATGCTCTGTCATCGTCCGAAGATGTGTGCTGGTGCGCGTATCCCACAAGCGTATGCTGCCATCATCACTCCCACTTGCCAGTATGTTTCCATTTGGATTGAATGCTATGCTCTGGACCCAGTCCGTATGTTCTGTCAGCAGATCAATTTCTTTTCCACTGTCTGCATCATAGATCCACACGCCAATTGAACTTGCAACAGCGAGCTGCTTACCATTCGGGGAATACGCAATTTTATTTATTCCCCCTTTACCAAGACGGGCTTTAACACCTTCGGGTAAGTGCCATTGCTGTGAATCTGGAGTATCTTTATCCGAGACTTCCTGCACAGCCACATTGTTCTTATTCTGCACATCGGAACTTTCAGGTTGCGTCTGAAAATTCGGTTTGGTTTCGAGATCACCTATTGTGCGCGAGTGACCGACACTGTAATCATACACAGATGTATCCGTAGATATATCTAAACGAAGCAACTTACTCACATCGGTATTTAGCTGACACTGTTTCGTGATAAATATGTCTGTGGATAGGACATTCTCTCCATTCTGTTTTTCCGAAGATTCTTTTGGAACAATAGACTCCTCAATTCTCTTAGGAAACCAGACATCTGGTAGGTATTCGTGATACTCAATTTTTCGGGTATTGATATAGGTTACACCCGCTTTGAAGGGACTCCATTCCAGCGGATCATCTTCAATGTACTCTCTTTCTGATTTTACCAAACGGAAACCTTTGTCATGTGAAATCCAGAGTTTATAGTGCTGAGGAGATATTTCGCGATCTCCAATGGTCCGAGCAGGTTTTGTTAGACGAATAACGGTTGTCTTTTCGCCATCCAATACCTCGCTTCCGATAATTTCACTTTCATGTTTTTCAAGCAATTGCCAAAGCGGTTGCGATAGATAGGTATTGTCTGATGCATCATTTGGGAAGGTGAGCCATAACCTCGGATCTTGGTCAGAAGGCATGATCGCCCAATGCGGTCGAACAGCATATCCAACATTGTGTTTATAAACCTCCACCATTGTCTCTGCCACAAAAAGGACAAAGTAGGATTTATCTTTCTCAATGACTCTGTAACTGTTCTGTAACTCGCCTTTGACAATGCGCGCATCGTCAGCAATTTCAATGCCTACCTGTTTGAATGCTTGTTGGATCTTCTCCAAGACTGTAATCTCCTTATTCAGTTTAATTTCAGCCTTGAAGATAAGATTACTTGGTGAAGATACCTCCCAGTGTTGTTTTCCATCCCAATACTGAATCAGACCGAAACCTCCTGCTCCTCCATCTACCCGAACTTTCTCACCTTCAAACGTCAATTTATATTCGTTTCTACCAATTGTCGGTTCTATATCGCGTTTGATGCTGAAATCACCAGTTTGATTTCTGCTAATCTTATAGTTTCTATGACGTTCAATTATGAAATCACCAGTTACGGAGGTGACAGCATTATCGTAGTGTTTTATCTTAGCGATAATCGTGTCTAAGTCAAGCGAAGCGGCGTCATCGGTTTGCTGACCGGATCCATTGTTCTTACCCGATGCATTGGGACTTCCGAGCTGCGTTCGTACATCCGGTTTTACATTAAGATTCTCCACAAGAGGTACATCAATGAGTTCAACTGCCATCTCAGCTTGTGCATCCAAACTATAAGGTTTCTGGAAACGTACCAAGTATTGACTACTAATACCAAGCATCAATGCAATCAATATTAAACTTGATGCCCCAATGACCCATGGTACCACGGGTTTACCACCAGAAGGCACAGCAGGTTTAAGTCGTGCGACTTCTCGCATGATATTATCGGTTAGGTTCGGTGAGATTTGGTAATTCTCTAAAGCTTCTCTTACCATTGTCTCCTCCTTTTGTAAACGTTGTCTGGCACGGTAGAGCCGATTCTTAATCGCACTTACCGATACACCTAAAAACTTGCTTATCTCTTCATACGTCATTCCCCCGAGGTAGTAGAGCGTGATGACCGTGCGGTCACTCTCTTGTAGTTTCGCAAGCAACTTTTTAACGACTTCACGCTGTGCTTCTACTGATGCTCGTTCGTTTTCCGCAATGACATAATTGGAATAAGTTGCCTTTTCCAACTCTGCATCGCAGGTGTGTTCCAAAGATTGCGTTCGCAAACGTTTCTGACGAAGCCATGCCTTGCAACGGTTCGACGCTATCACATAGAGCCAACTTGCAAAAGACTGTGATTCCTTCAGCGTTGATAGTTTCTGATGCGCTTTCAGGAATGTTTCCTGTGTGATGTCCTCAGCAATGTGGAAATCTCCAATTTTCCGCCACGCTAACGCGTGAACCGACTCTTGATATTTTTTTACAAGCGCGGAGAACGCAGTATCATCACCATCAAGGACACGTTGGATGAGTTCAACATCAGCATTTTTCATTGGTCACCTCTGGAAATGAGAAGTTCATCATTTCACATCAACATATAGTGACGCGACTTGAAGTGAAAAAGTCTCAAGTTTTTTCAAAAAAGAGGAAAGAGAGGATAATGTTCAATTATTATACCATTATCCTCTCTTTTTTCATATTTGTATAAATACTACCGTCAAGGTTATTTAGTTTTATGATAGGGTTATTTAGTTTTTGGTTTTTCGGACAAATTTTTAACACTTGCTATATACCCCAGGCGGTAGGTGCGGTTTCCTAACCGCACCACAGGCGTCAATTTAAGGAACATAACCTCTTGTGGGAGGCGTTTTCAACACTGATAAATCGGTATGCAAAGTAGTAGGCACACGCCGTGTGCCGTATATATTCCCAAAGAATGTATGGCGGACGGCACGCGGAGCGTGCCTGCTACTTTTAAATCAACGCTAAATTGACGCTTATGGTGCGGTTTCCTAACCGCACCATAAGCGTCAATTTAAGGGGTAAATCCATTGTGGCAGTGTCTTCAGTCCCGTAGGGACGATATGTTTATAGATATGAAATGTATATATGTCTTTAGTCCCGTAGGGACGATATGTGTATCCCAACGACATATTTTGGACATATCGTCCCTACGGGACTAAAGAGCGTTTATTTCGTTTTTCTATAAACATATCGTCCCTACGGGACTAAAATGTGGGGCAGTCCAATCGTCATGCCTATTCAGAAGGATTTTAGAACAAGAAATATTTTCTTAAATTGACGCATAAGGTGCGGTTAGGAAACCGCACTTACCAGGTTAGGATTATCGTGGTTGGAAACACCCACCAATTATGATAACTTGAACAATTGAATGTCTCTGGTTGATATGTAAAAAACTTGACATTAATTCAGATTGCGTATAGATTATATCTATAAAGGAAAAAAATGGAGACAAAAAGATGAGCCCTCCCAATATAATCTTAATGATGTGTGACGACCTGGGATATGGCGATGTAGGATTTAACGGAAATGAGATAATCAAAACCCCGAATTTAGACCGTCTCGCGAGCAATGGGATCCGATTCACGCGATTTTATGCAGGAGGGCCAGTGTGTTCGCCAACGCGCGGTACGTGTTTAACCGGACGACATTATTTTCGATATGGCGTAACACATGCCAATCGCGGGCATCTACCCGCTCAGGAAATAACATTGGCGCGAATGTTAAAATCCTTTGGGTATGCCACCGGACATTTTGGCAAATGGCATCTGGGTACACTGGACCCGAATTATTCGGGCAAGCGCAATCGTAATCCAAAACGCAATTACGCCCCACCGTGGGAGCGGGATTACGATACGTCTTTTGCTACGGAGTATGCAGTTCCCACCTGGGATCCTGCAGTAGGTATTCAGGGGAACGGGAAGCGTTTAGACCGCCCCTGGGCCTCGCCGTATTACGAAAATGGAAAACTGGCAACGGAAAATCTGGAAGGATGCGATTCCCGGGTATTGATGGATCGCGCGATTCCATTTATAGAACAAGCTATTGAAAATGTCGAACCGTTTTTTGCGACAATCTGGTTTCACGCACCCCATACCCCAGTCGTTGCTGGACCGGAATATCGTGCAATGTATTCAGATTACAGCGAAGATGAGCAGCACTATTACGGCTGTATTACCGCTATAGACGATCAGGTGGGACGATTGTCCCACACATTGGCAGCATGGGGTGTATCCCAAAACACCATGATCTGGTTCTGTTCGGACAACGGCCCCGAAGGGCGCACAGGTCGAGATGGCCGCAACCGGGGATCAACAGGCGGCTTGCGCGGACGAAAACGATCTTTGTTTGACGGTGGCGTGGGCGTACCCGCGCTATTGCACTGGCCGGGGCATGCAGGCCCCGGGAGCGTCGTGGAAATGCCGTGCAGCACGTTGGATTACTTCCCAACAATTGCCGAAGTCATGGAATATGAAATGCCTGATAATCGTCCGATTGACGGCATCAGTCTGCTACCGACCATTGAAGGAAACATGACAGAACGCCCCACTCCTATTCCGTATCGGTTCAACAGTGGAAAAGGCTCGATGTTCGGCGCACCGACCATCGCAATGATGGACAACCGTTATAAATGCTTGACCAACCTATCGAGTGATGGCAGCCAGGATTTGTGTTTTGACATGATTAAAGACCGCGCAGAAACGACCAACTTGGTAAATGAACAACGCGAATATATCGGGCAAACCCGTAAGACTCTGCTCGAATGGCTCCGCTCATGTGAGGTTAGCCATAATGGTGGGGATTACAACGAGGAATTTGAACCGGTCGCGCCATTTGAAGAAGTCACAGGCGACTGGCCCTAATGAACAACACTCGACACGCTCTCGCTGGCGAGGTTTCCTAACCTCGCCCCCCTTATACGTTTTCTTAACTTTACACCCGCTGAATGCCATACGCGCATTCATAGCGTTGATTTATATGTTCCGTTTCTGCACAACCTAACAGGTTATGGGACAGAAATGAAATGTCCAAGTAATTATATGTTTACTATAAAAGCATAAGGGATGCCATCCAGAAAAATTATACCTCCGACAACATCCCACAACATAAAGGACAATATCAATTACTTTTCCAATTCCGCAAGGCGCGTTAGATGCCAATTTGGATCTGCCAATGCTTCATAGACGATGCCGCCTTCAACATTTGCAGGCATCGGCAGTCCTAACAGATAACAGATTGTCGGCGCAACATCAACCACACGGACCTGCCGTTCCAAAGCAACACCTTTCCGAACACCCGCACCTGAGAGGATAAACGTTGAATGTTGACCACCAATCCCAAAACTAACTGATGGTAACTGCTTGCCGTGTGCTCCATCAAACTCTGGTCGCAACGCATAAACAACATCACCGACAAGATCACCGTGGAGGTTCAACATCTCCGCATCTGCTCGCGTCACTGCCAATGAAAACGGATGTCTTCCTGTTTTTGCATCCTGATATGCATGTAGTGCAGCGATTATCTCACGTTGTGTTGCCTCATAATCTTCTTGTGCAACAATACCGTTCGGTTCACGCCCCGCAAGGTTGATGAAGATATGCACCAAGCCAACGTTGACGGCACGTGTTTTCGTCCAATCTATAGCACCATCTGTTCCCTTAACAACGAATCCTGTCTCTTCCAATACCTCTTCAATGTCTATAGCACGGAATTGGTTCGGAGTACCACCATGGTCTGCACAGATAAGCACGACCGTCTCCTCATCTGCAAGTTCTGCAATCTGTCCAATCATCTGGTCTACAGATTCGTACGTGCGGCGCAACCCCTCTCGACACCGATGGATTGTTTCGGACGCAGCACCGCTGATTTCATCCGCTTGGCTGAGAAAGAAGTGGCTCGCGTAGTCCGGTGCATGTGTCTCCACCATCAGAACATCCCAATCGTTTTCGGATGCAAGATGAGTTGCAACATCTGCCAAACGTTGGTGATGATAATCTAACAACTCAAAATAGGTATCATCGTCTACTTGTCCGAGCGCGTCACGGGCAGGATTTTGGAGAAATGACCCGATGTTTTGGTCAATGAAAGTTGCCACCTCAGCAGGTACTGTGTAATCAGTTCTGGGCCAAATCTGTGGCACAAAGAGTTCAAAGGCATCTACGGTTGGTGTCAGCGTAACCAGTTTCATGCGGACATAACCTTCCACATCACTACCATCAATTTCAAACGTATCCAGCCACCAATCGCTCCAATCACCGACACCGAGATCAGCAACAACGTCATTCGTCCAACGACTGCTACACACGCGGACTCGGTCATAACCGTCTTGCCCAGAAGCATAAATCAGTCCGTAAAAAGGTTTCGGAGTGCCAGATTTACCACGGTTCATATCTTCTCTGCCGCGTGCCAAAGGTTGAATAGTGAGTTCTACCGCCTGCACAGGTTTGTTAGACTCAGGCAATGTTCCTTCCCATTCGCCAGCATCAACAGGTTTAATTGTTACTGGATCAATGTGTTTAATTTTCTGCAATGCACTTGGATCAAGCGACTCTGGGTCACGTTGCCCACCGATAGGGCGCGGTGCCCATTTCCCTGCTACAAAGAGATGATAGCCTGCAATTTGATGATGATTTGATACACCAGGACCAGTTCCCTCTACCTGAATACCTTTTTGGACAGTGGGAGGCCAAGACATTTCCCATTTCACCAGAATCGGTTTGCCACCAGCGCGTTCCACAAGATTCCAAAGATACTCAGATTGACATAATCCTGTATTGATACCCCACACCGTTTTATCAAGTGCTTCTCGGACAGCACGAATGTTAAAATCCATCACCCGATGCGTGCCGGGCCAAGACCCCGTTGAGAGTGCTGTCCATCCAGGTGGAGTTAATGTTGGAAATACGCCAATCATTGAACGGTGGACACCCGCATCGCGTAGTTTCGCCATATTCGGGGTGTGTCCCCACGCAATCATGTTGTTGACCAGTTCCATGCTTGCTCCATCCATACCGATAATGATGGCGCGTTTTGCAGGCGCAAGTCGTGTTCGTTTCACAATAGAACTCCTTTCAGCTTATATTGTTATCTAAAATCTCACGTAGTTTTTCTAAAGGATAGGTATTGATAACATCATCCTTCGTTAAACCGCTACGGCGTGCTACATTCACACCATATTGATAACGTTCAAACTCTGGGATTGAGTGTGCATCTGTGTTAATAGAAAAGAGAACACCTGCAGCTTTTGCCTTTCGTACATATTCCGGACCCAAATCCAAACGACTGGGAGAACCGTTAATCTCCAAAATGGTGTCATTTTCTGCTGCAGCACTGATAACCTCATCAAGATTTATCGGATACATTGGTCTTCTGCCAAGCAATCGTCCTGTCGGGTGTCCGATGATTTTGACATAAGGATTTTCAATTGCACGAATTACCCGTTTTGTCATCTCTGCTTCGGATAACGTAAAATGACTGTGGACACTCGCCACAACGACATCAAGCTGAGCGAGGATCTCATCAGGAAAATCGAGTGTGCCATTTCTACGAATATCCACTTCAGACCCAGCTAAAATTGTGATCCCTTCGGTTTCAGCATCTAATTCACGCACCTGCTTGATCTGTGCCAACAAACGTTCCTGGTCCAAGCCGTTTGCCACAGATGAAGAAACGGAATGATCTGTAATGGCATAGTATTCAAAACCACGGTTTATGGCTGCCGCCACCATGTCATGCATAGTATGTGCGCCATCGCTCCAGTCAGTATGAGTATGTAAATCGCCCCGCATGTCATCGAACTCAACAAGTGTGGGCAGCTTGTCTTCCACCGCTAACGCTACCGAGTCGGAGTATTGCCGAAGTTCCGGCGGAACATAAGACATACCCAATTTTTCATATATTTCTGTTTCGGTGTTATTCTGTGTTTTTTGCCAGAAGTCTGAGGCTTTGCTCGGATCGCTGATTTTCAAAGGTGTCCCAGTCGGGAGCGCGGCAAGATGTTCGTCCGTTGCTGTCGTTAGAAACAGTGTTGCCTCGTATTCAGCAGATGAACACAGGTAGATCGTTCCTGGAAAATCGTTGTTAAGAAGCAGATGTATTTTTTGTAGATGTTGTAGGCGGGATAATCCATGAGGCATCCCCCGAGCATCTACGATTTGCGTTGTCCGGTGTTCCTGATGTTGAGAGAGATGTTCAGTGAGAGCGTTTTGTGTTGTCCCAATATCTTTGGCACATTCAGCCACAACTTCAAGACTACGACACACCTCTTCCCGTCTACGTAAATCACCACTGAATTCGTATCGCGTTAGTGCATCGCAGCTTTCGAAAATTTCAGAGAGTTTTCCAGCAAGGTTCATCGTTTGCGAAATCAGACGTGTACCACGGTAGGTGGTTAGGAATTCGAGACTTTCTGATATGGTGACAAGCGTCTTTTTCCCGAATCCTTTTATGCCTTGCAATGTTCCATCTTCAAGTGCCTCAGCAAGTTGATTCAGATTTTTAATGCCAAGTTCGTTATAGAGTCGACTTGCTGTTTTACCCCCAATCCCTTGGACATCTAAAAGATCCAGAACTTCCAATCCCATTTCCGCGATAAGTTTTTCATAAGCTTGACAGGTGTCGGTGTCAAGTATTTCTTTTGTCTTTTCCTCAATTGTCTTGCCGATTCCGGGCAGATTTTGAAATTTTCCTGTCTCAATTAATTCGCTGGCATCAACAGTTAACCCCTCAATTATATCTGCAGCTTTTTCGTAAGATCGTATTCGGAATGAAGCATCTCCTCGTATTTGGAGAAGTTCTCCGATATTTCTAAAAATATTGCTAATTTCTATGTTTTTCATGATAAAGTCGGACTTATGATTTAAGGGATGGATTCGGTGAGATTTCAATGTGCCTTTCCATGTAGAGGCACATTAAAAGACGACTATCTTTCAGATTAGTTTGCGTTCACGGATGCACAATCTAACAGATTGTGCTACAAAAATGATTTGAAATACTTGCGTTGCGCGAATATCCCCGCGATCAAACCGATGATTATACCGGCGACAACGATACCAAGGAGCTGATAGTACGGAAGGAATTCAAGCACGCCAAGTTGAAACGTCAAGAGGCAATAGAGGAGATAGAAACAGGTTAGTCCCAAGATAGTTCCGCAGAGACCGAGAAAAGTCCCGTGGACAAAGAACGGAATTCTGAGATGCCCCCGTGTCGCACCGATAAAGTCTAAGAGTTGGATTTCTTCGTGGCAAGTTCGGGCTGTTTTAAGAACAGCCGCGCGGATTATAAAGAGGGTCATAAGAACTGTGATGCAGATACTTGCAATTGTCATCCGATTTGTCTGACGAAACAGATCCATCAGTATGCCTTGGCCAGTCAGGACTACATCATCAATTTCAGCGTAGGATTCTATATCAAAAGCGATCTCTTCCAACTTTTTTCGTGAACTATCTATGGGATTAACATATATTTCTAAGGACGCGGGAAACGGATTGTTACCTGAAATTCTGCTTTTAATCAAACCGCCCAATAGTCCAAACTGTTTTTCTGCTCTGTTATAGTTTTCTTCTTTAGAGACGTAGTGAATGTAAAAAATTTGATCTTTTTTCTCAATCTGGTTCGCAAAAACACGCGCATCTTCCTCAACAACTGTGTCATTAGCCCAAGCTACAAGTGAGGGCACCATTTGTTTTAGATCAAGTTCTTTGTAGACAGAACTATGAATGAACAGAAATGTATTCAGTAAGACTGTAAAAAAAGCCAGCGCAATAAGACATAATAGATTATTTAAGCCGGTACGACCAATATGGGTAAAGAGATTTTGAATTTTATATCGCATTTTAATTTAAACTTATAAATACAGTCTTATCAGCAATAGTGTTATGTCGTAATGCAGCCATCTTTAAGTTTAAAGACTCGTTTTGGTGCGGCATTTTTGGCGCGGACATATCTCTCAGGAAGTTCCGGGTCTGCAGTAGCAACTAAAACTGTCGTGCCTTGAAAATTGAGTGTGTCAAAAAGCGAAAGCATTTCAAGGGCAAGCTTTGGGTCTAATGTTTCTGTAGATTGATCTACAAGAAGTAATAAAGGACTATTGATAATTGCTCTTGCGATGGCAAGTCGTTGTTTTTCGTTGCTTGAAATTTGGGTTGGTAGTGCATTCTTATGATGGATTAACCCCATTTGGTGCAAAAGATTATATACGTTTTCACGCAATATCTTATGTTTCGTTCCAATTAGTTTCTGAGGAATGGCAAGATTTTGTTCAACTGTTTTGGTGTCAACTAATTTCCAATCTTGGAAAACCACACCGATTTTCCGCCTGAAAAATGGCAACGTTGAAGGTGTCAAATCAGCAAGAGATTGTCCCAGTACACTTACGGACCCCTCAGTAGGTGTTAATTCGCGATAGAGTAGTTTTAGCAGCGTTGTCTTACCAGAACCACTTTCACCAAAGAGGAAGCCGAATTCGCCGCGTTCAAGACGAAAACTTGCTCTCTCAAGAACACTTAGGTTCTGGTAAGCGAAACTGACTTGATGCAGTTGAATCATAATTGCTCACATTTCACACAATTGCACGGAGGCATATTACAACATTCATCAGTGTTACTCTGGTGTTTTGGTATAGTCACATTCTTTTGAAGCACACGCGTGCAGCGTTTCACCCGATTTCTGCACTTTCTCAACGATATAGGAAGCATCACATTGCGGACACGGTTCAGCGATCGGTTTATCCCAACTCGCAAACCCACAAGTTGGATAGTTACTACACCCGTAAAATACTTTTCCGCGCTTACTACGGCGTTCCCCTAAATAACCATCACAGTCAGCCTCTGGACAATCAACTCCCATCGGAACAGGTTTGGCGTTTTTACACTTTGGATAACCGCTACATGCCAAGAATCGAGCACCTGCGCGACTCTGCTTAATAACCATCGGTTCACCACACTTTTCGCAAAGCGTATCGGTTTCTTCCGGTTCAGCGGCGGCAGTTTCATCACCGTTCAAAGCCTTGATATTTTCACATTCAGGATAGTTGGAACATCCGAGGAAACGTCCATATCTGCCCCATTTGACAATCATATTGCCGCCGCACTTGTCGCATTGCACATCCGATTCGGTTTCCATCGCTTTGCGCGCCTCATACATCTTATCAGGTGCTTCTTCCAATGCTTCTTGGAACGATGGATAAAATTCACCGAGGGTGTCAACCCAGTCTACCTCTCCTTCGGCGATAGTATCAAGTTTCTGCTCCATCTCCTTCGTAAATTCAACGTCAACAATATCGGGAAATCCGTGAATTAGAAGTTCGTTAACGAGTCTCCCTACATCTGTGGGGGAGAGTCTACGCTGCTCCATTGTTACATAACCGCGGTCTTGAATCGTGGATAGGATTGTTGCGTAGGTGCTCGGTCTACCGATTTCTTTCGCCTCTAATGCTTTGACAAGCGTTGCCTCATTATAGCGAGGTGGCGGTTGCGTCCAGTGCTGTTTCGGGTCTAACTTGCGCAGATCAAGCGTTTCGCCTTCTTTAACATCTGGCAAAGTAGTGCTCCCTTCGTCAGTGTTGCTTCCATCAGTAGCGACATCATCTTGACCTTCCATATAGACACGCCTGAACCCATCAAACTTGATAACGGAACCTGTAGCACGGAAAAGATAGCGTCCAGCCTTGATGTCAATTGTCGTAGCATCAAAGATAGCGGGATTCATCTGACTCGCGATGAACCGCTTCCAAATCAATTCATAGAGACGATATTGCTCTTTATTCAGGTATGATTTCAAAGATTCGGGAGTTCGCAGGGGTAATGTAGGACGGATCGCCTCATGTGCGTCTTGTGCGCCGCCTTTACTTGGGTGCGCAACGGCACGTGTCGGTAGATACTCCGCCCCATAAGTTGTAGTAATGTATTCCCGCACTGCGCCGAGAGCGTCTTGGGCAATACGTGTTGAATCGGTACGCATATAGGTGATAAGACCAACTAACCCCTCTTTTCCAATATCTAACCCCTCGTATAGTTTTTGCGCCACCATCATCGTTCTTTTAGCAGTAAACCGAAGTTTGCGGGCAGCTTCCTGTTGTAAAGTACTCGTGATAAACGGTGCAGCAGTCTTCTGTTTTCGTTCGCGTTTTTGAACTTTTTCAACAACGTAGGGTTGTTCCTTTGCGTCTGCTGTTAACTCCTTCGCGCGTGCTTCATCAATACGAAATCCGTAATTATTAATTTCACCTTTTTTTGTCCCTATTTTATGTAATTTTGCGGGAAAGAGATGTTCCTTTGGGGTAGGTGTCAACGTTGCTGTTAATGTCCAATATTCTTCTGGTTTAAATGCTTCAATCTCTGCTTCTCGTTCACAGATAAGCCGCACCGCAACCGATTGTACCCTACCAGCACTCAGACCGGGTTTAACACTACGCCATAAAATAGGACTAATTTGATATCCGACAAGTCGATCTAAAACGCGCCGCGCTTGTTGCGCATCAACGAGTGCTTGGTCAATCGTGCCGGGATTTTGAATCGCTTCTAAAATCGCAGTTTGTGTCACTTCGTTGTACACAATGCGATAGATAGGTTTCTTTGTTTTCTTTAGTTCGGTTGCCAGATGCCAGCAGATCGCTTCACCTTCCCTGTCAGGGTCTGCAGCAAGATAGATACAATCAACCTTTTTTGCTTTTTCCTGGATCGCTTTAACAACTGGGCCTTTGCCGCGAATCAGCACATATTTCGGTTTAAAATTGTTCTCAACATCAACGCCAAGTTCTTTTTTCGGCAGGTCGCGGATATGTCCAACAGAGGAGTCTACGATATAGTCTTTCCCCAAGATTTTTTCGATAGTTTTCGCTTTCGCTGGTGATTCAACAACAACTAATGATTTCGGCATTTTCTATTTCGAGTGTTCCTTATATTATAAATGTGTTTATTTAAATGTAAAAATGAGTATGCGATCATAAACCTAATTGCTATCAACATTCACTATCCGCAAAGGCAGATACATAACTGCTTTTATTAAAAACGTCTAAAATCTGATAAAGTGACAGAAAAAGGTGAGATTCGCCAATTCATAGAGTTTTTACATTGTGTGTAGGCAGTCATAAGAAGCGCGGCGTTATATTAGTAGACGAATGAAATTAGATCGGTCAGCAACTGCCGCATGCCTGCGCGATGAACAATATGGTCAATGAATCCATGTGCAACTAAAGATTCAGCTTTTTGGAAATTTTCAGGCAGTTCTTCTTGTAAACTTGCAACAGCAAGGGGACCAGCGAATCCGATACGTGCACCGGGTTCAGCAACAATCACATCCCCAAGTGAACTATAACTTGCAGTTGCACCGCCAAACGTTGGATCTGTGACAACGGAGATATAGAACCCACCTTTTTTAGCGTATTCAGTGCAAGCGGCGGCGGTTTTTGCCATCTGCATTAACGCTAAAGTGCCTTCCTGCATTCGCATGCCACCGCTGACAGATACGATGACAAGCGGCAATTGGTTTTCACCGGCATGCTCAATACATCGGGTAACCTTCTCACCGATGACAGCACCGCACGTACCACCGATAAACCCGACATCTCCGATTGCGATTGCTACTGGATAATCACCGATTTTGGCTGTTCCAGAGAGCATCTCTGAACGGAGTCCTGTTTTTGCGATATCGCGTTCAAGTTTGTCTGGATACTCCGGAAATTCCAGCGCATCAATAGAGTAGAGATTCGCATCGGTTTCTTGAAAACTGTCGGTATCCACAAGCAGATCCAGACGTTCTTGAGCGCTCATCGGATAGTGTGCATCACAAGCGGGGCATACCTTGAGGTTGTCAACTAATGCTTTTACTTCAATGTCTGCGTTGCAATTTCTGCAGACAAAGGTTTTTGGATTCTTATCCATAATGTCTATGAAGCGAAATAATTCTCCGATGTGGACTATGAGTATACTCTAAAATTTCGTAATCCCCATCAAGAATAACAACATAGGGGTAGTTCCCTTGTTCAATAAGCGTGGCAAATTTTTCACATTCTGGTTTTCCATTTTTTGATTTTATCCGGCAACGATAATTTTGGAGTACTTCATTATAAAAAGGAATGTCAGTATAACCCTCAACATATACAAGGATTTCTGAATAAAAAAGATGTTCTGCAGATAACCCCGGAGGGGTTCAAGAAAACGAAATCAACTTTATTTCCCCAAATCTATTACTTTATCTTGATAATTTCCAACAATATCAGGAGAATGCGTTGCAACGATTATCTGCATTTGTCCACCAAGCATCACGACAGACTTCAATAGTTTTTCCTGCCAAGTGACATGAAGGGATAACTCCGGTTCATCCGCTATATATACCATGGGATTATTAATTCTTAGAAGGGCTTGCGTTAGTAAAATCAAAATCTGTTTCTCACCCGAAGAAAGGAAGCACCAGCCTAATTCTGATGGTGAAGACGACTTAATTCTCAAAATTCCGTTTTCATCAACCTTAATGGACTTGTTGTGCAAAAATGAATTAACAGTTTTCTCATAAAGCCGTAAAGATCCAAAAATTCGCTCTTTATCTTCTTCAAGTTCTTCGGCGTATTTTACCATAGCTTTCGTACGTCCGATAAGTGGAATTACAAGGGCATCTTCAAATTCAAAAGGAATATGTTTTTTTTCATGGATTTGGGCAAACACCTTTTCTGCATCATCAAATGCCGCAAAATGGTCGTCGATTTTGCTCTGCATTACTTCGTCTAAGAACCCCGCAGAGTTGAAAGCTTCTAATAACCGCTCCTTCTCCACTTCTGTTGGCAATGAATGGAATACTGAATTTCTAATGGACTTAAGTTGATCATGTTCTTTGCTATAAAGGATAACTGACAGGACTTGACGCTCAAACTCCCTATAACGTTCTGAAAGCTGGACGTTCAAGATTGAATGATAGCGAGAGAGACCTTCTAATAAATTTTCAAGACGTAAGTCTACCGATTCCAAAGGTTCTCTCCCTGTATACCGTTCTTGCTCGTTCTCTGTTAAAGGCACGCGACGACTGACAGGGAGCCAAACAAGAGGGACTAAATCTGTTAATTCTTCATAAAGTTCCTCTGGTATTATCCTTCTTCTTAAATGCGGTGGTAATGTTCTCGGGACAATTCTACCAGTTTCATCCCTATAGTAACTCGGCAATCTTCTCTCAGAAAGGGTATCTATATCAAGTGGAAATTTCTTTTTCCCTATACTGATTTCCAAAAAACCATCTTCAGTTTTGCTCTTGACTGTAACAGTTCGAACAGAGTTTTCTTGGAATCCCTTTAACTTGATCTCAACGTGATCAAAATTAAAGTTTAAAAGATTCAGTAAGTCCAGTGATAAGATAGAATACAATAGGTACAGGACAGTAGTTTTGCCAGAACCGTTTGGACCTATTAATATATTTACATCACTGCTAAATGCCAGATCAATGTCCCGATAACCCCATAGGTTAGTAATATGAAAGGACTCAATAAAATAGTTGCGCATGATACGTCCTTTTTTGACAAAACCTTCCTAATTTGCACTGTTCAATCAACATTTAAATAATAACACATTTAACGAGAAAAAGCAAAAGTTTACCGAAAAAACGATAATTTTAACTTGCAATTCAACGTATATTGCGGTAAATCTGGTATTAACAATATCTGACTTTGTTGTAAAAGGAGGTGAGAACGATGGCAGAACGGAACACCTATAAATACCATTTGAAGAAAGGTAAAGAGATTATCCGCAGTGGAATTACAAATGATTTAGAGCGGCGCGAAAAAGAACTGCAACGCGATTATGGGGATAACGTTCACATTCAGAAGGTGGGTAATAAAACAACAAGAGAAGGTGCTAAGGAGTGGGAAAAAGATCAAAAACGCGGCACCCCTTAGTGTTCACTTCATTTTCTCAGTTCTTTCAATTCAATAAAAACTGAATATCTCAGTATCTATTTAGAGATATTCAGTTTTTTTCACCAACATAACTATCTCGAAAATCCGAAATCTTTAATAGATGCCCACTTTGTTGCAAGTTTGTCTTGCGGTTCAACAAAGAGAAGCGCATCAAACCCTTCGCCCAAAGCTGCGATTTCATTTTCATCTAAAGCGCGGGAAAAGATAGCTGCATCGTCTATTGCACCGCCATAACCCTCTCCACCTTCACCGCCAAGCCGATAAATTGTGTTAGCCCCTCGGGTTTCTTGGAAATCCGTTTCTTTCGCCATCTCACCATCCACATAAATTCTGAATTTCTCACCATCGCTTTGAACAACTACATGAGCCCATGCATCTTTTTTGATAACACCTCCATCTGTTTGGCACAAGACTGTCCATCCCGCAACCTGTCCTCGCCAAGACAATAGTCCTTCGTCTTTATTAACAAAAAGCGTGTTGTGTCCGGAAGCACCGGGTAAACTTCGCCAAATTTGTTGCCAAGTGCCGCCTTCAAAGGTTGGATTAATCCAGACAGAGATTGTAAATGGGTCGGTTTTAAAGAGGTCACCATGTAGTGTATCAGATGCCTGCATCTCAACGTGTGCACCTACATTCAGATGGATTGCGTCTCCAAATTTACCTTTATCCCATTTAGACTCGCCTTTAATCACACCATGGTTTTCATTTCCAGAAGAATCGTCAGGATTACCGTCAAACGTGTAGTGAGCCACCAAAGATGCATCTTCAGCAGTAATACCGAGATTCGTCCACACCAAGAGAAAAGTAAATGTCAAAATAAATATCAAAGTTTTCATCGTAATACTCCTTCTAATAGACATTATAACGATTTATACACCTTAGAGTTCTTTTCAGGACAACAACAAAAACCCGCCACGCGCCAAAATGCACGTGCGGGCACAAAAACGGCAGAGCCGCTAACACTATCAAAGTTGTTTTTTCGTCCTGTGTTATTATATTTAACGCAGGGGGGGGGGGACTCAAAACCGGATGTTAAAACGAAACCAGAAAGCAGGACATCTGTCCTATCCCCACGCAGACAATAGATATCTGAAACGTTTATCTTTAAATGATGGTTCGTTTGTCGGTTTTTCATTGTCCAAAACCCTAAATATGAACACTAAAAATGCATAGTAACGCAATTTTTTTGTTCGTCATGTTTATTCACAAAGTTATTCTATCTTAAAATGCAACAAATGTCAAACTTTCTTAAGGCACAAACAGGGTTATCTGCGTTACTGACGTAAAATATCTCTTTCGTTAATTTTTCCAATCTTCCAAACGGAGTCCTAATCCAACTATTCTTTCATAATCAGAATCGGAAGCAACCAGAATTGCATCAAGGGTTAAAGCTGTAGCAGCAATCCAAAGGTCGCATTCACCTAAAGACGTGCCTTGTTGTTCCGCAGCAACTTTTATCTGTGCATAGGTATCGGCGACATGCTCTGGGATTGGATCGCATTGTACTTCAGCAAAAAGTTCATCTGCCCTTTCTTCAAGATCTTGTTTTCTTTTACCGGAAGGAAGTCGCTGGATACCGAACAGAATTTCACCCTTAACGATGGTGCAGGTAAAATGGTAGTCCGACTCGGTTAGAGAATTCAAACGCCTTTTAACTTCCGGGTTTTCCTTTATCAACTCACTACATGTTGTAGTTTCAAGGAGATATTTATTCATTATTTTCGTATTCATCCAGTTCAAAGGGTGAATCAAACTTTATAGGTATTTTCCCCTCTTTTATTGACTGATTCAGTGCTTCAATGTCTTCATCGGTGAGGTGTGGCGGCTTTTCCATCGCTTTGATGAGACGTTGTGCTGCAGGGTTTTTTCTTGTTGCATGTTTCTGTTTCTTGTCTGATTCTGTCCAAGTGCGAAACTGCTGTAAAATTTCAGGTGCCACTCTGACTGAAACAGCGGGATGTACCGCGAGTAGAATCTGACCGATTTTCTTCTTTCCAGTTTCACTGCTTTTACATACTTTTTCAATTTCGGGTACTGTAACCATGGGCATTTTCAATGCCTCACGAAATTTTATTTTCTCAAGCCACTGTACAGAAAGCAGTTCTGCTAAACCTGTCAAAAAGGGATTTAGCCATATTAGACTATCAACGAGATAAGTTGAAATGAGTATATGTGCATGAAAAAGATCTTTTGGACTTGTTTCAATATTATGAATAACCTTTAATGCTGCTGTTAACCTTTCTTCAAGTTTAATATCTTGTGTTTGCATCACTTTTAGGGCGTTATTTTGATCTGCAGATAACATTCTGTCAATCAGGTTAAGAGCAGTTGTCATCTTTTCTTTTATAAATAGCTCTGAAGAATTAGCATGCCATATAGACAAAATTGTATGTGTGTCTGCGCCTGCTGATAATTGAATAACAAAGGCTGCTACTAACATAACAGTGATGTTCTCAACAGATGTGAAATTGGGCACGTTTTCAACAGGTATAAAGCCAATTCCCCCTTCTCCGATCCCATGTCCACTTTGGAGGTGCTTTTGTATTGAGTCGCAAGCATTTGCCACTTCCTGTATACGTGCTGGCAGTTCATTGAGGGTATTGTTTCTAAAGTCGTATTGTGTTTTGAGTAGAGAGAGAAAGAGATTTAATTCTGGATATGTACTTTTATCTGTGGTTTGCAGGGCATGTTGGAAAACTGTCGTCTCATGTCCAAATCTGTACTCAATTCGCGATAGATAGAGCCAAGAATAACCGATTGGACAGTCAAGAAGAGTCAAAATTTCTTCATTTGTCGTCGGATCACTACAAAAACCTACATAAGGTTCAAATAAGTTTGAAGTGCCAGATTCACCTACGCACCATATTTGCCATATCCATTTTATGGTGTGCTCTAAACGTTTCTTTAAGGCGAAATACTTGATATCTGTATTGTTTTCAGGAAGTTTCTCAAAATTTTGCAACGCCCGATGCAGTAGTTTTATGCAATCCGATATCCTGCCTGTTTTAAAGTAAGCAAATCCTGCATCCGCGTATAAACCGACGTATCTTTCAGAGTTCTCAATTTCTCTAGTTTTGTTTGCTCCATCTTCAAGAAAGATAGCGGACTTCTTCCAATCGTTCAAGTTAGCCGCGCATATAGCGGCTCTACGATATTCCTCTAAAGGTCCAATGTTTAATTGTTCCGATGGTGGATCCCATTTTGGGAGAATACGTTCATAAATATTTAGTGCTTCTCTATAATGTTCTTGGTGGAAATATACCAATGCACGCTCTTCTTCTATCACCGGTAGTGATCCGACTTTTGATGTAATATCTTTAAGAACTTCATGGGCAGTGTCAGAGGTGTTCAAGTATTCGTCGTGAATGATGGCTTTGCCTCTTGCTGATGCTGCAGCGATGTGGGGATAACCCCATTCGATAGTTTTCTCAATTGCTCTGTCAAATACCTGAAGGCACCTTGTCCAATTTGGATTCTCAAGATTTGCTTCTGCCCACCAGGCACCATCAATTAACAACCTTGCCTCAATATTGTCCCCCTCAAAGTCTGCTAATAATAAAGTCCGGGTTTTTGAATCAAGTTCATCCAATGCATCAATAAGGTCATTGAGGAAAGTAACATTAATAGCCGGACGCATATAGATAAAACTAAATAGGAAACTGAAAAAGTTTGATTCATCAATGTTTATTTCTTTTAATTCTTCCATGGGATTAAAATATGACTTCCAAACCTTTTTGTCCATGTTTTTAATATCAATAATTTCTTTAAGATAACCTACCAGTTTCTTGGCTGGTAGTGTCACTTGATTATATTTGAGTATTTCTGTTGCTAACATGAGACGAGACAGCAAGTATGACTGGCGGGGTTCATAAGGTTTGGTTTCTTTATCCCAGATTTCAAGTATCTTTGGAACTAATTCAGGTTCCACTTCAACTGCAATGCGATATTGCAGTAACCGAAACAGTTGATTTAGAAAGGTATCACCAGGGAATAATTCTTCGGGAGGATCAGTTTTAATATGTGCTAACAACGAGAATTGTTGACAAAGATCTTTCCAATCACTCTCTGGAGCGTCCATCAATGAATAAATGAAAGCAATAATGCCTTCTTTGTTCTGGCCAACCATACTATGTGTAAATACACTCCAGCCCTCTGTTGGGGTCAGTTCCTTTGTTTTAATTATAGCATCTGCAATATGCCCATGAAGATCTTTTATTTTATCATCGGACCAAACCTCTTTGGCAGCATCCTTTAATAAAGGTGAAATAGTATAGTAGGTTTCATTGACTTGATCTATCCAAGGACCGACTAATTGACTGAAAACATCTCCTGGATGAAGTATAGGGGTCGGTATCTCGCCAATGTTGATCGCATAATCCTTTCTGAATTCAGTTAGCAAACTGAGTCTATAAAGAAATTCCCGTTGATCTTTTGAGTAGTCAGTGAGTAACTGTCGTGCTGCTTCGCGTTCTTCAACCACCTCATCGGGCGGCTGCAAGATACCCTTGATTATATTTTGTTCATTCCAACCTTCTTCCCGCAATCGAATGAACCAAGCGTGTACAAGTCTTGGATGCCCACCGGTATGTGTTTGAATTAATACTGTCCAAGTCTGTGCATCATCAGGTGGACACTCCATTTCTGCAGCAAATTGCTTTATTTCAGATTCAGTAAAGTTCGGTGTATCAACCGCTATCGCCTTTGATACACCGAGACTGCGGATGAAATTATTGGGAGGCTTACGTTGACTTGTGATCAACAATTTTGCACCACGTTCTAGTACTCTATAAACCACAATACCTAAAACTTCTTCATACGTCTGCAATTGTTGAGGCTGTAGATTCAGATCATCAAGGACTACGTTAACTTGCTCGGATTCATTACTTACTGCAATGGCAAGTTGCTGCAGATGTTGGTCAGTCAAAGATGGATCTTTATTTGTAAAGTTCAGCCAGAACCAATCCCCTGCTATATCATATGTGGTCAATTTTGCGAGGGTTGTTTTTCCTTTGTCTACGCCTCCGTGAATTACAACTATACCTTCTGATTGAAGTTTAGCTTGGATGTTTGTTAGTAGGTCTGTTCTCCGAAAAACATCACGATAGGGCGGTGGTATTTCAGTTTGTATATGAGGGTGAGATTGAATCGTAATATCAGATGAGCCTTCAAAAAGTGGCATTCCAATCCTTTGCATCATTGATGCTTGACTCTGCAGGTGTTGCAAATGTTGTGTAGGAATCCTTTGCGTTGTTTGCTCTTCAAAAATTTCAAGGAATCGAACTTTGGTAAGCACACGAGTTTTTTCTTTTGTTGCCACTATTAAGGCCTCTTTGAGAAGATGATCGACGACTTTCTTGGCATCAGAAGGAGGTACTGGAATAGGTTGTCGATTTCCATGGAGAATCAGTCTGTTATCTATGGATTGCTCAACATAACTGATGGATTTGCTATCTGTTTCCCAAGTAATAGGTTCTAAAAGTTGTTCATAAATTTCTTTCAGTTCTGCTTTTTTAAGAAAATCGCATACGTCAGGTGATATTTTTCCTTCAGTTTGCAAAAACTCGGAGATTTTTTTGATAGCTGCTTCATTACTGGAACAACGACTCCATAGCTCGAGACCTGGTTTACCCGTTCCAAATGGGTTGCCTTGTTCTTTGCCAATCTTAGAACGTGTGAGAAAACGGAATTTCACATTCCGATCAGAATTGTTAGTCTGCAATTCCCAAAAATTGTTAATTGCTTCACATACTTCTTGAGATTTGAGCGTGATATTGCGTTGCGTATGTTTAACTTGCGTTAACGTAGCATCTTCCCCTGAAACTATATCAAAGTCTTCAGCACATTCTAAATATAAAATTTCATCATCAGCAAGGTCGAGCCAAGCATTCACACTATGCCAGATTTGGTAGAGGTATCCTTTTAACTGAGCATGTGCTTGACGCTGGGGATTTGCGTTTAAGGGGCGTTTTTTGCGTTTTCTTTTATTGTTTTTCTTTGCCATTTCTCGAAACCTAACACAGAGAGATAGAGTTAGTATTAAAGGTCTATTACAGAAGATGATTTAACACATTGATAACTCAAAGTATAGCACACTTTTGGGTAGAAGTCAAGGAATAGTGAAAAAACAGTATGAACACTTTTAAAGTGCGTGCAGGTTTTCGGCTGTATAAGTTGGGTTGCAGGAGCGGGTTTCGTCTTTTTCAAGGGGGCGGTAGGGTACGGTGAGATGGTGTGCGTAGATGTGTTGTTTTCCTTTGAATTCAAGTGTGGGCATGGGGATTCCTTTGCAGTGGTACGGGAATGTTTCGTTGATGTCTTTTTACATTAAATAAACAATGATAAAATACTGACCTCACCGTTATACAATCGGTGAGGTCAGTATTTTATGGTCGTGGAATTTCTAACTGTTTACAGATTTCCCAGACAAGTACATTGTCAATCTCGGTGTGCCTTGGCACCGCAGTACGGGTGCCTATTTCCGGATTACCCCACAATGCATGTCTCTTGCCTTCTCTAATCAAACTGCATCTGTGCTTTTTGAGATGCTTAATCAACTGTACACGTTTCATACAGCAATTTTTACTTCCTCATACTCGCTTTCGGCTCGGCGAACTGCTTCCTGCGAGTCATATTCTAAGACTTCGAGAAGTGTAATCTTCAGTGTTTCAAGCAATTCTTCTCGTGTCCTTTCTTGACAAGTGACTCCGGATACTTCTCGTATCCAACCGATCCACCACTCACCGCGGCGTTGGATCTGTGCAGTATAGTACGCTTGCATAACAATCTCCTATTGTTAAATCGGCTCAAAGCCATTAGGTTCTCTATATAAGAAAACGAAATACTCTGAACAAGGGTCAGCGTTATTGCCAAAATAATATGATAGCACAACTCGTATGATTTGTTGTCAATATCATTCATTATTTGACTATATACTTAATTGTACACGTAAATTACCTAATTGTCAACCCAAAATCTGTTAATCAGATCATCCCTGCTGTAAAATAAGATTCCCGGACACATCCACAACCGCAAAGAAATTCGGTGGGACAACAGTCGTTGCACTAAATTCTGTTATAATCGCAGGACCCTCTATCCGATTACCCGGACGCAACGACTCCCGTTGATAGAAAACCGTCGGATAAACCTCACCATCAAAGATAACACTGTTTTGTGAGATTCGCGCATTGGAAGGATCAGCATCTGCAAGCGGTTCAACAGTCCGAGCGGGTTTTTCAGTTTCACCGATGGCAGAGAGACGTAGGGTTACCACCTCTACCGCCGCCTCAGGACGCGCATAACTAAATCGCTGTTCGTGCATAGTGTGAAATTGACGCACAAAATCTGTGTCTACATTAATATAAGGAACATTCAATTCATAAGATTGCCCTTCATACCGCATATCCAGTGAACGTTTGATTTTGAGTTCTGACAAAGCGAACCCTTCCGATTTCATATCACTTTCCGCGCGAGTGAGCAGCGCATTAAATCCGTTCTCCAATTGTTCGTGCAGATTCGCGCCACTATCTTCAGTTTTCCATAACACCGTTTGTGAATAATCCTTGACAACATCGGCAAACAACATGCCGTAAGCAGAGAGCAACCCGCCATTTGGTGGAATAAGTACAGTACGTATACCGAGGTTTTCGGCAAGAAATGCGGCGTGCAACCCACCAGCACCGCCGAATGATACAAGCGTAAAATCGCGCGTATCAAACCCGCGTTCAACAGATATGACTTTGATTGCCCGTTCCATTGCTGCGTTTGCAATCTTCAGGATACCATCCGCAGTTTCAAGAGCTGACAGTCCGATCTGTTCTGAGAACTTTTCAATATATTCCCGCGTCGCATCAGCTGCAAGCGACATCTGTCCCCCTAAAAACTGCGTTGGTGAAATACGTCCTAAAAACAGATTAGCATCAGTCACAGTAATTTCAACTCCATTGTTACCGTAACATATCGGTCCGGGGTCAGCCCCTGCACTTTCCGGACCGACACGTAACGCGCCGCCCGAATCCACAGTGGCGATAGAGCCGCCGCCAGCACCGACGGTATGAATGTCAATCAACGGCACTTTGATAGGCAAACCGCTAATTGTACTTTCAGTTGTCATAGAGATACCGTCATCACACAGACTAACATCTGTAGAAGTGCCACCCATATCAAAAGTAATAATCTTTTCATATCCTGTTGTTTTAGCAATGTGATAAGCACCGATAACACCGCCAGCAGGACCGGAAAGCACCGTTTGAATACCTGCAGACTCAAAATTTCTTGTAGAGATACAGCCGCCGTTGGAGAGCATCAATCGGAAAGATTTAGGAAATTTCTCTGATTCTGTGAGCGTTGAGAGATGCCTTTCCAAAGTGGGGCGAATATAAGTGTTTGCAACAGTGGTACTGAAACGTGCATACTCTCGATATTCGGGCAGAATTTCGTAAGAACATGAAATCGGGATGTTGAGTGAGGCGAGATGATCTGCGACAATCCGTTCGTTTTTCGGATTTACATAAGAGAACAGAAAACAGATTGCGATCGCATCTAATTTTAACGTTGCAAGGTGTGTTGAGAGGTTCTCAAGGTCATCGGTTGAAATTTCAGTTTGAATCTCACCCGTGTGCAGAGTCCGTTCTTTGATACCGAATCGGTATTCTGCAGTTACGAGTGGTGCTGGGCGTTGGACGAATATATCGTAAAGATGTGGGCGCGCTTGCCGTCCGATTTCTAAAACATCTTCAAACCCTTTTGTGGTGACAAGGGCAATACGTGCGCCTCTGCGTTCAAGTAGGGCGTTTGTAGCAACGGTAGACCCGTGAACAATATCCACGCCATCATGAGAATCTATGTTCTGCTGACTTAAGATTTCATTCACACCTTTTATAACAGCATGCGCCGGATTGCGTGGTGTGGAAAGCACTTTATGTGTCCAAAGAGAATCTTCCACAGACATAACGATGTCGGTAAAAGTGCCGCCGGTATCAACGCCAATTTTTCTTATATTCTTTTGTTTGTGCATATATTAAGGTAACAGGTTACGTATCCGATTTATTTTATACAACCACATTTTTCGGGTTGCCTTCTAAAAAAGCGATGATGTTGTCAACTGCGCCTTCATTCAGAAGGTCAACACCTTCGGGTGTCATATCCGCACAGTGCGGCGTTAAGATCACCTGTTCACACTTTAAAAGCGGATGGTCTGCGGGAGGCGGTTCCTGTTCATAAACATCAATCGCAGCGCCGCCGAGGTGTCCGCTATTAAGTGAGTCGACAAGTGCGTCCGTATCAACTATTTGTCCGCGTGCTACATTAATTAAAAGCGCTTTCGGTTTCATCATTGCAAGTTCACGTTCACCGATGAGATGATAACTCCTATCAGTCAGTTTAACGTGTAAACTGATAACATCAGACCTCCGCAGCAATTCTTTAAAAGACACATAGACGACACCAAGTTGTTTTGCGCGTCTTGCAGACGAATGATATGTCCATGCGATGACGTTCATCCCGATAGCATTACCGAGTCGTGCCATTTCCGACCCGATATGGCCTGTGCCGACAATCCCAAGCGTCTTCCCTTGTAAATACACACTGTCCATACGCGGCCATTTACCTGCTTGCATAGCAGAAGTCATAAAAGCCGCACGTTTTGCGAGTGCAAACATTAAACCGAAACTGTGTTCCGCAACGACGGGGGCAGTTCGTCCTGGTTGATTACAAACAACAATTCCTCTCTTTTTCGCTTCATCCAGTGCAATCATATCGGTGCCGATGGAACAGAGAGAAATTAATTTTAGTTTGGGGAGTTGTTGTAAAACTTGTGCGTTCCACTGGACCATTCCGCGTGAGTTGATAAGAATATCTGCGTCTTCAGCGCGGCGGATTTTTTCTGCGTCTGATTCTGGACGATTGAGATAGAGTTGAACGTCACCGTAAGGTTTCAAGCGGTCAAGATGTGGTGACCCTTGAATTTGGGGTGGCGCGTCACCGGGAACAACAATTTTGAGATTCTCCACAGATTATTTCCTTTTCTCAGCAGATTTGGTTTGTGAACGCAAATGCGGTACTACAATCTCTTCAGCAATAATTTTCGTTTTGAATTCCGCAACCTTTTTCAAAATATCTTCAGACAACAATTTTTCATTGTCTTTGTCAACAATATATTCTATGCCGCCCTCTTTTAGACCGTAATTTTTTACGCCACCAATAAAAGTATCGGACACAACATTTTCAATCATCTGATAGACAGACAATTCCACACCTTTAATAATACTTGTGAGTACTTGGCCGGGGACTAAACCGTTACCATTTGAATCGACCCATATAATATATTTTTTTGTCTGTTTTGCTGCTTCGAGAACCCCTAACCCACTTGCGCCAGCTGCAGCGATAATAATATCTGCGCCTTTATTGTACTGTGCGAGCGCCAATTCTTTTCCCTTTGCTGGATCGTCAAAAGCTTGCGGGGTAACTCCGACATAATTGACAAGCAGTTCTATTTCTGGATTAGTTGCTTTAATCCCAGCATTAAATCCGATTTCAAATGCTTCAACGAGCGGGATTTTCATACCGCCGACAAATCCCACCTTTTTTGTCTTAGTTTTTAATGCGGCGATCACACCAGCGAGGAATGTTCCTTCGTGTGCTTTATAAATAAGGGATGCCACGTTTGGGGGGTTAGCGACAGCATCAATCAGAGCGAAGTTGACATTTGGATAATCAACGGCGACACGGTTCATCGGTTCACGAAAGAGGAATCCGACTCCGATGATCAGATCGTATTTTAATTTTGCGAGACGGCGTAATGCCATTTCGGTATCGGTGCTTTGTCCGGGGTTAACCTCTGTGAGTTTAATATCCCATTTATCGGATGCTTTTTTTGCGCCTGCGTACGCAGCGTCGCAAAAGGAGAGGTCTCCTCGACCGCGCACATCGTAAATTAGACCGACTTTAATTGTTGCAGGTGCGACCTCAACAATTACAAGGCATACAATTAAAATAGAGATAGAGAGACACAATTTTTTCTTCAAGACGATTCCTCCTGTTTTGAAATATTGGATTGAAGACATGAATTAGATTTATTACGAATCGCGTAACAATATTTAAGATGTTGCCTGTTACAGAAATTGGATAGACATGAAAATGTGAAGTCGAAAAAATAACGAATAATGAAAGCGGTAATTCGAAATAAAGATAAAACTGGTTGTTGAAAATTATTTTAATTAGCATACACTATCGCGAGTGCAAATGCAACATTTTTGTTGGGTGGGTGAGATGAAAAAAAATTTGTGCAGGTAGAGGTTAGAAAATGGAAATAACAATATGTGAAATGTAACTGTACAGGCATTTAATGACGTATTGTACGTGCAAAACGTCATTAAATCGTTGATGCAGAAAAACAAAAATGATACAATCAAAATCGTCAAATTGATATGGAGAACCTGAATGGCAAAATCGAAAAGAAGAAAAATACAACAACCCCGAGTACTCGACGAATTACAACAGAGAATACTATTAGAAGCACTCAATAATAGAGAACGCGATAGAATGCTCGTCCTCTTTTGCCTCCGAACCGGACTCCGAAACGCTGAAGTCTGCGGCATGAATATCGGAGATGTGCTGAAATTTGGAAACATTGTTACGACCTTAGAAGTCCGAGCAGAAATTGCAAAAAATAAGGTTTCAAGAAGAATACCACTCGTCCACGATGTCCGAGACGCGCTCCACGAATTTTTGCAATGGAAAACTGAACAGGGTGAAAAAGATGAATCCGACAGTCCGCTGTTTTGCACGCTCCGCACAAAAAATCGTCTCGCCCCACGAGACTTTCAACGTATCATGGAAGCCGCATCAACAATGTTAGGTCTCAGATTCACTCCCCACGATTTACGCCATACCTTCGGCACAGAACTCTATCGCGCAACACACGATTTAGAATCGGTGCGCATTGCATTAGGACACACAAGTTTACACGCTACACAAATTTATATGCATACCAGCCCCGATATTTTGCGGCAGCGGTTTGAAACTGCGTTCAGCAGGCAAACCCAAGACTAAAGTTTAGTACGATCAAGAAACCACTAAACAAAATTTGCCCGTAAAAAAATTTTATGTGTAATATATCAGATTGGATAAAAAAATGCGGTGTACGCCAACGTGAACATCAATTTTTTAACCAAATTCAAGAAATTTTCTCATCAGAACAATTTTTACTACTCAATAGTCTAATTTCAAAGTTGCGACTGATTCAAATTTGTTTCGTAGAAATGGAAGTATAATCTTATAATGGATTTTTTATGGTATGGTATAACCGTCTGATATTATTAACAATGTTCATTATCGCTCTACTGGTATCTAAAGTGAACAATAGTAAGGCTCAAGAAATTGCCGCTATACACCAGAGAGTGCTTTTTGTTGATGTGACAACAGAAATCGGCATCCAGTTTCGCGATGTGAATGGCGAGAGTGGGAAAAAATACTTCATTGAACCACTCGGAAGAGGTCTCGCACTCTTGGATTATGACAACGATGATGATTTAGATATTTATCTCGTGAACGGATGTGATTTACCTAATACTAACGCTCCAATTTCCTCGAAAAATACGCTTTACCGAAATAATAACGGTAAATATGTTGATGTGACAACTGCGGCATCTGTTGGAGACACTGGTTACGGTTTAGGATGCTGTGTAGGTGATTACAACAACGATGGCTATTTGGATATCTATGTAACAAACTACGGTCCGAATGTACTTTATGAAAATAATGGAGACGGTACGTTCTCAAATGTAACTGATCACACAGGTGTTGGCGGTAATCAACTCAGCAGCGGTTGTGCGTTTCTTGATTATGATGCGGATGGGCATTTGGACCTCTATGTTGTCAACTATGTTAAATTTGACCTGGATGCGAATCCGATATGCTCGCGCAAAGGTATTCGAACTTATTGCACTCCCGAAGCCCTTGAAGGTGAATCTGATAGACTTTACCGTAACAACGGCAACGGAACATTTACTGATGTGACGAAAGAAGCAGGGATTACCGCACTCCCTGGCAAAGGGTTGGGAGCTGTTTGCGGTGACGTTGATAACGATGGTGACATTGATATCTTTGTTGCAAATGATACCACTCCGAATTTTCTCTATCTAAACAATGGCAACGGAACATTTACTGAAGATGCACTTTTTGCAGGGGTTGCTTTGAGCGAAGAGGGACGAGCCTATAGTGGCATGGGGACCAACCTCGGTGATTTTGATAACGACGGTTTTCTGGATATCGTTATCACAAACTTTCAAGACCAAGTGAATAACATATATCACAACGCACAAAGCGGGTTTTTTAACGATCTGAGCTTTGCCACAGGAATAGGTGAAAAGAGTTTGCCCTATTTGGCATGGGGTGTCGGTTTTGTGGATTTTAACAACGATGGGTGGCTTGATCTGTTTGTTGCTAACGGACATTTAGACGATAATATTGCTGAGATTGATCCTGTCGGAACATATCCGCAACCTAATCAACTTTTTTGGAGCAAACAGGCTACCATTTTTGAGTCTACCGAAATTGAGGTGCCTCCAAAAGTAAGTCGTGGGGCTGCATTCGGAGATATTGATAACGATGGCGACGTAGATATAGTAACCACTAACTTGAAAGATAGTCCTACCGTTTTACGGAATGATGGCGGTAATTCCGGGAATTGGCTAAGTGTAAAGTTGGTTGGCACACATTGTACGCGTGATGCGATTGGAACACGGGTGACAGTTACGACAGGTGAATCGTCACAAATAAGAGAGGTCAAAAGCGGATCGGGTTATCTTAGCCAGAACGACTTGCGTCTACACTTCGGATTAGGTGATATCAAGCAGGTTGGCTCAGTTACAGTTCGCTGGGTTTGTGGACATATTGAGACCTTTAAAAATGTTAAGGCGAATCAAGTGTTTGTTATAGAGGAAAGAAGATAAATACTGAGTACGATCTCAAATCCGCTTTTCAAGAAAAAGATTGACATTCTACAAGATTTTAAGTATAATGTCCTTTACAAATCGCATGACGCGAATAGAATACTATAATGCCACGCATTTTAGTGCTGGATAGCTGGGGATAAAAATGAAGTATAGATATGCAGAATCGCCAATCGAAAATAAGTTTGCAGGGTTTCTACTATCTGAACAGGGTTGCTTTTGCACAATACCTG
>PYJA01000078.1:0-27688 GCA_003635185.1 Candidatus Poribacteria bacterium | reverse complement strand
CCCCAGCGAAAATCCGTTAATTTTTCATATATCACAAGGTCTTATCGCAGTCTTTATATGCTGCGATATTTTTGCGCCCGCACGCGCTTTGTTATCAACGAGGCATGTTGTCGTGGGCTTTTGTTGTTGCATTGGAGAATACTTCAATGCTTGTCTCTCCGTTGTGCAAGCGTACCATGCACTACAACAGGATATAATTAAACAGTACGCACCGAGCGAAACTCAATTCATATCTTATGTATATTAAGATCGTAGAATTTGACAAAGAAAGGAGTTAGGATGTTAAAAAATTATAGTGTATTGACGAAATTAGCCGTTTTGAGTCTTCTCATTCTTTGTAGTGTGCTAATTTCTCTTCCAGCATCCGCAGGTACCCAACTGTGGGACTTTGAAAAAAATGCGGAGGGTTGGAAAGTTGCTAACGGCACGTGGGCAGTCAAAGACGGTGTCTACAAGCTTAGTAGAGGTGCAGAAGCCGAGCACTCTCTCGTTGGTAAAGCTGATTGGGATGATTACACCATTGAGGCGAAAATTCGGATTGATGAACACCATTGGGCAGGGCTCGCGTTTCGCGCCACAAGCGAAATGGAGTATTACGTCTATTACTTCAATGTACCTGATAACAAGACAGAACTCTGGCGACACAAAGCTGGAGCGTGGACCACACGTGACAATCTTGATCAGATTCCCGCGGTTGGCGGTGTCAAGATTAAGAACGGCGAATGGATAGATATGAAAGTAGAAGTTGAAGGGGATACCTTCAAATTGTACATTAATGATGAATTTCAAAAAGAAAATAGTGATAGCGTTTACAAAACGGGTCAAGTCGGTGTATGGGCATGGGATACAGCAGCAAGTTTTGATGACTTTACCGTTTACGGTGATAACATTGAAGATACGCTTGCTGTTGATCCAAACCGAAAACTCACAACAACATGGGGTCGTCTAAAAGAACTTCGTTGACAACCCTTGATACTGTCAGCGCACTGCCAAAGCGCGCTTTTTACATTGATAGTACGCAGACTTGTGGAACTTGGCCTTTTCAATAATTGTTCCATAAGTCTGAGGTATATTATCAGAAAAAAAGGAGAATTATGAAACGTTTATTTTGGATTATGATCGGATTTTGCTTCATAGCCGTAATTACATCTACCAGTTTCGCAGGTGAGCAGCTATGGAATTTCGACTCCCATGCAGATGGGTGGACTGTGGCTAACGGTAACTGGAGTTTAGAAGACGGCATCTATAAGCTTAATAAAGGTGGCGCAGCGGAACATGCTCTCGTTGGTGATGTCGCTTGGACAGACTACACCATTGAAGCGAAAGTTCGGATTGATGAAGGGAACTGGGCAGGCATTGCATTCCGAGCCAAAAGCGAGATGGAGTACTATGTCTTTTATTTTAATGTGCCGGATAACAAAACAGAACTCTGGCGGCACAAAACCGGTGGCTGGACTGCCCGCGACAATCTCGGGCAACTGCCGGGAAAGAACATCACAATTGAAAGAGGCAAATGGCATGACATGAAAGTTACCGTTGGTGGTGATACCTTGGCACTCTCAATTGATGGCGAAGAACAAGGGCAATTTATTGATGCTGTCTATGGTGCTGGACAAGTCGGTGTCTGGGGCTGGGAAACTGGCGTAAGTTATGATGACTTCAGGGTCTCCGGTGATGATATTGAAGGAGACGGCACTCCGGTTGAACCGCTTGATAAATTAGCAACAACCTGGGGACGTATCAAAAGTCATCGTTAGTTACCTGATTTATGTATAGTAAACTTTAGAATTAACAAGACATTTTCAGTCGTCCGAGGGAACTCCGATTTTCTACTATCAGTAGATTGGGTCGAGATTCGGGGATCCCTCGGACAGAAAATGTCTTCCAATAATTTCAAAGTTTATCATATACGTCCTAATAGAGGTATTTGTGTGATAGTATCTTCGCTGTTTTCTCTACCAAAATCAAATCTCATATATCCACATTGGAGATCGAGATTGATACAATCAGCAATAAAAGGAGTTAAAGGTGAAATACAGAGTGAGCGTTATTACGGTTTTAGTCTTTACCATTAGTTTTTGGGCTGTGGGTGCTTTTGCAGCGGGGCTAAGTGATGGACTCGTTGGATACTGGCCGCTGGATGGTAATGGAAAGGATAAATCAGGCAATGGACATGATGCCGCCTTGGAACAAGGGGCAAAGTGGACCGAAGACGGTTGGATGGGAGGCGCGCTTGAACTTGATGGTGCTGGTGCTCATGCGGTTGTTGATAGCAAGTTTGAGTTGGTTACAACCGCGATTACGGTGGTTGCGCGAATCAACGGTTGGAAAACGATCGACTGGTCTGGTATTGTTGTGGGGCGAAGTGATCCTGCTTCTTTCTGGATGGGTGTCGCTGCGAATAATACCTTGACGTATGTTTGGAATAATAACGCTGCAGCGACATGGAATTGGCAAGGTGCACCTAATATTCCACAAGATAAATGGGCATTAGTCGCGATAGCAATTGAACCTGATAAAGCAACGAGTTATATTTATCACAGAGAAGATGGAAAACTCGATTCCGCTGAAAACGAGATTCCCCACATTGAGCAAACAGTGATGAATTTAAAGTTCGGATGGGATGAATGCTGCGGTGCCAGATATTTCAAAGGCATAATTGACGAAGTCATGATTTACAACCGGACGCTAAGTGCTGACGAAATTAAAAAACTTGCGGCTGAAGGACTGCCTGTTGAGAGCAAAGGAAAACTCGCGGTCACCTGGGGAACACTTAAGAGTAAGTAGTCTGCCTTCAATGTTCACCATAATCGGCCATTGTAAATATTCATTCCAAGGGAGGCATTTCAGTTTTTGAAAAGTGCCTCCCTTTAAACTAAAATTGCCGAAATGAAAGCCTTATGAAGCGGTATAGTTTTTTTCAAAAATGTATTGCGCTTATTTTCGTAGTATGCTGTCTCTTGCTTGCTGTTCGGTGTCATAGCGAAGTAAATCTTACGCGAAAAGCACAAATTGATTCCTATCAGAAACAACTTGCTGCGGATGCTACACGTACCGATATTCGATTAAAATTAGCAAAGGTCTATCTTCAGATTGAAGCTTATACGCAAGCAGTTGCAGAGTATCGTGAGGTCATATCGTTCAGAGAAGCTATGCCTAATCGTAATTCCGCTTTACCCGAAGGGTATTATGGATTAGGATTGGCTTATGCGGGACTCGAGAAATTTGATGAGGCAATTGAAGCATATAAACAAGCAATTCAGTACGCGCCAGAATGGGCGCATATTCATGCAGCTTTAGGTGCAGGGTATGCGAGCTTGCACCGTTACGATGCGGCACTTAATGCTTACAAAACTGCCCATGACCTAAAACCTGACGATGCGATGATTCATCACCAGTTAGGCAATATCTACAGCAAACGCGGCAAACGCACTGAAGCAATAGCACATCAGCAACGCGCAATTACGATTGACCCCACATTAGCATCAGCACACTATCAGTTAGGTTTACTTTATACACAAGAGAATCGATTGGCAAAGGCTATCTCTGCTTATGAAACCGCTTATGCGGCGGACCCAGAACTGATTGAAACACTTTACAACCTTGCGCAAGTCCATAGACGAAATGGGAATAAGCAAGCTGCGCGCGAAAAGATGCAACTGTTTGAAAAACAGAAGGAAAATGTCCAACCGATACAGGAGTTGCGAGGTGCATTGCAGCGAACACGTGAAACGACGCAAAGAGCTAAAATCCTTGCGAACATCGGAAGGCTATATCTAAAAAACAAGCAGTATAAAAAAGCGGTTGAAGAATATGAAAAGGCAATTGCGCTAAATCCGAAGGGGACTGAGGCATATAACGGTGTCGGAATTGCGTACACAATGCTCAAAAGATATTCCGAAGCTATTGCTGCACAGCAGGAAGCGCTGACACTGCAACCTGATTTCGCAGAAGCGCATGCGGGTCTCGGTTTAGCATATCTTATGCAAAACGGAGTAGATCACCTTGCACTTAAACATTACCGACAGGCTGTTACATTGAATCCGCAGTTTTTAGAGGCACATCTAAAAATCGGTATAATTTTACTAAATCAAAAACGGTATGTAGCGGCAGCTTCAGCATATCAAAAGGCTATCGCACTGAATCCAGACAATGCAGAAGCATATCACAATTTGGGCGTGTGTTATGCACACCAAGATAAAACGAAAGATGCGTTGTCAGCATTGGAAAAGGTAGTTGATATAGTACGGAGTTCCCAAGTTTCCAATACAACGCAGGGTATAAAAACCTCATTTCTCCCCGAAACGTACTATATGATAGGTGAACTCCGAGCACAACAGAAAAATTTTGATGCGGCAGAATCTGCATATCTATCGTCAGGTTTGCCGAAAGCGTATAACGCGCTTGCGCAACTCACTGCCAAAATCGCAGGTACTTATGAAAAACAAAGTAAACGGAGTGAAAAATTAAAAAAAGCTGCTTCGTATGCCCAAACCGCAATTCGTTTAAATCCAAATATCGCAAGTTATCACAACACGCTCGCACTAATCGCATACCGAAATGGTGATTACCAGACAGCTGAAACATCTATCCGAAAAGCGATTGAACTTGACCCGAAAAATCGTAACTATCAAGAAGGACTAAAACAGATTTTAAAGAGATAACCTTACGGATGCCAATTCGAAGGTGTTTTCTGTCTAACTATAGGAAACGAGTGCCAGCTCGCAACTTTTTCCCCAAAACCATAAAAATGTTGAAAACTTAATAGCCCAACAATAGCGTTAGGGTGTGTCAAGTTTTTGCATGTGTTTTGTCAGAATCACGGATTTTCGCGGATTTATCGGATTTTTGACTTGGTGATGCCATATCCGTTTTCATGTGCTTGTCAACATTGACTTGGACGCGTGTATAGCATGCACCGTCACTCCTATCAAAAAATAGGGCATCTTATCCAACACTGCAATCCGCGGCCTCCGCGTACCTCCGCGATTCTAACAACACGCGCGGTTAGAGAACCTCACCTACCAGTGAAAAAATGTTCGAGGCGTAATGAATTACGATCGAACGCTGCAAGCGAAAAAATTGTTTTACTTGAAAATATTTAGAGTAATATTAACTTTTTTATAAAAAAATATTAACTTTACTTGACAAGATCATATTATTATGTTATAATTATATAAACTTTTAGTTTGCTTGAAAGTTTTTAACAAAGGAGGTAGAATTGTGATAAAAAGAATTTTTACAAAAAATACGGATATAGCAGTCGTCGCTGCAGGTGGTGGACTTACCGCTATTTCATACTTCGTACTCTTTTTTCAGGAGTACGGGACTCACCTCAGTCTTGTTGCACTGGCTATATCACTTTGGGGGTTCTTGTCCTTAAAACAGATGGACACACCACCACAAGAAACCCCGAAACCGAAAAAGCGGCGGTGGTGGAAAGTAGTGGCTATCACAGCACTTATTGTTTTTATGGGTGGCGGTTTGCTGTTTGGTGCTATCAAAATGATTGATATAACACAGTCAGACACGCCCCCGTGTCAACAACAACCCAAACCGGAATGCTTTCCACGCGGAGAAAGACCGGTTTGTCCGCTTCCAAATCCAAAATGGCAAAAACCGGACTGTTTCCCACGCGGAGAAAGACCGATTTGTCCATATCCGAACCTAACACCACCCTGTCCATACTCAGAATAGCAGGGATAACAACAATCGGACACAGGAGGATATTATGAACTGTAAACTTTACTGGGGGTTAGCAGCCCTCTTGATACTCATCATCAGTGCGACCGTGTTTCTGGTTATCAGAAACCAAGCAGAAATACGGCAACTTGAACGAGAAGCAGCAGAAGCACAAAAGCTGCTGCAACAACGCAACGCGCCCCAGGTGCCACAAGGGGAACACCCCCCGCATCCACACTTTCATGAAGATGGCTCCTTTCACGAAGGAGCCCCTGAAGACCCGATAGCAACAGACCCGCAGGTGCAATATACCGCACCAGAGGGGGCTGTTACCAAACCTGATTTTCCAAAAGTGGATCCCAACGAGGATCCTGTGAAAGCCGCATACAAACGGCTGGAATATATCAAGAATAATCCGTATGCATGGGGCGGGGTGCATTCCGAGCGGGCTACCGAACTGATCGCAGAACTGATGCCAGCGAGATTAGCAGCGGACCACGATGAAGGTGATGAACGTTCCTTGCTGATCTATGAACTCTGCCAGCAAGGTGATCCTCGCGTCGCGGAAGCCTTAATTGCCCACATGTGTGACGGCGGGGTTGGTTGGGTGGTTATGGATGATGCGTTAGCAGAGATCGGTCCGCCAGCCGTGCCGCATATTCTGCCGTATTTAGAAAGGGCGGATACGAAGGGATCGGACTGGATTTATATTAATTGGGAAGTATTTGACTCTTTAACTCGTATTGGCAAGCGGTATCGCGATGATCTTGGTGGCATTGTGGATCATATCATTATCCCGAAGTTCAAAGAGATCGCTGCCGATGAAAATAATGAGCGTTATGGTAGGTCGACAGTTATTCGCGCGCGCAAAGCCCTTGCGAAGTTTCAATAATATTTTTTATTTTCCTTTTTTAGAAGGAGGAGGTTTTTGTTATGAATAGGAAGTTTTACGTTGTCTGTCTATTACTCTTTATCTCTCTGTTTGCGTTGATTGTTGTGTTTCATGGGTTTTCTTCTTCGCAAATGGGTTCGGGTTCCGGATCGGGTCCAGGTGTTAAGAAGGTAGCGCCGTCTGTGAAGTTCAAGACGTGGCGTATTGGTCGGAGTCCACAATTCACGGATGCCAGTACTGAAGCGGAGCGTTTTTCGTTTATCACGAGTACACAAGAGTTGTGTCGTTTTTCTGCGTCTGTTGGGTATGGTGCCATCGCGAATAAGGCGAACACGTCTCCGATTGATTCTAAATCTGTGGGGTGGAGTGTGACTGGAGGCAGTAATAAGATAAAGTTAGACCCTAAATCTGTGCAGACAAATTGGTCTGGTTCGAATCCTGCGGAACTGGATAGCAGCACACGGTTCAATGTTGTGGGTTCGGTGACAGTTGAGAAAGTTGTGGGCACAAGGACAACAAAATCTGGGAAGATAGTTCCGGATTATAAGAAGGGGTGGACTGCCTGTACGACGGATGCGAATCGTGCGAATAGAGTGCCTGTTCACCGTGATGGGACGAAGATGAAGTTCACTCTCACCTTCACGGCACGGACGAAAGCGGGACATACGGTCACAGTGTCGCTGCCGTTGGAAGCAGACGATACAGACCAGTTGCGGCAGGAATATGTGGATTACGGGAGACCGATCCCGTCGCGTAATGATAGTAAATGGACAGGTGAAAACACGTACGATTTTGGACATTACAAAACGATGATGGACGTTGGGCTTGCAACCAAGAAATCGAATTGGGTCGCTGAAATTAATAAGCTGAGAGGGACAGATGAGGAGACAGGTGAAAAAATTCCTGCGTTTACAGTGGGCGATTTTGTTGTGACGAGTGGGTATCGGAATCCGCATCACAACTTTGACCACTCGGGGTCTACATCATTGATGAGTTCGCACATGTATGGGTATGCATTAGATGTGAGAGGTAAAGCACTTGCTGGCGGTAGACTCCTTGATATTGACGCTGATAATGCGAACACCGACGCAGACCGGGAAGATATGACGGAGGCAGCCAAACCTAATGCGGGTGCGCGTTATACTTACATCTATTCGTCGAAGCATGTGCATGCGGACTGGGCACCGGAGAACTGGCCGAATATCTCAAGTGCCTCTGTGCCCACGTTTTCGTTGCCTGCTGATGGCACGACGATTACCGCTACCGTGGCGTGTGAGAAGAAGCGGGAGAACAGTTGCAGTGTGCAGGTGAGTAGTTCTACAGAACACTACGTTACCTGTCCTGATAGTGACTGCGGGGAGTCATACTGGAGTTGTAATAGTTATGACCACAACATGCATCGGTTACGCAGTTGCACGAATACAAAACTCCCTAATGGCAATTTTTGTTACGAAACGTGGCGGCTGTGTGAATATACACCAAGACGGATGAGGGGGGCACCGCAATATTCTGTGGCATCTCCGCTGTGTGTAACGGATCCGAAGGGGGTGCGGCGTTGTTCGGAAAATGGTGTCGTTACGACACCGTCAACGCCGACCCCGACGATCACGTATGCCTGTGGTATACATTCGGGGGATGCGAGTCAGGCCAGTAGTCATACCTTACAAGCCAGTTGTTTGGTAACCGATAGTTATGGTCAGTCTTGCACGGTGACCAGCTTCTATGCATGTCAGCCGCATACGCATAGTTATCCTGCCTTAATTTCTGGGGCGTGTGGGCATACCTATACTTCTGCCAATTCCTATACGCATCGTTTGGAGTCGTGTCCGCGTAACAGCAATGGTGATAGTTGCACCGCTGGTTCTTCCTATGCATGTTTGTCGCATACGCATGTGTATCCTGCGCCGACTGCAAACTGTGCGCGCAAAGCCTGCGGGCAGACGGTGAGCAATAGGTTAGACCACCGCATTGATTGTAGTTATTGTGGTGGGCATTACTGGACGTGCATTGCAGGTGCAATACATAATCACACAACAACTTTTACGTGTAGACGTGCGGGGTGCGGTGTGACTTTCACCCGTTGCAGTAATGGCACTTGCACAAGTAATCGGGGAACTCATACCTATCACTGGGCGCAATAAATGTCCAGAATTCAAATCGAAAAGGCAGGGCCCCTTTTGGGTGCCTGCCTTTTCTTTTGTCAGAATCGCGGATTATGCAGAGGACAACACACATGCCAAAAACTGGACACACCCACGGTGTTAAAAGTCGTTGCATTGCACCCTGCCTTGTGATAGAATAGACATTGAAAAATATCTTTCATGAGGTTGAAAAATGGCATATTCCAGTCTCAGAGATTTTGTAAAGGCTCTTGAGAAAGCAGGAGAACTTAAACGCATAAAAACAGAGGTATCGCCTGACCTTGAAATAAGCGAGATCACTGACCGCGTTAGCAAAACAGGCGGTCCCGCACTACTATTTGAAAACGTAGAAGGCAGTGAGATGCCTTTACTTATTAACACCTACGGCTCTTATACACGCATGGCGATGGCACTCGGTGTAGACGACCTTTCCCGGATAGCCTACGAAATTGAAGGCATGATAAAAATCGGGCCGCCTGAATCACTTTTGGATAAAGTTAAAATCCTCCGAATTCTGTCACAACTCACCAACTTCCCACCGAAAACTGTTAAACGCGGTGCCTCGCAAGAGGTTGTTTTAACAGGCGAAAACGCATCGTTAGACAAGCTACCGTTGATAAAGTGTTGGCCAATGGATGCGGATAAATATATCACATTACCGCAAGTGTTTACGCACAGTTTGCAGACAGGGCAACGGAACGTCGGCACCTATCGGTTGCAGAAACTGAATCAATATGCCTTAGCCATGCATTGGCAGATTCACCACGATGGCGCAGCACACCACCGGGAATACAAACAGGCAGGCGAACAGATGCCCGTGGCGATTGCTATCGGCGGAGACCCTATTATGTCCTATATCGGCACTGCTCCGCTTCCATCAGGGATCGATGAACTGCTGTTCGCTGGATTCTTGCGAAAATCCAATGTTGAGATGGTGGAAGCAAAAACGATTGATATGATGGTACCTGCCGATGCAGATATTGTCATTGAAGGGTTTATTGAACCTGATGAAACATGTATTGAGGGACCATTCGGTGATCACACCGGTTTCTACTCCATGCCCGATGAATATCCTGTTTTCCGTATTTCTGCAATTACACATCGTAAAGACCCGATCTATCAAACTATCATTGTCGGCAAACCGCCGATGGAAGATTGTTATATGGGCAAGGCGACAGAACGTATCTTCATGCCGTTGATTAAGACGCAACTTCCCGAACTTGTTGATATGAACCTACCCCTGTTCGGTGTATTTCACAACTTTGCCCTAATTTCCATAGACAAACGCTATCCGTTCCAAGCAAAAAAGATGATGCACAGTTTTTGGGGACTTGGACAACTGATGTTCAGCAAAATTATTATTATCGTGGATAAAGATGTTGATGTGCAAAATGTAGAGGAAGTCCTTTTTTATGTCGGGAGCAATGTTGACCCAAAACGCGATGTTACTATTGTTGAAGGTCCCGTTGATGTGCTTGATCACGCCGCGCCACTTATCGGTGCAGGATCAAAGATGGGTATTGATGCCACAACCAAGTGGCCAGAAGAAGGTTATCATCGGGAATGGCCCCCAGAAATTCAGATGTCTGACGAAATTATTGAACTTGTCAACGAGCGGTGGAAGAAATATGGGTTATAGGTACATCGAATGGAGTTGAATAGATGTCTGATACAATTTACGATGTTGCAGTAATTGGGGCTGGACCAGCAGGCACACAAGCAGCAGTTTCCGCAAGCCATCAGATGCGACATGTGCTTGTGCTACATTCTGGCAAGGTGAGTTTCAGTCGTGGTAGAGCATATTGGTCAAAGTCGGTTGAGATTGAAGATGCACCTGTTTTTCCTGGCATCATCGGTCCCAACTTTGCCAAAGAACTTATGAAGTGGATGGAAAGTCGCCCTGTCGTCCAATTCATGCTTAGTGAGGAACACCGTCAAACAGGGATTGACATCAGAGATGGTCTTGTCACCCGACTGACACGAAACAACGGTATTTTTGAACTGGAAGCATCTACGAAAACTCTTAAGAAAGACACACCACTGCAGGTAGAACATTTCAAATCTCATACCGTCGTTGTTGCTTCTGGTTTTGATGATAAATGGCCCGATATTGAGTTTCAAGCCGATGCGGATCGTTTGTACAAACAGTACGCCACTGTGTTTCGCTATGCTGGCAATAAAAAAGGGTGGCACGTCTGTATTCGCTGCGATGGGCATTTGCACGTAAATGAGCATCTCGCACTGCTCGGCGTGGGTGATTATATCTATGAAGCGGCGATAGGCGCGCAAGATTTCACTGACAAAATCACTATCCTCACAAATGGGCGTTCCCATGAGATGTCACCTCCGATTCTCAAACAGATTAAAGAGAGAAACATCCATATTATAGAAACAAAGATTAAGCGACATATCGGTGAGAAAACCGATCTCCTCGGTTTTGAGATGGTTGACGGCACTGAGTTATATTTCCACGGTTTCCTCGTTGACGAAGGCTTAATTCCAAATACCAAGTTTTTGGATGGGTGGGACTACCAAAAAGATGAAGAGGGATTGATTATTGCAAACGAAGATATGCAAATGTTAGACAGTAACGGTGAACCGATCCCCGGTCTTTTCGCTGCTGGTGACATCATCTCTGGGGAACGAAATCTAATTGCAACTGCTTTCGCGCTTGGTCAAGAAGCAGGCTTATCTGCATCGGATTCATTGCGAAAATGGCACTATCCAAAGTCTTGAGTTATATAATAAAATTTGGAAATATGTGGACATCTCAATAAACAACAATCCCACACACTTGCGCTGGCGAGGTTTCCTAACCTCGCCTATGTCTCAGGTACTTGTGGTATTTACTATAATGCTGAGAAAATTACACCGTATGAAATAGAATGTAAGTTTTTTCGTTTTAATTTATAGTGTAGAAGTCCACTTGTTTTAAATTCCGCTATAAATCATAAGGAACATTTTATGACACCAACCGAAAATCCAAAAACGCTCTATATTATTGACACGCTCGCTGAAATTTTCCGATCATTTTACGCTATTCAAACCCGATTGGTAAGTTCTGTTACGGGCGAACCGACCAACGCTATCTACGGCTTTACTGGCACACTCATCAAACTCTTATCTGATTATAAAGCACAGTATATGATCGCCGCCATTGATACGCCTGGTGACACCTTCCGAAATGAACTTTACTCTGAATATAAAGGGCATCGGCGGACTCCACCGGATGACCTCGTCACACAGATCCCTCGTATTCAACAGGTACTTGAGACTTTTGAAATTCCGGTCATCGGCAAACCGGACCTGGAAGCAGATGATATTATTGCCTCTGTCACCCAATACATATTGGATTCGCCAGATACCCAAGATGTGCATGTTCGCATCATTTCTAAAGACAAAGACCTTGAGCAATTACTCTGTGACCGTGTTACGATGTTTGATATCCGTAACGAAAAAACGATTGATGCTGCAACATTGTGGGAAACGAAAGGTATCACACCGGACCAAGTTATAGACACACTCACCCTGATGGGGGATACCTCTGACAATGTGCCTGGGGTTGAAGGAATCGGCTTGAAAACCGCAGCGAAATTGATTCAAGAGTTTGGTTCAATTGAGAATATCTACGCGAATATAGACCAAATTAAGGGCAAACGGCGTGAGAATTTAGAGAAAGCACAAGAATATATCTCCCTCTCCCAACAACTCGTCACCCTTAAACGTGATGCAGACTTGGATTTCTCGCTGGAACAAGCACGCGTCAAACCGCCTGACCTCAGCAAAATCAATCCTTTGTTAGATCAGCTTGAACTCAAACGTTTTCACAATACTATCGCTGAACTCGCTGCAGGCAGTACGGTATCGGAGCAGGTCAAAACGGATGTTCAAACCACCAGAAAAGAACGATTGGATGCAATGGAGCAGCAAAAAGATGCCATTTTGGAAGAGGGAAATTACACGACCGCAGAGGCTGGCGACTACACCGCAATCACAACGGAAGCACAATTGACAGACCTTGTTGAAACACTTTCAACACAACCGATTATCGCTGTAGATACAGAAACAGACGGCTTGTATCGTAATGCTGCGTTGTGTGGTATCAGCTTCTCGTGGGAACCGAAGCAAGGCGTTTATGTGCCTATCCGATCGCCTAATCCGGAAAAGCATTTGGATCAGGAAACGGTTGTTTCCAAACTTAAACCGATTTTAGAAAATCCGGAATTGCCAAAGTGTGGACACAACCTGAAATTTGATGCAAGTATCTTCATTCGGCACGACATTCAACTACAAGGCGTTGCTTTTGATACAATGTTAGCAAGCCAACTTGTTGATCCACGGCAACCTTCACATAATCTGGATAATCTTGCACTACTGCACTTAAACCATAAGATGATTCCGATTACAGACTTGCTCGGTGATGAAGAAGATTCCACATCAATTGATAAAATCCCTTATGAGGCGGTAACAAAGTACGCTTCAGAAGATACTGATATCGTGCTTCAACTCTATCATTATTTTAAACCGAAACTTGAGGAGACTGAAACGACTGAATTGGTCAGAGAGATAGAATCCCCGCTAGGTCCAGTGCTTGCCTTGATGGAGTTTAACGGTATCATGTGTGACACTGAGGAACTGAAAAGGCAAACCGGTGTGGTTGAACAGCTCGTGAATGAACGGGAAAAGGAGATACACGAGTTAGTTGGCTATTCGTTTAATATAGATTCACCCGTTCGACTGGCAGAGATATTGTTTGATGAAATCGGTTTCAAACCCGTGCGGCGCACTAAAAGCGGTAAACGTTCAACGGATGTGAATGTGCTTGAAACACTTGCCTTAGAAGAGGACGTAAACAATCCGAAAACGACTGTACCACGCTTAATTGTAGAGTATCGTCAATATCGCAAACTTCAAAGCACCTACCTGGGACAGCTGCGACACTCTGTTGATGAGGATACACGTCGTATCCATACACATCTATATCAACTGACAACAGCAACGGGGCGATTAAAGTCTGACGGGCCGAATCTTCAGAACATTCCTGTGAGGTCCGAAATTGGACGGCAGCTGCGCCGGGCATTCAGAGCACCGGATGGCTATAAGTTAATCTGTGCCGATTATTCGCAGGTTGAACTTCGCGTGCTTGCCCATTTCAGTGAAGATCCTAAACTGACTGAGATCTTCATCCAAGATTTAGATATCCATACTTCGGTTGCTGCAGAAGTTTTTAAGGTAGCTCCAGAAGATGTATCACGAGAACTCAGAGACAAAGCAAAAACCGTCAATTTCGGCATTATTTACGGCGTTTCACCTTCAGGGTTAGCCCGCCGAATTCAAGGGATGAATGTAGATGAAGCAAGAGAATTGATTACGGATTATAAAGAACGGTTTCCGGGTATTAACACATTTTTCCAGGGATGCGTTCAACAAGCGTTAGATCAAGGGTATGTCTCTACGTTAACGGGTCGGCGTCGGGCTATCCCTGAAATCTTTGAACACTCTCAGAGGAGGCAAAATTTGGGGGAACGGTTAGCAATCAACACCGTTATTCAAGGCACTGCAGCGGACCTGATAAAAGCCGCTATGGTCAAAGTCCAACACAGAATTGACAAAGATCAGTTGCCGATGAAGATGTTATTGCAAATCCACGATGAACTCGTGCTTGAAACACCGGTTGAATTGGCAGAGACACATGCTGCAATCGTCTCAGAAGAGATGGAAAACGCATTACCACTTCGGGTGCCGCTTCACACCGAAACAGGTATCGGGGATAATTGGATGGATGCGAAATAATTTCGGATGCTCTTGCTGGCAAGGCGGGGAATCATGGCGAATACGCGTGTGGTATTCGCCATGATTCATACCCGGGGAATGACTAAAGACGAATGCGCATAAGGTATTCGCCATGATTCATACCGTTGATTTCTTGATTTTTTCCTAACCTCGCCAATATTCAAGTAATTGTGGATTTTCCTATAAATTGTAAAATTAAATTTGACAAATTTAATAATTTGTAGTATCATATTAACGTTTGGGAAATGTGAAGGTGTCTGCGACCCAAATTATGCACAGTATTTTGACAGTTTTACGATTTGGAACCAGAAGCATTCTTGCAGATTGTGAAGCGGCTTCCGAAAAAGATTGATGAGAATCCAGAGTTCATTTTTACCAATCTTCGCTTACTGCCAAATGCCTGCTTATAGAACATGCTGACAGTACTCAGTTTTCTCACATTCCCGTTATTTCAATTTCAAAAGGAGAAACGAGATGAACATCTACGTTGGCAATGTACCTTATGCAGCTACAGAAACAGACTTAGAAGAACTTTTTGAGCCGCATGGACCGCTTACCTCGGTGACAATTATCCGTGACCGATATGATGGGCGTTCTAAAGGGTACGGGTTCGTTGAGATGGAAAACCAAGAAGATGGTGAACGCGCGATTGAAGCTCTTGATGGTCAAGAGGTGATGGGACGTCCGTTAAAAGTTAATCCCGCACGCCCGCGCGAGCGACGTTCTGGTGGTGGTGGCCCCCGCTACAGCCGCTACGAAGAAGAAGAGTAATGACATTTTGTGAGGGGAAATAAACCTCACAATTTATCAGATCACCTTTAGCGGAATTATACCCTTGTTGCATATCAACAAGGGTATTCTGTTTATAAGCGATAGATTCGTAGAAAACAAGAGTGCGTATTGGAATCCGTGTAGCATAATCTGTTAGATTGTGCCTGCAAGTGCGCAAACTGACAGTTTGCTCTACAATATTGGCTAATTATCAGCATATTTTCATTAAAGACGGTGTTTCCATGTCTAAAAACTTATAGGTAGCAACTTGGATTAGAAAAAAGAAAGAATTGTGAAAGCGAAGATATTTCACAGTATAGTAAATAGCGAATATAGTCACGAAATTAGAATATAAACTTAACATTTGTAACTTTATGAAAATGATATTGAGACTCGTTATTATTAATGTTTATAGAAAATGAGTCTCATTATCATTTAACTTTTACGATATTGAGACTCAGTATTATTTAATATATATGATATTAAGTCTCATTATCAAGTTTACTGTTTTATTACTAATGCTTATAAATATGCTTTTGCTTATTTTATATATACTATTTGTGAAATTTAGGAGATTGTGCGAAATTCAATTGATTATTCAGGATGGACGCATTTTCTCTTAAAGCCCCACTGATAAGGGGGATTTAGGGGGCGGGCCCCATAGCGATAGCGTGTGGGGAGATAAATCACTGAAATATCGTTGAAATAACGCCTTTTTAACCCCTTATCAAGGGGAATGCGTAAGTCCTATTATTAAAATGTTAGTTGATAGCTGCTTCATCAGCAGATTCTTGTAAAACTTTTTGCATTATATCAGTCACTTGTGTTAATATAGACATTAGACATTAGACATTATAATGATTTAAATAATAACAGGAACGTATTGACAAAGATCTTAAAATGTAAACACTTTCTAACTAAGGAGATGAACTTATGCTAACCCGTTTATTTGCAGGATGCTGTATTTTGACCCTCGTTTTGAACGCAGTGGCTGTCCAAGCCGCTGAAATTGCCGTTGTTGATTTTGCTGACGAATGGACAAAGGTTGATGCGTTACGTCAGACACTGGATGCATTCGACGTTGCGTATGATGATCTGACGAATGCGCTTGAAGATGGACAGCTACCTTTTAAAGCAGAACATAGAATCTTCTTAATCGGTAGCATGACAACTAACAGTGCTGTACTTCACCAAAACCTTGATAAGAATGCAAAAGCGATTCAAGATTTCGTCAAAAACGGTGGTATCGTCTGGGAACCGACCCAAGCTGATCAAAACGAAGCGAATGTAGATTGGTTGCCCCCTGAATTGAGTTGTGTTCGGAGTGACCGCGATAGCCCAGATTTTGAAATACTGGCAGCAGACCATCGCCTCTTTAACAAACCCAACCGTATGGACGAGAAAGAGTTTAAAGGCTGGGGATTTGGAAATTGGCCTACTGTTTGGGAAGTCATCGCTTCTCAAAAAGGATTTGACGTGCTGATGGAAAGTTCGGGAGACTCTGTCATCATGGAAGCAGAATACGGAAAAGGTAAGTTCCTGATGATGGCACTTGCACCCGATAAATATCATATCGTAGGGAAAGATGACAATACGAAAGACATGGCGAAGCTTTTCATGGAGAATTTGCTGAACTATGTTGAAGAATATGCCGCTGTTGAAGCAGATGGGAAACTCACAACGAAGTGGGCGAATTTGAAAATGTGGGACTGATTAGAAAAACAGATTCATGCTTGCCTTGATTATGCACGCGACTTAGCAGAAATTGAGGAAGTTGCATAATGGGATTGCGGTTATTTGCCGATCCTGTGAAGTGGTATATAGAAACTGTGAACAGTGCTTGTCTGAAAGTTTTGTGTAGATGATATGTTATAGGTAGCAGCTTGGGGCTAAATTGAAAACTCTAAACGTCTTGCACGGGGACGTAAAACAGCGTAAAATCCAATAAACTTTCTTCAGGAGGTTAAATGTCAATTATAGATATAGTGTTAGGGATACTATTATTAGTCGTTATTGTATTACTGATTATGCTTATTAGAAGGTCACACATCAATTCTAAGAAGCTTAAAGAAATAAATTTACTTCGCGAAGCAGTCTCAAGCATTTCAAATACACTTACGAATCAGTTCAAAAACAGTTCTGATACACTTGTAAACACTTTAAAAGTGCTTGGGAATACACAAACAGAGAAGTTGGATAGTGTCACAAAGTCAATTAACACCTTAACAGAATCCAATGAAAATCGTTTTGAAAATGTGAGAAAGACGCTCAATGAACGGTTGGATACCTTGCAGAAAAGCAATGAAAATAAATTGGATCAAATGCGAAAAACTGTTGATGAACAACTCCAATCAACGTTGGAAAAACGACTTACAGAATCTTTTAAAGTTGTCAGTGAACGTCTTGAAGCCGTGCGAGAGGGGCTCGGGAAAATGGAAAATCTTGCTTCAGACGTAGGCAATCTCCAACGCGTTCTCTCAAATGTTAGCACACGCGGCGCATTGGGCGAATTTCAACTTGGCGCGATCCTTGAACAAATTCTAACTCCAGATCAATATAGCCAGAACGTACAACCGCATATGGGACCTGAGCGAGTTGAGTACGCAATTCGTCTTCCAGGTGATAACAAGGATCGAAATACACCTGTCTGGTTACCAATAGATTCAAAGTTTCCTATGGCTGATTATGAAAGGCTCGTTGATGCTCGTGAGAAAGCAGACAAAGATGCAGAACAGAAAGAAATTAAAGCACTCATACGAACTGTACGAACAAAAGCGAAGGATATTAGTAAAAAATATATTTCGCCACCCGATACCACTGAATTTGCCATTATGTTCCTGTCAATAGAAGGGCTTTATGCGGAGGTACTTCGGCAGCCTGGCGAGGTTGCCGAACTGCTACAAAAACACAGAATTGTAGTTGCCGGACCAACGACTCTTGCCTCCATTTTATTTAGTCTTCATGTCGGTTTTCAAACACTGTCAATTCAGAAACATTCCAGCGAAATCAGAAAACTTCTTGCTGCTGTTAAGACTGAGTTTGGGATGTATCATAACGCCTTAAAACTCACACAGCGCCAGCTAAAACAAGCGTCCAACAATCTTGAAGAGGCAGGTAACCGTTCACAGAAGGTTGTGGATAAATTACGCGAGGTAGAAGACCTTCCACCGGTAGAAGCAGCAGAAAGACTTGGACTTCCAGAGACTGAATTAGCAAATGAGTTGTCAGAGTAATCAATACTAAACCTATATGATACTGGCGTTTCACAGGTACGAAAAGGCATAGTCTACTGAGACGCTAAATCCATTGAATGCCATACGCGCATGTGGACTTAATTTACTCCCACAATAGAGAAGGAATATGCATGCCAAAAACTTTACACATCCAAATTCATAATTGTCAATCAAATTACATCTTGATAATGTCCAATAGTTATGTTAAAATCTATTTAAAGCAGCAACACCGAGCAGCCGAAGACGGTCCCATCAACGATTGAGATTAACAAGTCTAAAACGCTAACGATGCAAGTAAAGGGATGTCCTTATGAAATTAGATGAGACACTGCAAGAGATAGAAAAATCTATTAATGATATAGTAGAGATTGAGTTTGACTGGGACGGGAGAGGATTTGAGAAGCCGACCAAATTGACATTGACGAATGCAATCAAAATTGTCAGGGAACTTCTGAAACAAGTAGATTCTGATGATTGTCTATGGTTTAGTCCTTTTGCTTATAGCAATGAAGATTTGAGGCATCATGAAAAACGTTGAACTTAAACAACAAGCAATTGCTTATATTGAACAACTTTCACCTGAAAAGCTTGAGACCGTCCTTAACTATCTCGTTGCTCTTCGGAAGTCTGATCTTTGGGTAGCCGAAGGGGACTCGGAAAAACGAGAAAGTTCGGATACGGCCACGCCACTCCTGGCATTGGCAGGGACGTTGGAATGTGATGAGGAGAACATCAGTGATCACCACGATGAGTTGATCGGTGATGGGTTACTGGCAAAATTGCAAGGACAGGGTGCGCTGTAGTTAACTGAGAGGTATGCATAATTATTCGCTACATCAACACAGACAGGGAAATGAAAATAAGTATGAAAAACGCATGAAAAAGTGGTACAATTTATCTTGCGGATACGACGATATCAAATTTTAACAGAATTTCTCAATCGTAACATTTCTATCATTATCTTTAGAAAATTACCTGTCAAACTGCACTTAAGATTTGTAGTAACTTGATTCTTAGGAGACACTCATGACAACTAAAGCAACAGAGACTCAAGAAGACCACTGGAGTCGTCCTGTGGCAATGGATCCCGATGGGCAATGGTTATCTTTACGGGAAGTCGTAGAAGAAGAACCCGCACGGCTGTCATTTATCCAATTATCTCCTGAACAACAATCAGAATTAGTTGTTGAACGTATTCGACAACGTCCTAAATTTGACGTTGGTATTTTAGGTATAGGGATATTAGACAGAAAACGTGCTATTAATGAAGTCAGGACAAGAACGTCTATAGGACGCACTCTAATTGAAATTGAACATAGAATGATTAGAATGTTGCTTGAACGAGCACGCCAAGGAAACCTATGAACTGCCCCAAAAAAACGCGCCCCAGACAAAAGAAAGCATTTTAAAACGGAACCTGATTTGAAAATACTTGCTATTGATTCCAGTTACGACCAGATTACACAGGCCTCTTATACCTACCGAAATCGGCATGTGTATCCTTATTTGGAATCCAAAGGATTTGAACTTGTACGTTGTCAAGGGCAATCGTCACGGCGCAACTACGTTGAACTGGAAGCATGTCAAAAAGACATCGTCTACATAACCGGTGTTGGACACGGTACCGCGACAACATATATGGGTGGATATGGCAACCCAATTTTTGATATAGGGAAATACCAACCCGATGAACCAGATGGAAAAATCGTTCACTTTTTTGCTTGTCAAACCGCTGCAAAACTTGGACCCGACTTTGTAAATTGTGGATGTCTCGCTTACTTTGGATACGACGAAGATTTCATAGTTTTGATGTATGTGTCCGATGCTTTTTTCGACTGCGATTCTGAAATTGATCGCGCGTTTGCTGATGGTTTGACAGCAGAAGAGGTATACAAACGCGTGGTCTCATATTATAACCAGAAGATAGATGAATTGAAAGAAGGAGGGCACTACGATGCGGCTGCTGCTTTAGAACATAACCGTGATCATCTTAGTTCCCCCTCAATTAATCCAAAATGGGGAGACAGAAAAGCAAAACTGCCGACTCGTACCAGTGGATTGTCCTGACCTGTTTGTGTGTCGGTTATAGAAGTGGGTATTTACCAAAAGACCAAGCACCTACGATTACGCATTTATTGTTAGCACGCCAGAAATACTACGGGTAAACCGCGTATAAAAGGCACGAGGATCCCTGTAAGTCTTATTCTTGGTTACTTTGCTGCGGGGCATACCACAGAAGAAATCATTGTTGAATTTCCCGATCTCAAAACAACGCAGATTCATGCTTGCCTTGATTATGCACGCGACTTAGCAGAATTTGAGGCAGTTGCGTAATGGGATTGCGGTTGTTTGTCGATCAGTGTATTCCAACTGTTGCTAACGTTCTGTCCCAATTGGCGTGTTTCAATCTCCGCTCCGGAGAGTGTCATTAAAACATTCATGCCTTGATTTGGCAAAGCGATATGTTTATAGAAAAAAGTTTGTCCCTTCTTCCGGCCCAGCGGTGTGGCATATAGGAACTGTGATTTGAGGAGAAAATTGGAATCAAATACCGAAAAAGGAGAACAAAATGAAACGACCATTAGCATTCTCTATACTTTTATTCATCGTTGGATCTACTATTTTTACTGGAAAACCATCTGAAAGTCAATTAGGAGTTGCTGGTAATCCAATTGTTCATAGCAAGTTCAATGTTAGTCTATATGTAGATTGCAGATACCACTTCGGTGTACCTACAGGAAATAGTGGTTTTGATGAAGCTACATACAAACAAGTTGTAAGTTATATCAGAAGAGAGTTACGTAGTTTTAGTGATGTTGATATTGATATTACTAATATTGATAAAGGCATTAATGATCCTGATGATCCTACACATGGAATACATATACAAACGGTAAACAGATTATTGTCTGATGAAATGATAATTGTAATAACTTTTGTGGAATATATAAATAGAGAAAAATATCTTGCTGCTTATTTACCTGAAAAAACTGTAAAAAAAATAGTAGAAAAGGAAGACTTCTGGTTGATATTCCACACTATATGGAAAGACACTTATACAATGTATCATAATACTAAAACTGGTGATTTGTCAAAGCTTTGTAAACAAATTATAGTGGATTTTGATACAGAGGTTCTTGAAAATGCGCGTTTGAAAAGGTAATCTAACGTGGCAAAGAAAAGGAAAATAAAATGGATAACAATTTGGAATTAAAACGAATAAAGGCTGTAGAAGATGAAAACGGTACCTATTGCGTTAAAGGCTTACTTAATTATGATGACAAATGGGTTGTCTTAGGTAAAGAACTCAAAGAGTCTGACGCTATTTTTAAAATTCATGAAAATTTGCGTAAAAATTTGATAGTATCACGTTATATACTCTGTGAAATAACGGAAGATGGGAAACACTTCCATTATGATATTGATGGTGATATTTACTGTGGACCTCAAGAATTTGTTTCAGCAGAAATGGACACACCTATTGAGAAAGGTGTGTTCCTTATTCTAAACACGCGTTTGACGTGTCTGTTTCTAAAAAATTTTTCTGAAAGATAGCTCAATAGTTAGCATCCATGAACAAACTCTATTTTTTGACAACCTTGAGATCATGAGGTTCTTGTTGGGTTTTGCTTGGCTCTACTCATAGGTGTCAGTTTTCAGCTTTTGTAGAATCAGAGTATCTATAAATATAAAATATGAAAAGAACTAAACATGCACTACACATCACAACAAAACGATTGGTTAGTTCAACCCTTTCAGCAGCCCGCTTCCATAGAAGAAACGGACAATCAATTACATCTTGATAATGTCCAATAGTTATGTTAAAATCTATTTAAAGCAGCAACACCGAGCAGCCGAAGACGGTCCCATCAATGATTGAGAGTAACAAGTCCAAATCGCTAACGATGCAAGTAAAGGGATGTCCTTATGAAATTAGACTATAGTGAAAAATCTCCAGACACTCATAAAGTCACAATCGCAAGTGAAAAATATAGTATACTACAAGAGATAGAACAGTCTATTAATAATATAGTAGATATTGAGTTTGATTGGGAAGGGAAAAGGTTTGAAAAACCGAGTAGTGAAACATTGTCTGATGCGATAGATCTTATGAAATCTCTTCTATTACAAATATATCTTAATAATGATCTATGGTCTAAATGGTTCGATCCATTTATCTATAGTAATGAGGTAGGATATATATGTATAGGTTGGCATTATGAAGATAAAGCCTTACATTTTCGTATAAAAAATAATGACATGAATTATAGGAAAATATGGAGTTCATCTGGTAAGACGAAATCAGAAAAAAAGCAACTTAATCTTCAAAACTGCATATCACTATGGAAATGGCTAATTGAATGAATAACAATGAAACAATTGAGGATAAAGAAATTTTATATCGAAGGGTTAAAGTGCATAAACCTAATATACACTTTAATGATCGTAGATATGAACGTCATAAATCAGGAAAAATAGAAGTTTTACCACTTGCCTTTTATGATGGAAATCGTGAAATATCTGTTGATAGAGCCTCTAAACATAATTTCGACCCATCAAAAACTCAAAGAGATAAAACAGACGGTATTGCAAAACTTATTACTGCAAAAGTGCGTGATATAGATATAGAAGATTATAAAATAGATGTAAAATATGATCCAGATGATATGAATGATGCTCATTCAATAATTGTTATGATACCTGACGTAGATAATCAAATACCCGCAGAAAATATAGATTATCCAACTCAGGATTTACGAGAAGACCTTGCCCGAATTGCAAATCAATTGGGATGGGTTATAGAGCCAGCATTTTAAACCATTTACAAATTTCCTACCAATTCACTCTCCGATAAATTACCAGTGTTATACATTAGTTTGCTCAAGGGACAAGTCCAATACTGATTACAAAATAAAATACGAGAAAAACTCAACATGCACAACACATCACAACAAAACGATTGGTTAGTCCAACCCTTTCAACAATCCGCTACAGTCCAAGAAACGGACAATCAGCTTATTCTCGGTAATGGGCTCATTCAGCGAAGGTTCGTTACCGCACCGAATTTCGCAACAGTCGATTATACCAATCAAATTACCGAGACCAGCCTGCTACGTGGCATCAAACCAGAGGCAGTCCTTACGATTGACGGACACGAATTTGAGGTGGGTGGCTTAAAAGGGCAGCCCGATTACGCCTATCTTGATTCGGATTGGATTGCAGACTTGACCAATGACGAGAACGCATTTCAGTTTCGCGAATATCGGGTTGGTGAACCTGAAGCCCGCTATCCGTGGATGCACAGACGTACTGAGACATCATTGATGCACAACCTAACAGGATATGCTACATCAGCATATCCGCCAGAGGGTGTGACGCTGACGGTTGCGTTTTCACCGCCGCCATCCCTTGACTCCCTTCGGGTTTGTGTGCATTATGAACTATACCAAGGCATTCCAGTGCTGTCCAAGTGGATTACTATTCATAATGAAAGTCAAAAACCGATTCAATTGGAGGCCTTAAGTTGCGAAATCCTTGCGGTCAACGAGCAGGAGCAGCATCGGCTACATGTGGAGAGCGATTATGCCTTTAGTAGAATGGAAACGACACAGTGGGGACCAGATGCGGATTACCTGACACAAGTGGATTATCGTTATCAGATGCCGTTGTTGATGACAAGCCACTATCCACTCGGTCCGGGTGTGCTTCTGCAACCGGGAGAGACTTTCACAAGTTTTCGTACCTTCGAGATATTTCATGATAGTGATGACCGTGAGCGAAAAGGGTTAGCACGCCGCAAGATGTTCCGCACAGTTGCGCCACAGGTCACGGAGAATCCAATCCTTATGCATGTTCGGAGTGCCGAGTCAGACGCAGTTCGTTTAGCGATTGAGCAGTGCGCCGAAGTCGGATTTGAAATGGTGATTATGACTTTTGGGAGCGGATACAATATTGAGAGCGAAGACCCGGAATACATCGCCACAATGAAGGGATTGGCAGATTATGCACATAGCAAAGGTATCCAACTTGGTGGTTATACGTTGATGTGTGCTTCGCGAGGTGTGGGCGAAGAATTCAACTGCATTGACCCAGACACTGGGCAACCCGGCAGTAGGTTCGGGCAGAGTGCTTGTCTTGCAAGTGCATGGGGAGATGGCTATGTCAAACGTGTGCTGAATTTCATGGATGCAACTGGAATGGATATCATAGAGACAGATGGTCCTTATCACGGTGATGTCTGCGCCTCAACGAAGCACGAACACCATAACGGCTTAGCGGATTCGCAGTTGCGTCAGTGGGAAGCGTGCGTTGATTTTTATCACGAATGCCGAAAACGCGATATCTATATCAATTCACCAGATAATTATTACCTCAACGGTTCAAACAAGTGCGGTATGGGTTATCGCGAGACGAATTTTAGTTTACCTCGCGAGCGGCAAATTTTGATTGCACGGCAAAATATATACGATGCCACTTACGAAAAGACACCGAGTATGGGGTGGATGTTCGTCCCGTTAGTGGAGTATCACGGTGGTGGACAAGCCGCAACATTTGAACCGCTTTGTGAACACCTTGATGACTACGAATCACATCTTGCACAGAATTTCGGCAGTGGTGTGATTGCATGCTATCGCGGCCCTCGACTTTTTGACACTGAACAGACAAAAGCAGTTGTTAAGAAATGGGTTGACTTTTTCAAAAAGTATCGTACAATATTAGAGTCTGATGTGATTCACGTTCGCCGTCCAGATGGACGTTCCATTGATTGTGTGTTACATGCTAACCCACAACTCAACCCTTGTGGATTAGCGATGCTCTATAATCCTACGCGGACAGAACAACAAATCACTTTGAAATTACCAGTCTATTATACTGGTTTGTCTGAGACTGCCAAGATTCGGGAAAAAGAGGGAGAACCCAAACAGTACGAAATTGACCGAAACTACAACGTTGAGATTCCAATTGAGATGGCGGCAAAAAGCGTTAGTTATCTCGTAATAGAATAAAGAATATGAGCATACTCGTCCATAAAAACACAAAAGTTATAGTCCAAGGTATCACAGGACGTTCTGGAAGTTTTCACACAGAACAGTGTGTAGATTACGGTACGCAAATTGTTGCGGGTGCAGTTCCCGGTAGAGGGGGAACAGACGTAAACGGCATCCCTGTATTTGACACCGTAGCGGATGGTGTTGCAGAAACAGGCGCAGATACGTCTCTGATTTTCGTTCCCGCGCGCTTTAACGCTGCCGACTCAATCATGGAAGCTGCCGATGCCGGAATTGAATTGATAATCTGCATCTCTGAACATATCCCTGTGCTTGATATGGTCAAAGCAAAAGCGTTTCTTCAAGGCAAACAGACTCGGTTAATCGGTCCGAACTGTCCGGGTATCATCACACCCGGCGAATGCAAAATCGGTGTGATGCCTGCGTTTGCATATTCACCAGGTAATGTCGGTATTGTCTCACGGAGCGGCACTTTAACTTATGAAGCTGCGTATCAATTAAAACAACTCGGTATCGGGCAGTCTACCTGTGTCGGTATCGGTGGCGATCCTGTGATAGGTACAAATTTCGTTGATGTTCTCAAACTTTTTGAAGAAGACGATGACACGCATGCCGTTGTCTTAATTGGGGAAATCGGTGGCACAGCTGAGGAAAAGGCTGCAGAGTTCGTCAAAAACGAAATGACAAAACCTGTGGTCGGTTTTATTGCCGGACAGACTGCACCACCGGGCAAACGGATGGGACATGCGGGTGCAATCATCTCAGGGGGACAAGGCACTGCTGCAGATAAAATTGCCTCACTGAAAGAGGCGGGAATTGCCGTTGCAGACGACCTCACCACCATCGGAGAAACCGTGGCAGAGGTATTAGCTTGATAGATTTTCTACTGGAATTAAACAATGAAAAAAGACATCACCTACCTCCACACCAAAAAACAACAAAAGCAACCCATCACCGTGCTAACCTGCTACGATTACCCTACCGCCCGCATGCAGGATGATGCAGGTATAGACATCGTTTTTGTTGGGGATAGTGTCGGCACAAATAACCTCGGCTATAAGAGCGAAATGGAAGTAACAATGGCGGATATGCTACATCACCTCAAAGCAGTCCGCCGCGGCGTAACAGAAGCATATCTTCTCATTGACATGCCCTATGCATCTGACCGCAATGCAAAGCAAGCCGTTGCGAATGCAAACCTTTTCTTAGACAATGGTGCGGATGCCGTTAAATTGGAAGGTGGAACAGAAAAAGTCCCTATCGTTACAGCACTCACCGAACAGAACATAGAGGTTTGCGCACACATCGGGCATAACCCACAAATCCACGGCACAAAAGCGGCGACACACGGAAAAACGGTTAGCAAAGCGAAACAACTCATTCAAACTGCATCGGCACTTGCAGACGCGGGCGCAAAACTCATCGTTCTTGAGAAAATCACTGAAGAAATAAGCCAAATCATCACGGAGACTCTTGAAATCCCTACTATCGGCATCGGGGCAGGCAGATACTGTAACGGACAGGTGCTTGTTATCAACGATGTTTTAGGCATAGGTCCCCTTTTCAAACATGCCAAACGTTACCAGGATTACGATCATCATACCTTTGAGGCAATATCGCAATATATATACGACGTAGAAAACGGAGATTTTCCAAGAGATGAAAACGTCTCTCACATCGCCACTGACAAGTTGGCACGCGTACAGAAGTGGTTGGAGAAGATATAAACGAGCCGAGACATTACTTGAAGAACATCGCAATTACAAAACCATATCGCGCCGCCAGGACATATTATAACGTGAGTTTGATAAATAGTTCGGACTACCACATTTCCTCTTAAAGTCCCCTTGATAAGGAGGATTTAGGGGGTTAAAATACCGAAATATTGACTTTTTCTGCTCAATTCGCGCCCATCCTGTTAATTATCAAACTCACGTTATTATAGTGAAATCTATAATTACTTGCACACAATTGTAGCGCAAACTTTTAGTTTGCGTACACTACTGCACGAACTAAAAGTTTGATGCTCAGCACAGTCTGGCGGTTTAGGTCTCACAGACCAAAAGTGTGTATGTATTTTGGATTTTACTATAATAACCCAAGTTGCTACGGACAAGATTTTAGACCTGCAAACACCGTTTTTTATAGAGAATGATCCATTTTTCG
>PYJA01000077.1 GCA_003635185.1 Candidatus Poribacteria bacterium | reverse complement strand
TTGACGCAATAACTCATCAGAAGCTTCCCGAAAACTAAGACGGGCTGACAACCGACACATCGATTCAGCAACGCGATGTGTGTATTTACCTCTAAACTTTTGCCGCATATCCCAAGGTCTATGGTAATGTTTCTCCGGACAACAATACTCCCAACGCTTTACACGAATGACACCACAGAGCGTCGTCCACTGTCGCTCTCTTGGACGCTGCCGAACAGATGGTTTATCACACTCCGGACACACAATCGGTTCCGGTTCCGGCACAGAGGTTTCTTGGTTGGCGAACATCTCCAACAACTTGTGTCTTAAGGACTGAGTGCCCTGGACAACCTGATGTTCCGCTTCATGTAACGACACGGAAGAACCACTCCCAAGACTTCCAAATAAATCGTTCATTTCATCTACTAAGTTCTGTGCCACTTCTGCAATTTCTTTGACTTCACAACTATCTAATGATATACTAAACATCGGTATCCTCTCCTTCAAGGAAAGATAAATTATTTGGAAAAGATACCATGTTTACGTTCTTTTTGCAACTCACACCTTGGACGCTTTATGTGACAAAAACTTTACACACCCGGCTTGCCTGTCCGATGGATCGGGGTTAGAAACCCCTCGGACGATTTATGAGATAGGTTGTAAATACTACGAATCTTTGTAACATTGGTGAAAAACCGAATAGGTAACCAAATGAAAATAGCAAATGCCCCATGTTCCTGGGGAGTACTTGAATTTGAACCGAAAGACCGATATCCCTACTATACCGAAGTCCTAAACGAAATGCAAGCGATCGGTTATCGTGGCACCGAATTGGGAGATTGGGGCTTCCTGCCAACGGATTCCGAAAAACTCCGCGCCGAACTTGCAGAACGCGACTTAACATTGGTAGCTGCTTTTGTGCCAATCCCGTTTGCGGATCCTTGGGCACACCGACTGGGTGAGGCGAGAGCATTACAACATGCGCGTTTATTAGTAGCTGCTGGGTTTGACACAGCGTTCATCGTGCTTTCAGATGACAACGTTACTGTGGAAGAACGCAAGGAAAATGCAGGGCGTATCCTTCCTGAACACGGCTTGACGCAGGAGCAGTGGGATACTTTTATAGCAGGTGTGCATCGTGTCGCGCAATCAGTGCAAGACGAGATGGGACTCCGCACCGTCTTTCACCATCATTGTGGAGGGTATGTAGAAACACCCGAAGAAGTGGACATGTTGATGCAACGCACCGATCCGAATCTGGTCGGATTGTGTTTTGATACGGGACATTACCGATTCGGTGGCGGCGATCCGTTTGACATATTCGATAAGCACGCTGAACGGATATGGCACGTGCATTTCAAGGATTTCGACCCTGAAATTGCGGATCAGGCTCTTAAGGAAGACTGGAGTTATTTTATGGCAATTGACGGTGGCGTTTTTTGCGAATTAGGCAAGGGCGATGTTGATTTTCCAGGGATCATAGCAGAATTGCGTAATCGGAACTACGATGGATGGATAGTCGTTGAACAGGATATAGTACCGGGCATGGGCAGTCCATATCAGAGTGCCAAACGGAATTTCCAATATCTGAATTCAATTTGAGCTACCGGGCATCATGCAGGCAAACCCGATTTCAATTATTTCTTTCTGCGCGAAGACGTTCAATTTCTGCTAAAGCCCTGGCAAGTTCTGCTTCAGCGGTTTGCCGTGCGTTTGCTTCTTGTTGTGCGCGTGCTTCAGCGGTTTCAGCACGTTTCGATGGCGTTTGTAACCACTGCAATGTATTAGGATCATACAATCCCAACATCCCTTCATGTTTCCCTAACTCCAAGCCTAACGCTGTTGAAGGTAAACGCTCGTTCACAAAATCTATTTCTTGATATACGCCATCAATCAACCGATAACCGATAAAACTCGGCACAATTTGGCCAAGCGGGTTGTAGATGTAGTATTCTTTCACCGCAAGCACAGCAGCGTAAATATCTTTCTTCGGTCCCATATCCTCCGTAAAGGTACTCGGACTTGCGATCTCCAGCACAAAGTCGGGCGTATTTGCTTCTGCCCACGTCAAATAAGTTCGCCGCAGTTTCTTTTCAACCCCAAAAACAACGAACACATCCGGAGATATAGATTTTCTCGGGTTTTCCTCTTCGTAATACATGAGCAGATTTCCCGATACATAAACCTCATCATCATTCTGGAAATGGTTTTCAAGCATCAGAATGAAATTCATCATCAACTTCCGGTGTACATCTGTTTCTGCCATAGGTTTACCGTCCGATTCCGGATAGACTATTGTCGGCGCAGCTTGGATTTTTTTCTCCATCATTGATCTCCCAACATCAAGTTATTATAGTGAAATCCACAATTACCCGAACATTGGTGAGGTTAGGAAACCTCACCAGCGTGATGGTGTGGGATTGTTGTTCATTGAAATGTCCACATATTTCGGATTTTACTATAAGGTTCAACATATTGACATCAAGTAGACTGTATATTTATTAACTCCTGATAGGCAACCTTCGAATCAGTAAAATTATGTATCACTCATGCCCTCCAACTTCCCCAACCTCAATTTCAATCTCATCGCGATTCCGAATTCGTTCCACAAGTCCGTCGCGTATATCCACAATGCGATCAGAGACATCAAGCATTTTTAGATCATGTGTCGCAGATATTACGGTAACTCCCTGCTCCGTATTCAGTTGTTTGATAAGGTCAATAATCTCGCGTCCCGTAATCGTATCAAGGTTTGCCGTGGGTTCATCCGCAAGGATAATGCTGGGGTCATTCGCAAGTGCTCTGGCGATGGCAACCCGTTGACGTTGTCCACCAGAGAGTTCATCGGGAAGGTGATACATCCTGTCACCTAAACCGACCTTATCCAGCAGTTTTTTCGCCTTTTCATTTCGTTGTTTTTCGGGGATGCCAGCAAAAATCATCGGCAAAGTAACATTACCGTGTGCGGTGCGCACATTCAATAGGTTGTAACTCTGAAAGATATAGCCAACGCGGTGGCACCGAAACGCTGCGATCTGTCGTTGTGAGAGGTGGGACATATTTTGTCCATCAATGTAAACCTCTCCCGCAGTCGGCCGATCGAGCGCGCCAATCATATTAAACAGAGTTGATTTTCCAGACCCGGAGGGTCCCATCAACGAGATATATTCTCCGCGTTGAATTTCAATATTGATACCGTCCAAAGCGCGGAGAACATTCGAACCCATTCGATATTCTTTGACGACATCCTCAGTTTTTACAACAATATCCGGCATAACAGTCCTTTTTTGGTTTGGATAATCTGTAGGGGGCTTTGTAAGTCCGATGCTGAATGATTTTGATTGGATTAAACCTCAGTCCGCATAGCCTCTGCAGGTGGAAGTTTTGCCGCACGCCATGCAGGGAACGATGAGCCGATTACAGCTAAAATCATACCGAGCACGCACCCAAATAAAATCAACAACAACACACCCAGTTGAAATGGCCCGTTTTCTGGACGCGCAGGTAGCAACGGAAAGTAAAAGAACAGATCCAGTCCATAGTTTTTCAAGCCTAAAATTACAGCTCCCAGCAGACCGATGAGTGCCCCGATGAGCGCACCTGCGAATCCTTGGAAACCCGACTCCAATAAAAACAGCCGCACGACAAACCCATCTAATGCCCCAAGGCATTTCATTGTTCCGATTTCACGGAACCGCTCTGTCACTGCCATCAGCATAGAGTTGGCAATCCCGACAACACAAACAATCAAGGACATAATAATAAGCCATATATCCTTGGTTGAAATGCCTTGTTCAGCTGCTTCGTCTATATTGGTAATCTCGGAACTGCGTCCACTTTCCTGAAGGGCAAACTCAATTTCGTTGTTTGTCCAAACAGAAACGAGAAATGCAATGCCAAGCGTAATGCCAGCTGTTGTAATAATAGAACGGCCAAAGCGAATTTTTAAGCTTTGAAAACTTATCCGTAGTGATTCTAAAAATGGAAGATCAATCTGTTCCTCAATAGGTCTTTGCTGCTCCAATTTTTTGTCTCCTGCGTATTTTGTTTATATGAGTATTATATCAAATTTTCAATTTAAGGTCAAGTTTTGTTGAATACCTCTGGTCTCACTATTAAAATTATTGACAAAAAACATTAAAATCTGGTATTATAGTTTAAAGTGTATAGTTATGATTATCCACGTCCCTCAGTAACTGTTGATATTGTGTTATTTACGGATGCTTTTCCGCGGCGCGAGGTATTGTTGATTCGCCGCAAGAATCCGCCATTCAAAGGCTTGTGGGCACTACCGGGCGGTTTTTTGGAAATCAATGAAACGCTTGAAGAAAGCGCATTACGCGAATTACACGAAGAGACGAACATATCAGATGTTCAGCTGCAACAAATAGCAGCTTTCGGACATCCTGATCGTGATCCACGTGGGCGTGTTATCACTGTCGCCTACGTTGGCATTATTAAGTCGGAACAGCAGAAGGTTGCAGCAGGTTCCGATGCTGCTGAAGTTGCATGGTTTCCCGTATTGGATTTGCCACAACTTGCATTTGATCATAGCGATATAATCGAAAAGGCATTAGAAGGATTAAAATGAAACATTTCGGTCTAACCTTGAACTTGAAAAACGATCCGGCAATTATTGAAGAATATAAGGCATATCATAAAGATGCTTGGCCAGAGACGTTAGCTGGACTAAAAGCGGTTGGTATCACAAAAATGAATATTTATCTGTTAGGCAGACAGCTGTTTATGGCGATGGAGACCGTAGATACGTTTGACATCAAACGTGATTTTCCGCGCTATCTTGAACAACATCCGAAGTGTAGAGAATGGGATGAATTAATGCGGACTTTTCAAGAACCGGTTGAAGGCGCACAAGCAGGTGAATGGTGGGCACAGATGGAAATAGTGTTTGAATTATAAGGCGGCCAAAGCATGAACATGTGAGGTATCCACAATCTTGTTTGTGTGATCATAAAGTTAAGTAATAAGGTTGAAAAATGACTATTAGTTATGACTTCGTGGCATTCAGTGGTAGGCTTTCAGAGAATAGTTGGACTCTTGGGATGAAAGCGATTCAAGGCGAAGTGCCTCTGGATATCGTCATACCGAATTTGCAAACACCATCAGATTCCGAAGATTCCGATGATAAAGATATAATTGGGGTTTTGACGCAAGAAGGTATTTCACGAGAAAGCACCGATGTGATGGAACTTTACCGATACCTCCGACAGCTAAACCCGAAATATAATCAAGCGTTTGGATACAATGAGGTTGCTATCCGAAACATCCATACCCGCCTCAATTCGTTGAAGATTGATGAAGAGCTTCGTGTTCAAATTACTTATACTGAACGCAAAGAGAGCTATATCCCCGCTTCATATAGTATCAAACTGTTAGGTATTTTTCATATTACAGATGTCGATCCGTCAGTGCCTGCCTCTGATCCTACTGAAAACATTGATATAGAAACCTCTGAAAAGGAAGCACAAGACGAAGATCCTATAATCCCAAAAGATTTTTCCCGAATAGATCCAGATGTGCCAGTTTATAAAACGACAAATACCTTGGAGAAATTAATCGTTTTTACGCGAACGTTGCAATCTGAACTGAAAGAAACTCAGCAAAATCTCGCGTTAATGACAGAAAGACTGAAACTATTAGAAGAAGAGCGGCAGCACTACCAAGAACAAGAAAACCTATTACAAGAGATTTTAGAACGGCTTAATCATCTGGAAAGTTTTGATAAACGGATTCACTCTCTTGAAGACACTCGGCATCAACTGAATAAGTTACAACAGACCTTAGTAACGTATTTTAGAACATCAAATCGGCAAACGCGAACATTACTCAATGAAGTTAATGATGAAACGGAAAATATTAATTCTGATACATAAACACTTCAATTAAAACAAAACCGATATACAGCAAGGAGGACCGTTTCATGATGAAAATTGGCACAATGTCTTTGAATGTTAAAGGCACTACGGCAACCGATTTTGCACAGATCGTATACGATCTCGGCTTTGATGTAATTGAACTCCATAACAGGGCATTTGAATCAACTGATGTAAACTATCTGCGGGAACTCAAGATGAACTTAATGCGGAAAGGACTGCCATTAGGTTACATCGGCATTAGCAATAACTTTGGCAAACCCGTTGCCGAACACCCTGAACAAATCGCACTGATAAAAAAATGGATTGACGTTGCAGCTTTTATGAGTTGTCCCATAGTACGGGTTTTTGCAGCTTATGTGCCTGCAGACTGCGATGATGAGGAAACGTTATGGCCCCCGATGATTGAAGGTTTCAAAGAGGTTGCTGAATATGGATATGAGTCCGGAATTCTGGTCGGTCTGCAAAATCACAACCACAATAACGTTACACGCGATGGGGATGCGGTTTTACGCGCGTTGAATGAAACCGACCATCCCTATTTCACACACATCTTGGATACGGGACAATACGCTGGATCACCTGGGGCAAGTGGACATCGCGGCTCGCCACATCCGGATTATGACTGCTATGCAAGTATCGAACAGACAGCCCCACATGCCGTTTATGTCCGGACTAAGTTTTATGAAATTGATAGTGGTGTAGAGGAATGGTTGGATTATCCACGGGTTTTAGATATTTTGCGAGGTGTTGGGTATAACGGTTGCCTCTCTGTTGTCTATGAAGGTCAATCCGATCCGATTGAATCCATGCGCAAAGCCAGAAATTATTTGGAATCCTTACTGTAAAATCACTATATCGTAGAGGATGAAATGAAAACACACGCCGCTGTTATGTATGAACATAATCAACCTATAGTTGTTGAGGAACTGGAATTAGAGGATCCAAAAGCAAATGAAGTCCTCGTCCGGACTGCTGCAAGTGGTGTGTGCCACTCTGACCTGTCGGTTGTTACAGGTGCTATCTACTACGATGCGGCCGTTGTTCTTGGACATGAAGGAGCAGGTATAATCGAATATGTTGGAGCCGATGTAACAGACTTTCGTGTGGGTGACCATGTTATCTTGTCCTTTGTCAGTTATTGCGGTGATTGCCACATGTGTCAGATGGAAAAAGTGTGTCTGTGCGAAAGTTACAATGTGCCGCGCGGGTTTCAATTAGATGGTACTTATCGCCTATATAACAAATCGGGTGAGGGTATCCTACAGATGGCGCGGATCGCAACGATGTCGGAATATATGGTCGTGCCGCAACAAAACCTTGTAAGAATTGACGATCATTTTTCTTTAGAAAAAGCCGCACTTGTAGGGTGTGGCGTAACAACAGGTGTCGGTGCTGTCCTCAACACAGCGAAAGTGGAACCTGGATGTTCAGTTGCAGTTATCGGAACAGGCGGAGTCGGTTTAAACGCCATTCAAGGTGCGGTACTTGCACAAGCGGAGAAGATTATCGCCGTTGATATTGCAGAGAAAAAACTTGATTTTGCGAAAGGTTTTGGTGCGACAGATGTCGTCAATGCAGCTGATAATAACCCAGTCGAAGCGGTTCGTGAGTTAACAGATGGGCGAGGCGTAGATTATGCCTTTGAAGTAATCGGTAACCCGCAAACAATCGTTCAAGCATATCAAATGGTACGTGCTGCTGGTACTGCTGTGATTGTAGGAATAACACATCATGAAAAGGAATTCAGTATACCTGCGCAACACTTTGTTACATCTGAAAAACAGATCGTTGGGTCATTCTACGGTTCGTGTCAACCGCGGGTGGATATGCCAAAACTTCTCAATCTTTACACGGAAGGGAAGTTGAAATTAGATGAGCTAATTACCCGTCACTATTCGCTTGATCAAATTAATGAGGCTTTTGCCGATATGGAAGCCGGTGAAAATGCGCGTGGCGTTATTCTTTTTAATTAACATCCTTCCTTTTCACACAAAATAGTGAACACAATACAATGAAATCCGTACACGCATCTGTCCGTGAACAGTTTAGCCAACATGCCGATTATTATGCCCAGAGCAGCGCGCATGCAAAAGGCGATACCCTTGATGTTATCCTTGACTTTGCGGACCCAAAAGGCACAGAAAAGACACTTGATATTGCAACAGGCACAGGTTTTACGGCTTTCGCGCTTGCACCTAAGGTGGCGCATGTAGTCGCCACAGACCTAACACCGGAGATGGTTGTTAAGGCATCCGAATTAGCACAAGAACAAGCGATAGACAATGTTACGTTTTCTGTTGCTGCTGCGGAGTCTCTACCTTTTACGACTGCCTCAATAGATTTAGTGACCTGCCGACTTGCTCCACACCATTTTCAAGATGTCCCCAAATTCTTGAGTGAAGTTCATCGCGTTCTACGCACAGATGGACTTTTTTGCCTTGTAGATTCCGTATCCCCTGAATCAGAAAAGTTAATAGCATGGCAGAACCACGTTGAGACATTACGCGATGATTCTCACGTATACGGGTATCCACCTTCCCAGTGGGATGCGATGGTAACGGATGCTGGATTTGAAATTGAGAAGACAGCACATACGCGAAATGCACTTATGTCGTTTTTGTGGTGGGTACGTCCACAGAAAAATCCGCCAGAAGTAGTGCAAGAAATCCGTGATGCGTTTGCGCAACTTACTCCTGATGAAGCAAAAAAGTATTACACAGTTGAACCTGCTGATGACGATTTTTATTTTTCCTGGCCGATGTATGCTGTTAAGGCAAGGCGGGGATAGTTGCGTTTCGCGTCTCCACAGACTGTGCTACTACATGGCAACTTAGGTTATTAGAGGATAACCTGCTTAACAAAATCAATCTTTTTCTGCGCTGCAATCGTTTTTATAACGCTACGTGGCACCAAACTATCCACATTAATAAGTGTCAGTGCGACTTCTCCGATGCGTGAACGTCCGACTGTCATATCCGCAATGTTGATGTTATGCTCCCCCAAAATAGTGCCGATGAGTCCGATCATTCCCGGTTGATCGCTATTGTAAATGAGAAGTATGTACCCTTTCGGGGTCGCGTTCATGTGCAGTTGGTTTATGCGCACAATACGGATATCTTTTTTTCCGAAGGTTGTCCCCGCAAGGATTGTCTCACCCCTATCTGTTACAACGGTAACAGTCATTAGGTTCGCAAAATCGGCTTCAGCGTCGCTCTTAGTTTCTGTGATCGAAATGCCGCGTTGCTTGATTAAAAAAGGCGCGTTCACATAATTGACCTCTGTGAGTACTGGTGATAACAGTCCCTTCTGCAAAGCGACAGTAATGGGTGTTACATCTTCTTTCTGAAAGAGGGTGCCGCTATAATGTATTTTGATTGCTGATATTTGTCCTTCAACGATTTGGGCATGAAAGCTTCCAATCTTTTCAGCAAGTTGAAGGTAGGGACCCAAGAGGTCAAACATTCTTGGATCAATTTTGGGTTGATTTACTGCATTGGCAACGGGTTTGCCGCGTAGGGCATTGATTACCTGCTGTGCCACTTCAATGGCAACGTGTTCTTGCGCTTCAGTCGTTGAGGCACCGAGGTGCGGGAGTGCAAGAAAATTATCCAATTCAAGGAGCGGGCTATCCGTTGCGGGTTCATCTTCAAAAACATCAAGCGCAGCCCCCGCTATCTGTCCCTCTTTCAGCGCGTGATAGAGTGCTTTTTCGTCAATAATACCACCGCGTGCGCAGTTAATCAGGCGACTTGTCGGTTTCATCAGTTGGAATTCGGATTCACCGATGCTATGGTATGTCTCCGCATTGAGGTGCGTATGAATTGAGATATAATCAGATTCTCGGAATAAGGTCTCTCGATCAACAAGGCGTACCCCCATTTTTTCTGCAGCATTTGCGGAGATAAAAGGGTCATAGGCAAGAAGTTGCATGCCGAAAGCACGCGCTCGCTTTGCAACTTCACGCCCAATTCTACCGAGTCCGACAGTGCCGAAAACTTTGCCGTATAATTCAACGCCAATAAAGTTATTCCGTTCCCAAGTTCCGTTTTTGAGGGAAATACCAGCAGGGACAATGTTGCGTGCTATAGCCAATAACAGCGCGATGGTATGTTCTGCCGCGGCAATCGTATTCCCTGTCGGCGTGTTGACGACCAATATACCGTTTCGCGTGGCAGCTGCTACGTCAATGTTATCTACGCCGACTCCAGCACGTCCGATAACTTTCAACCGCTTTGCGGCATCAATGACATCTGCTGTTACTTTCGTCTCACTTCTAATCAGTAGGGCATCATAATCAGCGATACGTTCCAACAATTCCTCATGGGTTAACGCTAAAACAACGTCAACCTTGAAATCACCGCTTTTGATGAGAACATCTAAACCCTGCTGTGATAGCAAATCGCTAACCAGCACTCTGTCCATAGTTGAATTCTCCCTGCTAACGCATAAAACATTTAAAATTGTAGCACCTTAATCCTGACACTGTCAATAAAAAGAATTGTGGCGGACAAATTTGCAATCCCATCTACTAATCCGTTAAGATATACGCAACCTTAGTCCTTGTGGTTACTGCTGTCTATTGTAAACTTTGAAAATATTGCTGATCCAGAAAGCGACACCTTCCGCGTTTTCAGCGCTTTCCGAGATTCTGACAAAAAAGGTCACCAAAAACTTTACACACCCTTAAAAATGGGTATGTAAAATTTTTGTCACAAAGAGCATTGCCCTATCAGGAAGATGCATCAAAACTTGTCAGAGTCGCGGATTATCGCGTTTGTAGCATAAACTTCCAGTTTGTGCTATCCCCCAGAGCTCAATCTGGAAGAGGACGGGACGGAAACGGACTATCGGACGAGGAACATCGTCCAGACGTAAAACGACTTGGCATCTCCAGACATATATACAGCGTATCTCATAAATGCAATTTTGTCCAAATTCACCGGCTCGCCTGTCCGATGGATCGGGGTTAGAAACCCCTCGGACGACTTATGAGATAGGTTGTAGTAAAGCATATAATTACTTGGACATTTCTGTAGCATAACCTATTAGGTTGTGTTCCGTTTCTGCACAACCTAATAGGTTATGGGACAACACACACGCAGTCCGTTTGGTTTGCTAAACGCATGGATAGAATGTTCAGGTAATTCTAAAATCTACTATAATCCGCGCAATCGGTGAAATCCGTGATAATCCGTGATTCAGACAAATAAGTGACAAAAACTGGACACACCCTTAAAATCTTAAAATAAGGTTATTTAGTTTTCAATATTTTTGATAATTTTTTGCTATGACGTTAATTTTATGCGTTGCCATCTTTTATGTGTCTTTAGTCCCGTATGAAGATTAATTTATTAATTCGGTAATTTTTGGTCCACACGAGACACGCGGACCCCGCTGCAGGCGAGGCGGGGAATGCCTAAATGGTTTACTCGCTAAGTAATTTCAGTATGCTATATTTTGAAATCGGTAAGTTTTCAACCCCCCATCCCCTTATCAAGGGGGATGGGACTTTTGGATCTATTCTGTCCGTACTCTATGTAACAAATGTTTAGCGAGTGAACCACTAAATGGCATTGGTCCCGTTGATTTCTTCCTAACCTCGCCAAGTTACCGATTTATTTTCTTAATCTTCATACAGTTTGCGCTACGGATCCTCCGCTAAATATCTCACCTTTGATACGTTGATTCACAAATTCAGCAGAAAATAAAAATTATTACAATTTACTTGACAAATTTATGTCAAATAATATATGATAGAATTAAGATTAAATAAATTGAACACATAAACAAGTTTACTGTTTCATGACATCAAATAAAAAAAGCATCCGTTTGTGGCCCCTATTCATCATCGTGAGTCTCACCATTTTAGCGATTGGATTCGTGTGGTCGTTGGATGCAGGTCATCGCGCGGACAAAGTGGCACTTACGGTTTTAGTGCTTATCATAGCGGTTTTTCTGGGGATAATATGGTTGTTATGTTTCTCTGGCTTGGCATGGCGAGTTAGATTCTTTTCCTTTGGTGCCATTCTTTTATGTGTTGCTGCGTTTGTAATCCTATTCCGCTTTGATGGATTCAGTGGTGACCTCGTCCCGAAATTTGAATGGCGATGGCGTGCGGAACCAGAGAGTTATGCTGCCCTTGCTGAGCCGCAAACCTTATCAACCGTAGGTCCGCAGACAGATTTTCCACAATTCCTCGGACCGGACAGAAACGCTATCATCACCAATGTCAAACTCAATACAGATTGGAAAAATAATCCGCCAGAATTAGTGTGGAAACAACCTATTGGTGCTGGATGGTCAGGTTTTGCCGTTGTCGGCAATTCCGCAATCACTCAAGAACAGGAAAACGAATGGGAAAAGGTTGTCTGTTATGACTTTTTCACCGGCAAAGAAAAATGGACACACAGAGATAAGGCTCGGTATTATACGGTACTTGGCCAACTCGGCCCGCGCGCAACACCAACTATTGACGGTGATCGTGTCTATACTGTCGGAGCAACAGGTATTCTAAACTGTTTGGATTTTGAAACAGGTAAACAGATTTGGTCGACAAACATCTTTGAGGAAAACGGTGCAGAAGCTCCGCCTTGGGGTGTAAGTATTTCGCCACTTGTTTTTGATAAACTCGTTATCGTGAGTGCTGGTGGGGCAGTGGCGTATTACAAAGAGACAGGCGATATTGCATGGACAGGACATAGACATCGTAGCGGATACAGTTCACCCGTTCTGACGACCTTGGCAGGTACTGAGCAGGTTGTGTTATTTAACAACGGGCTTGTCACATCTCATGAACCTACTACTGGCGAACTCTTATGGAAACAGCCGTGGCCAGCCGTAGAATGTGCTGCGCAGCCGACACCCCTTCCTGGAGATAAGCTTCTCGTCTCCACCGCTTATGGTGTCGGTGCTAAATTATTTCAAATCTCAAGAAGTAACCCATCACAAGAATTCAACGTTAATCTTTTATGGGGAAGTATCCGTTTCAAAGCAAAATTCACAACTATTATTTTTTACGAAGGTTATTTATACGGGCTTGATGATGGGATTTTCGCTTGCATCAATCCTGCGGATGGGACGCGTCAGTGGAAGCGGGGACGGTACGGGCATGGGCAGACACTCTTAATCTCAGATGTCTTGTTGGTACTTACTGAATCTGGTGAGATTGTGCTTTTAGAACCGAATCCAGAGGCACACAAAGAACTTGCGCTATTCACTGCATTAGATGGACAGACATGGAATAATCCCACACTCGTTGGAAATTACTTGCTCGTTAGAAACAGCCGAGAAGCAGCTTGTTACCGGTTGCCAACAAAATAAACGGTTTCTGCACAACAGCATCACTAAAATATCTTAGAAGCTATCATACCCCACATTTATCGGGGACATTTTACATAAAAAGAGGAAGACAAATACTAATGAAAGCGTATCTTAACAATATCTTTAAATTATCAGTTTGCTGTGGACTTGTCGTCTTACTCTGCGGGACCACAGTAGTTGGATCTAAGTACGATCCAACAATAGATTCTCCACTTGAAAAAATTATAGATGCCCTTGTAAAACAGTTCCGTCCTAAAAAGGGATTGACATACTCTGACCGGACCAGTTTTGTCGTTTACGATATTTCAAGAAGTAAAAAATTGGTTTCTATCAACGAAGATACGCCAAGAATGGCTGCCTCGTTAATAAAAAACTTTGTCATGCTCGTGTATTTTCATGAAGTGAAGCAGGGACGCCTGGCACATACCAATAGAAATCGTTATCATTTGAAGAAGATGATTCAAGCCAGCTCAAATACTTCAACTAACTATTTTATTCGCTTGATAGGGGGACCGTATGCTGTAAATCGCCGATTGAAAGCCAATTATCCCTACTTTAAACAGACTAAAATTATTGAATACATACCCTCAAATGGGCGTACTTATCGCAATTTGACCAGTGCACATGATTTGAACAAATTCTATGTACAGTTATGGCATAATAATCTTCCGCACTCCGCCAAAATGAAGTATTACCTTGAACTGCGGAACGGAGATTACATCTATAAAAAGACACGTATCCCCGCATCAGTGAAGGTTTACAACAAAACAGGGACTGTTTACGGATTGATAGGAGATAGCGGTATCATAGTTATGCGTGATCCACAGGGAAAACTCCGTCCTTATGTCTTTACCGGACTGATTGAAGATAGAAGCAAAACAAGTACTCGTAGACGTCGTATCTCCTTTGGTGCGTGGGTTGGGCAACGTGCAAATGTTCTACGCAGAGTTTCAGAAAAAGCTTACGGTTACATTTATAAAAGCTACGGCGGACGATGGTAGTTTATGGTGAAGTATAAAAATAAATATACACCTTCACCCCTCTGCTGGCGAGGCGGGGAATCATGGCGAATACCATACGCGTATTCGCCCAATGGCATTCATACCGTTGATTTCTTCCTAACCTCGCTGGTGCAAGTGTCCAAATAATTCTAAAATCTACCATAATCTATCGCAAATTGCTTATTCAAGGGACTTCATGGCATCCATTGTTAATATCGGCAGGCGAATCGAACTCGTACCGATTGATCCACATTTCAACGATATTACGATTGCACTTTACCGTCAGCAGCAAGGGGAACGCGCTGTTTTCCGAGTGCATACCTACAGTCGGATTGAAGGTGCTGCAACACGGATTGAAGATGTTGTGCAGTCAATGAAAATATTAGGTGGGATGCAGGAACGTCCGGATGGGATGCTCTGCTTTCCTTGTGGTGAAAGACACGAAGCAGCATGTCGACGTGTTTTTTTAGAGGCATGCAAACTTGAACCGAATACATCGGTTGAACCGCGTCCATTGAACACACTGGATAAAAAATCTAAACTCACTATTACTGTTGACTCTATGGGAAACGGTACCTACCGTGTTAAATCAAATGGTGAAGGTCGTCCTGCTGAACGTCGAGTTTCTGCAATTGCTGGCGGCTTGATAAAATTGGGTGAAATGGAAGCCGTGAACGATAAAGGTGATTCTGTCGCTTTTCCGTGCGGGCAATCACACGATGAGCTTGTCGGACTGCTATTAGTCCGTGCCCCAAATGTCCGAGTTATCCTACGCCAAGAGGAAGCGAGTGCTTCCCGTGGTGTGCTATCTGCACCGAGTCAGCAAACATGAGGTAATCCACAGTGCATAATGAAAATAGCCAAGTCGTCAAACCGATGTCCGGACGTGAACGTGTACTCGCTGCGCTCCGCAATGAACCCACTGACCGAACACCTGTTTGCAATCCTACGTCTGTTGCCACTGTTGAATTGATGGACTTAGTTGACGCTCCCTTTCCGCAGGCAAATCGTGAACCGGAACTCATGGCGAGACTCGCTGCAACCGGTTATACCGAACTCGGTTTTGACACAATAATGCCGGTCTTTACGATTATTCAAGAATCCAGTGCGCTCGGATGTAAAATTCAGTGGGAACAAAAGGATAACTGGCCAACCGTCAAGATGCGTGAACCGATCTGGGAAGATGTTGACGACATCACTATCCCTAACGATTTCTTAACTCACCCCGATACGCAATGTGTGCTTGAAGCAATTAAAATCCTAAAGAAAGAATATGGTGACGAGGTCGCAGTCATCGGCAAGACGATGGGACCTTGGTCGCTCGGTTACCACTGCTTCGGCGTTGAACCTTTCCTATTATTATCGCTTGATGATCCCGGAAAAACGAAACTTGCATTGGATCGAATGAAGGAAGCGACTGTGCAGTTCGGTATTGCCCAAATAGAAGCAGGTGCGGATGCACTCACACTCCCCGACCACGCAACGGGCGACCTCGTTAGCGGCGAATACTACCAACGTTATCTCCGCGACTTGCACATTGAATTCGTGGAACGGATTCCGATACCGCTCATCCTACATATCTGCGGGCGCACTGTGGATCGGATGGAGTACATCGCGCAAACCGGCATGGCAGCCTTCCATTACGACTCCAAAAATGAACCCAAAGAATCTATGGACATCGTTAAAAAGCGGATTGCTCTTGTTGGTAATATCAATAACCCCGAAACGCTCTTTGCCAAAGAACCGGAAGACGTTAATGCGGAAGTGGTAAAAAACCTTGACGCAGGCGTGCCTTTGATTGGTCCGGAGTGTGCTATTCCGCTCCAAACGACAATCGAAAACCTCCAAGAAATTCCGAAAGCGGTGCAGGAATGGCATAAAGCGCAGTAATAATTTTTAAATTTTCTTATAAAAAGATTTGATATTTACAATACTTCGTGTATAGTAACCTAAGTGGTTTACTCGCTAAACATTTATTATGGACAAAACTTACGTAATAGGTTCAAAAGTCCCTTCCCCTCGCTTGCAGGGGGATAAAGGGGGGTGTATTTAGAGATTTCAAAGCACAAAAACTTACCGAGTCAACCACTAAGTTGCTACCTATAAGATTTTAGCCATGGAACACCGTCTTTAATGAAAAAATGCTGATAATTAGCGGATATTTGTAGTGTCCACTGCCAGTTTGCACACACATAAGCACAATCTGGCAGATTATGCTACATAAGTGGCAACTTAGTGTACTGCCATCGGAAATTCGGGCCACTGTCTAAGATTAGATTGTGATATAATAACAATCTAATTTAAAGGAGAAATCCGATGGCAAAACGAAGAAGATTCACCCCAGAATTTAAAGCTGAAGTTGTTCTTGAGGCACTGTGTGGTGAAAGTTCACAGGCGGAGTTGTGTCGCAAACATAACATCAGCGATGTTCAACTCTCAAAGTGGAAACGCCAACTTCTTGAAAATGCGGCAACACTCTTTGAAGCTGCTGATAAACAGACGAATGCGTCTGCGGAGCGGATTGCTCAACTTGAACAACTTGTTGGTAAATTAACCCTGGAACTGGATATCCAAAAAAAAGTCTCAACCTTGCTGAGTTGACCCTTACTGAAAAACGAAGGATTGTCCAAACTTTGCGAACTGATTACTCAATGCGACAGATTTGCGGGACACTCGGTTTCAATAGAAGTAGTCTCTATTATGAACCCAAAAAGGATCCTTGTGAAGCACAACTCCAACAGGAGATAGAAATGTTATCTGCCCGTTATCCAAGATATGGTTATAGGCGTATCACAGAGGAACTATTACGTATGGGATACACCATTGGATATCGACGCGTTGCACGCTTGATGAAATCC
>PYJA01000076.1 GCA_003635185.1 Candidatus Poribacteria bacterium | reverse complement strand
CACAAGGCGTGTTGTGAGTTTCTCAAGTATTTGTTTATTACGTCCGCCACATTTCCAATCTATGAGGTGTCCGGTATTTCTGTCAAGGACTTTCCATATCCAAAGTTTGTTTTTCTTATTTCCAATATAATGCCACATTTCATCAAGCTCCAAACTAATAGGGGTGCCGGGAGCAAGCTTAGGTTTGGAGGCCTGCTTTTTCGCAAGGCGCGTATCCATTTCAGCACAGCAGGCACAGAGACATCAAAAAGTTTTGAGATAGCATGCATTGAAGGACCATGACAATATAAAAGCACAGACAACCTTTTATGACCGGGTGGATATCCTCTGGGTGTCGTGCGTGTCCATTGATACCCACACGCCGGACATTTATAGCGTTGAGTTTCGTTGACGAACCCGTTTTTCACAAAGTGCTTGTTTTGACATCTTGGACAACTTTTCATGATATCCTCCGAGTAAAGTGAATTGTTGTTATGGAGGGGACAGAGTAACAACACTTAAGTCAATAAAAAATCGTCTAAAGGACATTGACACCCTTTGTCCAATATGTTATCATTTAGAAAATCGTTTTGATGTACCACAGTTTAGAGGGGCTGCGGACTTGAGCATCATTATTTGGTTAACACCCTCACAAATAGAATCAGATGAATTGAAGAACGATTACGTTGTGAAACTCTTAATTTATTTTGTTAGTAAGCAAATTTAGTAAACACATCACTTTTCAAAACTGAAGGAGATATCTGATGAAAAAAATAATTTTCTCGCTTATGATGCCTTCTGTTCTCATAATCTTATTCATTTTGCCTGTTAACCTTGTCTTTGCACGGGCGTTTAACAACGATTTTGAGACAGGCGACCTCACCGATTGGGAGAAAACAGGCACAGCATTTGATTTTCAACCGACTTGGGGAGATAATCCGACAGCCCGAAACCGTAACCAGCCTTCTAACCATCAAGGCGATTGGTGGCTTGGACTATTTGAAAAGTACCAAGGCCCGGATAATAAACTCGGACAGAATGCTGGTGATGTTCAAGGTGACGGACCTCAAGGCACGCTAACATCAATTGAGTTCAAGATTATCGGAGAAACGATGAATTTTCTCATCGGCGGAGGTTTTCACCCCTGGGAAAATGATCCTGGTCCGTGTTGTGTAAATCTTGAGATTGATGATGAAGTCGTTCGCACATCAACCGGTCAACAGGCTGGCACAACAGAAACAATGATACGGGCAGAGTGGGATATTTCCGACTTAAAAGGCAAAACTGCTCAACTTGTCGTTGTTGACCAAAATGGCGGCGGTTGGGGACATCCAAACTTTGACGATGTCCATCAAGCAGACGCTGGCGGCAAAAACATTCCATGGGACCGGGTGCTTGCCGTTGATGCCCGTGGAAAGTTAGCTGTTAGCTGGGCACAGATGAAGAAGTATTATTAGTTTAAAATCTAAAACAAGTTTCATATCACTTATGGACATAAGTGATATGAAACACCTAACTTTTCAAAAAAAGGAGATATATAAGATGAAAAGAATGTATTTATCGCTCATGATTTTCTCTATGTTTGCATTTTTATGTGTTTTATTCATTAACCCTACCTTTGCACGATTTTTTAACAACGATTTTGAGACAGGTGATCTCACCGATTGGGAGAAAACAGGCACAGCATTTGATTTCCAACCGACTTGGGGAGATAACCCGACAGCACGTAATCGTAACCAACCCTCTAACCATCAGGGAGATTGGTGGATCGGAGGATTTGAAAAGTACCAAGGGCCGGATAAAGGGGCGGCACTTGGACAGAATCCAGGTGGCGTTCAAGGCGATGGGCCACAGGGTTCTATTACCTCAATTGAATTCGTAATTGTTGGCGAAACAATGAATTTCCTTATTGGTGGTGGTAATCATCCTTGGGCAACTGATCCTAATCCATGTTCTGTTAACCTGGTAATTGATGAAGAGGTTGAGCGAACGTCAACCGGAGATAACCATGAAAGCATGACCCGGAAAGAGTGGGATGTTTCCGACTTGAAAGGCAAAACTGCTCAAATTGTCGTCGTTGATAATCATGGCGGCGGTTGGGGACATCTGAACTTTGATGATATACATCAAGCCGATAGTAGTGGTAATAACATACCGTGGGGGCAGGCAACCGCAGTTGAAGCCCGCGGAAAGTTAGCTGTTAGCTGGGCTCAGATGAAAAAATATTACTAATTTGAAAGCACAACATAATCGTTGTTTTAAGTGTAAAGGCGAAGTATACTCTGCCTTTACACTTAAACTTGTTCCAATCCAGCACGCTCACGAAACCTATTAAATGTTTTCAGGATTCCCTGCTCCATCGTATAAGCAGGTGTAAATCCCATCTCCTGGGCGATAGCTGTTGCATCATAATCCCACGAGATACCAAACACTCCAGGTTCCAATGTAATCTGCGCATTCGGCGCTAAAGTTTTCAGGTACGCCACACCGTCTTTTACGGGGCGGATACCCCCCTTGACATTGAAAACACGCGTCTTCGTTGTCGGGCATGTGCACGCCATCACAATTGATCGAGACACATCTTCTACATACTGCCAATCTACCGAATCGTCACCAAACGGACACACATGCGGTTCACCCATTGCTACCGCCTCAATCATTTTTGTTGTAAACGAACTCATCCCTCGTGTCCGACCCACTCCGTAGACCGCTGTAAACCGAAGTCCGATTGAATCAACACCGTAAGCATCAAAATAGTGCATTGCATATCTTTCGTTGAGCGATTTACATGCGCCATAGATAAACTTAGGATAATGTGGAGCATCGTTAAGAATCTGTTGATGGTTATAATCCTCTGGTGAACCGAAAACTGCTACACTACTTGCCCACACAACGCGTTTGAGATTGAAAATACGCGCTGCTTCTAATATATTGATTGTCCCTTCACATACGACTTTCAACGCTTGCGGCGGATTTGCATTACATGCTGGCACCTGCCACGAAGCAAGGTGGATAACTCGATCAATTTCATGTTCTTGAACGGTGCGTAAGACGTGCGGCAGGTCTGTAATGTCCCCTTGCACAAAAGTAAAACTTTCAATTTGCGCATCTGATAGCACCATCTTTGGAATTGTTAAGTCGTAAGCAAAATCAAAAACGACCACTTTTTCACCGGCAGCTAATAGGTCGCGAATAACATAAGTACCGATGCATCCCATGCCACCGGTGAGCAGATATGCCATGCTGTCCCTCCTTTCTGATTAACACAATAGGCATTAGTGTTAATCGCTTCTACTGTGGTTTGTCCATATTCATCGGTTCATCTACATTGACAAGAATATCCTCGCCCTCGATTTTGATGGGATAGACAGGAATACTCTCTTCACCTGGCCAAACACATTCTCCGGTCTTTACATCAAATTCCCACATGTGCATTGGGCAGGTAACACAATTCTTGTCCAAGAAACCGTAAGTCAAAACCCCACCGAGGTGTGGACAGATATTGTTCATGGCATAATACTCACCTTCAACATTGTAGATACCGATAAAAACACCTTCAACCTTGACACCGATGCAGGTTCCTGGTCTTATTTGCTCGGTTGTCGCGGCTTTTACAAATTGTGACATATCTGTTAAAACTCCAAAAGAATTAGATTAAAATTGGGATTATCAATCCCTTCTACGACTTCTATGGGACGTATGCCCATTAACGTGATATAACTTTACCTTCACCACGCGGGTCTGTACCGCCATCGTGACAAGTTCCTTCATTCCATAGACGAATAACGTGTCCTGGTCCACCGATTCCACCACTCGCTGTAATTTCATGTCCAAGTTCACGTAATCCAGCAAGTACTTCTTCACCCGCACGGGATTCTACCTGAATAGGTTCCGCACCGTCGCTATGAAAACGTGGCGCATCCAATGCCGCCTGCGCGGATACTTGTAAATCTATAAGACTAACGCTGAAGTTTAGTTGATTGTTTGGGATAGTACGACCGCCGGGGATACCATAAGTCGCAAACGGCATGCCATCCCGTGTGGCAAGACACGGTCCCATATTGTGAAGTGGACGTTTACACGGACCGACAGAATTGGCTAACCCCGGCCTCGGATCGAAACGACCCACACCGTGCCCGAAAAGCAGTCCGGTACCAGGCACGGTTACCATAGAACCGAATCCGCCACCGTGTGTCTGCGTCAGCGATACCATATTCCCCTCCGCATCCGCTGTGGAAATATGGCTAGTACAACTCATCGGTTCGTGATAGACAACCTCTCCTGGTTGTGGTGATTCCAGACCTGCCTTCAATTTTTCACTGAGTGTTGCCGTGAAACTATCTGACAGTTCTTCATCTATATCTATATCAACGAATGCGGGATCACCGAATCTGCGGAGTCTTTCACCCCAACAAATCTTCATTGCTTCAGCAAAAAGATGAAATCTATCTGTGAGAGACATTTCAGCTACTTCAAATTCTTCTACTAAACGGAGCATCTGTAAGGTAGTTAGTCCACCTGCACCGAGAGGTGCTGTCCACACGGAATAACCGCGATATTGAATTTCATAAGGTTGCGTAATGAAAGCACGGTAATTTTTCAGATCACCAACGGTTAAACATCCTCCTAATTCCTGAATGTGGTTAGCGATTGTTTCGGCTATAGTGCCTTCGTAGAATGCAGCGTGTCCACCTTCAGCGACAACCTCCAGGGTCCGTGCCAAGTCTGGATTAGTAAGTACTTCACCTTTTTTCGGTGGCTTACCGTCTCTGAGGAAAACCCGTGCTGTTTCTGGAAACTCCTGCTTCCACCGTTCAGCATTCCCCGCAATCCCACCACGATTTGCACTATTCGGTGCATAACCGTAACGTGCTGAGTTGATAGCGGGACGTAAAACATCCGCAAGCGGAAGACTACCATACTCCTCCAATGCCAAGCATAAACCAGCAACAACACCCGGCACGCCAATAGACAAAGGTCCGTGAACGTTGACGCGTCCCGGAACGCGGTAACCGGCAGGAGCATCGGGTGCGTCTTCAATCGTAAACATATCTTCGGAAGCAGCTGCTGGTGCAGCAGAATTGTAGTCTATCGCTATAACATCTTGTGTTTTCTTGCGATAGATCAGCATACAACCGCCGTAGCCAGCAATACCGTTCTGTGAAGGTTCAACGACACCCTCCGCAAACGCAGCAGCGACAGCAGCATCCACAGCATTCCCGCCTTCAAGAAGCATATCGAATCCTGCCCTTGCCGTACGCGGATGTGGGCCAACAACAGTACCGTACTCTATTTTGTGTGAATTCATGGTCTCTCCTTTCGCTGAAAAGTAATACGTGGAATTTTAAGGGGTTTTTATAGTATTGTCAAGTTTTTCTGTCTTCGGAATTGCTGGTCCTCAACAATTCAATTTGACTTACAACACAGCAATGGTATAATTATAATGTTGTTTAAACAGAAAGCATACCGAATATGCCACCAAAAAACTAAAATAGGCACGATATATGTGTTATCAAGGAGTTTTATGAACATAAGAAACATTTCAACACGAACGATTGTATTCGCAATTATTACTATATTTGTGGGTTTATCCGGCTGTGAACGGATTCCACAAATCGTTGAACCTATCCCAAGTGAAGAAATTGACATCGGTGTTGTCTTAACTCGGACAGGAAGAAACGCTTCCGTATTTGGAAAATACGTGGAACAGGCTTTTGAATTGGCGCTCAATGAAATTAATGACTCACAACTCGCTGGTTCGAATCTTAAGTTTATTACTGTTGACGATCAAGGCACCGTGGAAGGGGCAATTGCGGCTTACAATAAACTAATTAAAGAAAATGGCGTTTCTGTTATCCTTGGCCCCACGACCTCTTCAGCGACCAAACAGGCTTTTCCTATTGCCAAAGAACATCAAATTGTCGCAATAAGCCCAACATCCGCTGCACGGGGTCTCAGTGCAATCAGTGATTTTACTTTTCGAGTCGCACTGACCACAGATGTGTTAGTGCCTAACGGTATTGAAGCAACGCACGCGAAACTTGGTTATCAAAACGTAGCTACGTTATATGATAAAACGGATGTTTTTTCGACTGATGGAGATGCAGCGGTACGAGATGCACTTACTGCAAAGGGTGTTGTAATTCTTGGCACAGAAACATTTCAAGGTGGCGAAACAGACGATTTTACGGAGCAGTTAACGCGGATAAAAGCGTTAAATCCTGATGCTATCTTTGTCTCATCTTTACCGGGAGAAAAGCCTGAAATACTTCGCAAGGGCCGCGAACTTGGTATATCCGCGCCATTTATCATTCGGACGTTAACCGAGGCTGATGTTGAAGCCGCAGGTGAAGCTGCCGAAGGAGCTATAACGTTCGTCGGGTGGGGTGCTGCCGTTGATACACCAGGGAATCAAGCCTTTATAGAGAAGTATACTGCTACGTACAAAATTGCACCAAACAATTATGCTGCTCGTGCTTATGCCACACTTTATATTTTGGCGGAGGCGATTGCTAATGCAGAATCCACTGATGCAGCAGCTATTCGGGACGCGCTTGCTAATATCAGGGATTTTGATACCATTTTAGGCAAGTTTTCATTTGACGAAAATGGGGACGCTATTTATGATCCGAAAATCTTGATTGTCAAGAATGGCAAATTAGAACTCTTTGAGTAATTCTCAAATCAGTAGGTATGCCTTTTCGGCACACCTACTCAAACCGCTCTAATCGATAGGGTGAAAACCAATCTACCCGCACACCATCAACAATTTCCAAAGTTGCCATCTCACCTATTAGAGGTGCTAAGGTTACACCGCTGTGCATTAGGGCAACATATAGATTCGGTACAGCCTCAGTAAATCCGAGTATCGGGAATCCGTCAAGCGGCATTGGACGATACCCCACAGGCGTAGGAACGGCTTCGGCATCTGCGATTGCTGGCAAATAGGTTTTGGCTTGCGCAAGGAGCGCATCAGCATGTACCTGTGAATCGTCACGGTTTATGCCTTCCTGTGTTCCCTGTCCGATTCTAAGAGTGCCGTCAGCGAGTTGTCTCAGATGTAGATGTTGATGATTGTCATCTACTGGCGGCGCGTGAATGACTGCGACATTTTTTAAGACAGGAATACACGGTGTTGTCTTAATAACAATCCCAGGACTTTGCTGCTGCGGTATGTGGAGACCAGCGAGGGATGCAAGTTCGGTAGTCTGAACGCCACTTGCCAAAACTACGAAATCACACTGATATTCTGTATCAGTTGCTTTAACGGCAGCAATCCTTCCGTTGCGAATAACAAAATCTGTGACACAGGTTTTTGAATGCACAATTGCACCAGATTCCTGTGCGCGCTCAAGACATACAGCAATAAATTTGTCGGTTTCTATGTGAATGTCTGCTTCGGAATGGGATGCAGCAAGCAAGGCACCCGGACTTAGTTCGGGTTCTAATGCGAACATTTCTTCGTGTGTTATAAGTTTGCACGGATAGCCCCAGGTTTGGAGTTGCTGGATACGTCGTTTCAACTGCGTCGCACGCTCAGTCTCGCTCTCCCATCGCATTTCACCACCGTAATGAATACCGATATCCGCATCAAGTTCATGCGCCAATCGATACCACATATCTAAAGAACGCCGATTAAGTGTGTGATAATCGCGCGGGTCTTTTCCAAAGGCATTCACCCAAGCGAAAGAGTGTCCAGATGCTCCCGCACCAGGAACACCACGCTCAAGGACAGTAACAACATTTTGGAGGCGAAGGGAGAGATGGTAGGCTAAACAAGCACCAATAACACCAGCACCGACAATGACAATTTTTGTGGTTTTTGCTGATGCCATAAGCAACTTTTATATCTCGTCTAAAAACAATTTACTGATTTAGAGTAAAATCTATAATTAATGGGACACTTCTGTAGCGCAAACTGTCAGTTTGCGCAGCTACGGAACACAAACTAACAGTTTGATGCTCAACACAAGCAGTAGGTGAGGTTTCCTAACCTCACCACTCACCAATGTCCAGGTAATTGTGGATTGGACTATAAAAAGGAGAATTAGCGATGTGCCACTACAATAAATCCTGTTAAGCCAGCAAGCAGCAATTGAAAACCGGTTTGGTAAAACAGTATAAAAAACGGTTGACAGAGAGAAATTAAACCGAGTGTTATTAAGCCAATTGAGATCCGTTCGCATATAGCTTTTTGTGAATAGACGATCGAAAAAACAGTAATCCCCGGCAGTAGAAGATATAGTGCTGTTCCACTAAGTGATGGGAATGCTGGTTGATAGAGAAAACCGATGCCGATACAAGTACAAATTATAGATATAGCTGTCGCAAGTCGTATAGTAGTAGTTGTCATGCCAAACGAAATTGCACTTGCAAACAGAAGATGGAACGTTGAACCGCGCAAAATCAAAGGTACAGGAAAATAAAGAAAACCGAGTCCTATTGCTAAACCGATGACCGATATTATTGCAATTCGTCGCTTATTATCAAAAGCAATACTTGCAAGAATCGCTGCGATACTCAGCAGGACAAACGAGATGCCTTTTAGCAAAACACTACTTTGCGCTATACGATCCGGTAGCCAAGATATGTTTCCTGGTTCTACATAAAGAAAAATAAAACTAATAATAAAAAAACTGATAGCAATTAACTGATTTCGTTTCTGTTTTCCCATAAGTAATCAATTAGGACATTCACTTTGTGCGTTCAACCGCCGAGTTTGAATAATCGGTTTTTCCAACTCTTCGATTGTTCTTCTTGTAAGTTATTAATCTGTACCCGCAAATCAGCTCTTTCCTCTTGAAGCGATTTTACTTTTTCTTGAAGTTCAGCAATTTCTGTTTCCAAATTTTCGGTATTTTCACGAAGGTAGGCAATGTGGACGACTTGGCAAATAAGGTTTTCAATTATCTCGTTTGTTGGGATATTATAACTAAGCTGAGTTATCAATGGTGCTAAACCGTCGATCCTTAACTGAAGAATCGCCTTAGGTTTCCCTTCTGCCTCTTCTGCAGGCGCAGCGACAGTCCGTAGAAAAGGTTCAATCTCTGGGTGCTTCCGATCTAATGTCTGTTTTATAATTTCCTGATCAACACCGATCACTTCAGCAATATCTGATGGCTTCAAATAAAGTTCCATATTATATTTCCTAAACTGTTATAATTTGTTTCTACGATAATTTCTTATGTTACTTCTGTAGATAACGTCAATTCCTATGATAATTTTAATGTTTAACTTTCGTTTGAATTGCCTCCGTTTTTAGCACACGCAACATGTGCCGTGCATAACTCACCGCTGAAATTACAACAAACACAAGAGCAACGCAGAGCGTAAAAAAGGCGATCCGCTCCGGGAACAGGTTTTCTTTTATCGCACGAATAAGATAAAGTATCACAGCAATTGACAAAGAAAAACTTGTACACTTTCCCCACCAATTAGAACGCGTAATCATTTTTGCCTTATAAGCTAGATAGGCGTTACCCAACACAATTGCGACATCTCGGAAAATCACAGCAGCGAATGCCCATTTTAGAAAAGTAGAATTTGTTGAAAAGACAAGCGCGAAAATTCCCGCACCAATAGCAACCTTATCCGCAACGGGGTCAAGGATATAACCAAGCTCCGAGTGTTGATTTAGCACACGCGCAAAGAACCCATCCAGCAGATCCGAAACAATCGCTATACCTCCTATGATAACAGCAAGTTCATAATTTCCCTTGTAAATTACCCAAAAGATGAGGGGAGCAATCAGCAGCCTGAACGTAGAAATAAGATTGCTGATATACAAGAAATCTCTCCCTGAAATATGGATCGTTCGAGTTTCAGTGAATTGGTGTATAGGAGCCTTGAGCGCCATGAATCTGTTGACCTACTGATGTGATATGCACTAATGTTAACTCTATTGAAGTCGTTTCATATAACAATGATACATTGGTAATATGTTCAGAAACTTAATCTTGATTGTTATAATTGCCTACCATTATAGTAAAATCTGTAATTATTTGCACACCATGGTAGGTGCGGTTAGAAACCGAACCATAAGCGTCAATTTAAGAAAAGAATTATGCGCTAAATGCCCCAGGCCGGTAGGTTCGGTTTGTAACCGAACCGGATCGGACGCAGAAACCTTCACCTATCCTGTCCACTCAGCAGTGCTGCTCAACAAAACACCCAGGATTCGCCTGGGCTCAGTCCGGTTCGGTTACAAACCGAACCTACCGGGCCTGGATGCACGCTAAATTGACGGCTATGGTGCGGTTAGAAACCGAACCATAAGCGTCAATTTAAGAAAAGAATTATGCGCTAAATGCCCCAGGCCGGTAGGTTCGGTTTGTAACCGAACCGGATCGGACGCAGAAACCTTCACCTATCCTGTCCACTCAGCAGTGCTGCTCAACAAAACACCCAGGATTCGCCTGGGCTCAGTCCGGTTCGGTTACAAACCGAACCTACCGGGCCTGGATGCACGCTAAATTGACGGCTATGGTGCGGTTAGAAACCGAACCTACCGGGCATGTGTAAACATATTTTTGGATTTCACTATAAAAAACGTGCCTTGTTTCTTACTTTCAATTATTTCGTGATTTCAATTGGAAAGCTATTTGTTGATTCTGAATTTTCAAAATTTCAATTTCGCGTTTAAGGAGTTCGTCAAATGAGATGGTTTCTAAAAGTGCCTGTTTCTCATTTAATGGTAAACGCAGGCGCGTTCCAATTTGATATGCTAATTGTTGGGGATGTTCTGGATTTTCATCCGGCGGCTGCCAGCTAAATATCAAGTAACTTGATAAAGTTTCATATTCAATATAAAGTTTACGCGTCTCGGCAGCAATATCTTCCAAATTTGTGTCAGGCTCAGCGTTTAACGAATCTAACATCCGCACTTGTCCGACTAAATACGGAAGTTCGTTGTGAACTTCCAATATCTCAAACCGAGAGTGTCCAGATATCATGATGTTCATACGTCCATCTGGGAACCGATCAACGCCAACTAAATCAACTGCTGTACCAACTTTGCACGGTGTTGCCGCGTCTCCTACCTCTTCACCTTCTTTAATCATTACAATACCAAAAGACGATTCGTTTCTGATACAAAACTTCACCATTTCGCGATACCGTTGCTCAAAAATGTGTAACGGTAGCAAACCGCCAGGAAACAGGACAACATTCAACGGAAAAAGCGGAAGTTCTTTTATGTGATTTGGATCCGTTTGCATGTGAAACCCTCAAACTGCTTTCTTCTGTTCTTCAATTATATTTTATTTTGACACATAAATCGGGTATTTGTCAAGGATATTATTAACCTAAGTTGCCACATAGTCCCACAATCTGTTAGATTGTGCATATTAGTCCGCAAACTAAATGGTTGACTCGCCAAGATTTTGTGTTTTGAACGCCCTAAATACCCCCCCTTTATCCCCCCAATTGGCATGCCACACGGGGAATTCCATCTTTGCGAGGGGAGAGGACTTTTGGATCTATTAGGTACGTCCTTCATATAATAAATGTTTACCGAGTAAACCATTTAGTCCCGTAGGGACGATATGTTTATAGATAACGTTGAAAACCTTCATACAGTTTGTGCAGATGCGGACACAAACTAACAGTTTGATGCTCAACACCCTTGGTAGGTGCGGTTTCCTAACCGAACTGAACATAATGTCCAATTAATTCTAAAGTTTACAATAAATATGCGCTTAAAGGTAGTCCGCGCACGCCGAGTGCCATTCACAAGTTCAAAGACACACAAAGTTTTAATATCCCGTATTCAATTAACCGCCACTTAACATAAATAAAAAAATCAAAACAAATGGGATGCAAAAACCCATGGCGGCATAGTTCCGTTGAATGCTTCTTGCCTTGATTTTATACGTATCTGTATAAAACGCAATGTATTCTTGCGAATTTTGGTACAAACGTGTTGCAGGCGGTATTGGCTGATAGACGTTCGCGAAACTATTCCTATTATACTTCCGAAACAACCCACAACAACCCAGAGAAATTTGTTGACATCCGTTTGGGCATCCTGATCCGCTGTAATAACTGCTTGATGTATATCGTTATTCATTATCCACTCTTCTTTCAAAATGTTCAACCAAAGAACAAATTAAATTTTACCTAAACTTTAGTTAGAATGTCAACACTATATCTCAATAGCGCGGCGTTCTGTCGTGGCTCTCCGTGCAGCATCAATAATCGCAAGATTGTGGTATGCTTTCTCAGCACTGATAGGTAATGCTTTGCCCGCAGCAAGAGCATTAAAGGTTGCTGTAAAATAACCCCCATGTCCACTGGAGTCCTTGAGCCCTTCATCATCAAGGTCGGGAAGTTCTAATTGTTTCCAACCTTCTGCTCTGGTAAAACGGTGAAGCGCCTCGCGAACATTATAACGATGTTTGACACGCAGCGATCCGTTTTCAGCATGCACTTCACACCAACCGAAATCATTTGCTGGAACACTCCATGCGCCAGAAACTGTGGTAATAGCACCGTTTTCATGTTCACAGAGTAGCATGGCAAAATCATCAACATCAATATCAAGAACCATTGTTCGTACCCGTGCCTCAACATAACGGACAGGGGATTGCACTAAGGTACAAACAGAATAAATCTCATGATAGCTTGTATCACTTATACAACCGCCCCCTGTTGCCTTGCTTGCGCGCCATGCAAACGCTGGGTTCGGATGATTAGCAGTAAAATCAGTTGATCTTAATCCCATTCCAGTACTTCGCCCGTAATAGGTTTTGCCGATTTCGGGCAGTAGTGCAATTGCCGCTTGCATCCCAGCAGTATAGAGGTAGTTATGCACTACTGTATAAGGCACTTCGTTTTGATTAACTGCCTCCATAATTTTATCTGCTTCTTCAAGAGAGGTCGCCATCGGTTTTTCGGAGATAATCGCCACTCCCGCACTTGCTGATTCGATGACTTGTTCTGCATGAAGTGAATGCGGTGTCGCAATTATCACTGCATCAATCTCGGTTTTTGCTAACATCTCCCGATAATCTGTATATCGGTTTTGTGCTGGCACATCAAATTGATCGCCAACGTTCTGCAAGTTTTCTGCAACAACATCTGCAAGGACAGTAATCTTGACGGTTTCTTCAAGGGCAAGGTAAGCACGCGCATGTGTTTTTTGCACAATGCCCCCACACCCAATGAGTCCTAAACGAATCGGTTTCTTCATAGCATTTCTCCTTTTTATTTTTTTATAGGAAATCCACAATTACCTGGGCATTGGCAAGGTTTCCTAACCTTGTGAGCAAGATCGTGTCCGGGTTTTGACGAGGTTAGGAAACCTCGTCAGCAAGATTTGGATTTACTATAATTTATTAATTCGGTTCTTTTCAGTCCGCACGAAACACGCGCAACCTGCTGCTGGCAAGGTTTCCTAACCTTGCCACATTACCGATTTTAGAGTTTACCATATTTCGTTTTTATGTCAAACAATTTTGTCACACCTGTTTTGAAAATATGCTATAATAACCGCATATATCTAATAACAAAGGAATTGCACATGAGTCAAGAAGAAAAAAAGGATGCTGAAGAGAGCTCATCTGAAGAAAAAGATAAACCAACACCTGAAGATAAACTCTCTGTTACACACCATAGCGTTACAATTGATGGCAAAGAACTCAATTATACTGCAACAACAGGCACGCTTGTTTTGAAAGCGGAAGACGAAAAAGAGGGTGAGAAACCGAAAGCGTCTATCTTCTTCATCGCGTATACTTTAGACAATGTAGAGGACGCATCTGAACGCCCAATAACGTTTTCCTTCAACGGTGGTCCGGGTTCGTCATCGGTTTGGTTGCATTTAGGCGTGTTAGGACCGCGGCGTGTTAAACCGGATGAAGATGGCAATCCACCACAACCGCCGTATGAATTAACAAATAACGAGTTTTCCATTTTGGATAAGACTGATCTGGTATTTATTGACCCTGTGAGTACCGGTTTCAGTCGGGCAGTGCCCGGAGAAGAAGCGAAACAGTTCCACGGCTTTCAGCGGGATATTGAATCGGTCGGTGATTTTATTCTGCTTTATTTAGGGCGCTACAAACGGTGGCGTTCCCCCAAGTTTCTCATCGGTGAAAGTTATGGAACAACACGTGCATGTGGGTTGTCTGGTTATCTTCAAGATAGACACGGTACTTATCTCAATGGTATTATGCTTGTTTCTGTCGTACTAAACTTCCAGACAATTCGGTTTGCGGCAGGGAACGATTTGCCTTATATCCTTTTTCTGCCGACCTATACTGCCACAGCGTTTTGGCACAACAAACTCAGCGAGTTGGAAACTTCAAAAGAGAATAGTCTTGAAAAGATTTTAGATGAAGTCCGAGAGTTCGCAATCGGCGATTACACAGTTGCTTTGATGCAGGGTTCAGCCCTATCGGATCGCAGAAGGCAAGCGATTGTTAAGAAATTGGCAATGTATACTGGATTGACCACTGAATACATTGAAAAAACCGATTTACGAGTAAAAATTAACCGGTTTTGTAAAGAGTTGCTCCGAGAGGAAGGGCAAACGGTTGGACGTTTTGATAGCCGCTTTACAGGTATTGATCGCGATTCAGCGGGTGAGAACTATGAATATGACCCAAGTTCGGCAGTTATTCAAGGTGCTTATACTGCAACGTTAAACGACTATGTGCGGAGTGACCTTGAGTTTGAGAGCGATCTGCCTTATGAAATTCTAAGCAGACGCGTGCATCCGTGGGACTACGGTGGACATCAGAACGAATACGTGAATGTTGCAGATACGCTTCGCAAGTCGATGACGACTAATCCTGCTTTGAAAGTTTATGTCGCAAGCGGTTACTACGATTTGGCTACGCCGTTTTTGGCAACAGAATACACGTTTACACATCTCGGTTTGGACAAATCGTTGCAGGATAACATCACGATGGCTTATTACGGCGCAGGGCACATGATGTATATTGACATGGATGAATTGGAAAAGATGAAAGCGGATATGGATGCATACCTTGATGCTACACTTTCTGATTTATAGATGCTGCCCACGCTGAGGAATTACTAAGCAGGTATGAGTTACCAAAGAGACTTTGAAGAGAGACTGAACATAGCAGTCGTTGGTGTTGGGTCCCATGCATATAGAAATGTTTTGCCAACGATGACATTTCTCCCGGTTCGGCTAAAAGCATTTTGTGATGTAAACATTGAACGTGCTAAACAGACTGCTGAACAGTACGGCGTGAAGGCGTGTTATGAAAACATGGCAGAGATGTTACGGAACGAGGCATTAGATGCAGTATTTCTGTGTGTTCCACCACGTCTCCACCCAGAATTAACCTGTGAGGCGTTAGATGCAGGTGTTCATGTCTGGTTAGAAAAACCACCGGGCATGTTCGCCAGTGAAGTTGAGGAGATGATTCGCCACCGAAAAGACCGCGTTGTTGTTGTCGGATTCAAAAAGGCGTTCATGCCTGCTACACAGAAAATCATTGAAATCTTTAGGACAGAAAAGTACGGACCGCTGCGGACACTATTGGGTGTTTATCCGATGACTATTCCGAGTGATGGCAAACGTGTGCTGCGTGAGGGCGAGCATACGAATTGGCTGCAAAACGGGGTTCATCCGTTATCGTTGCTGTTGGCAGTGGGTGGAAAGGTATCATCTGTGACAGTGCATCGAGGTAAACGCGGTGGTGGCGTGTGTGTCTTAGAATTTGCCAGCGGCGCGCTTGGTAATTTCCATTTGGCAGATGGCGCGAGGCACGGTCAACCCTCTGAGCTTTACCAGTTCTTTGGTGAGGGATGCCACGCTGAAATTCGGAACGGCACGCAGGTTTTATTACAACGCGGTATGCAGTTCAACTACAGCGGCAGTACAAGTTTTGTGTCAGAAAATTTTGATAGTGGTGCCATCGTTTGGGAACCGCAATACAGTCTCGGCACGCTTGAAAACAAAGGACTTTTCGTCCAAGGTTTCTATCAAGAGATGCGATATTTCTGCGATTGTATTCTGGAGGGAAAGCCTGCTGAGCAAGGGGCGCTTGAGTTTGCATTAGAGGTCATGAAGGTGTATGAGGCAGGGCTTCGTTCTGAAGGTGAAACCGTCACTGTTTTGTAAGAGATCAAGTTGTTAACATCCATCTACAAGAGGAGGCTAATGGTTGCGGTATCGCTCAGACCAATCACGCAAACAAATTTTAATGAGTGTATTTCTCTAAAGGTCGCTGATACTCAAAAGAAATTTGTTGCCAGCAATGTGCTTTCTCTTGCCGAAGCATTTGTCAATCCGACATATCATCCTTTCGGCATCTATGACTCAAAAGCGCATTACCAAGCGAATCCATCTATGGTAGGATTCACAATGTATGAACTTACCGATGCCGTCGGTTTCATCTTACGGTTGATGATAGATAAAAAGTTTCAAAGAAAGGGTTATGGTAGGGCAGCTATGCTTGAAGTGATACGTAGATTGAAATTACACCCAGAAGTTGAACGGATTGCTACAAGTCATGTCAGGGAAAATGAAGCTGCCGCGCGACTCTATGAAGGTTTGGGATTTGTTGATTGGGAACATGAATTAAGAGGTGAAGGGTATTCTGGCGAAAGATACCTGATTCTTGAAGAAGATAGTAGTTAATCAGATGGTGGAATAATTGTAATTTTAACTATTCTGGAGCAAAAATGCTAACGAAATTGATTTGTCGTAATTTCAAAAGATTTGGGGAGATTGAAGTCGAATTAGGGAACCCTGTTGTCTTCATCGGTCCAAATAATTCTGGCAAAACGACAGCATTACAGGCTCTGACTTTGTGGGAAATAGGACTCAAACGATGGAACGAGAATCATAAGGGAAAACCGAATTCGGTAAAACGTTCGGGAGTTGTTATCAATCGACTCCACCTCCTCTCTGTTCCCGTTCCAAGTGCTCGTTTGCTCTGGCGGAACTTGCAGGTCCGTGACACAGAGAAGATTAACGGTAAACAACAAACCCAAAACATTCGCATAGATATTATCGTTGAAGGTATTACTAATGGTAAAAACTGGAAATGCGGTTTGGAATTTGATTATGCCAATCAAGAATCTTTTTACTGCCGTCCCTTGAGAATATCAGAAGAAAATGGGAAGGTAACCTCCCGAATGGCTATTCCGGACGAAGTAGGTGTTTTTTCTGTTGTCTATCTTCCGCCGATGTCTGGGCTCACATCTAATGAAATCCGATTAGAACAAGGAACAATTGATGTCCGGATAGGAGAGGGTCGTACTGCAGACGTTTTACGTAACCTATGCTATCAGGTTTCACAGAATCCTGAAACATGGAAAAAACTCTGTGATCAAATTCGTATGTTATTTGGTGTGCAACTTGATAAACCGGATTATATTAAAGAACGAGGGGAGTTTGTAATGACCTATCTTGATGAGTCCGGCATCTCTCTTGACCTATCCTCATCAGGACGTGGGTTGCAACAAACTTTACTGTTACTTGCATATATTGCTGCACATCCCGGTTCTGTGCTTCTGCTTGATGAACCTGATGCTCATCTTGAAATTCTTCGACAACGGCAGATTTACCAAGTGTTGACAGAATTAGCACGAGAGCATGGTAGCCAAATTGTTGCCGCCAGTCATTCTGAGGTAATTCTTAATGAGGCAGCAAAACGTGATGTTGTTATTGCGTTTCTCGGCAAACCGCATCGAATTGATGACCGCGGCAGCCAACTATTGAAATCACTTGGGACAATTGGTTCTGAGCAGTACTATCAAGCAGAACAACAAGGATGGGTCCTCTATCTTGAAGGTGCTACCGATCTTCCAATTTTACAAGCATTTGCTCAGAAGCTTGACCATCCTGCCAAAGATGTATTAGAATCACCTTATGTACACTATGTTGGCAACCAGCCGCGTGAAGCCCGTAATCACTTTTACGGTTTACGTGAAGCAAAACCAGATTTGGTGGGATTTTGCCTCTTTGATAGGATTGATAGTAAACTTCGCTCACGATCTGAATTAACGGAGTATGCTTGGCAGTGTCGTGAAATTGAAAATTATATTGTTTCCAGTAAACATGTGCTAACCAATTGGGCACGCAATGCGGCAGTGGAACACACTGGCGACACATTGTCCTCAGAAGATTGTGCATCTATAATGAAAGAACAAATTACAGAAATTGAAAAAGCCCGAGAAACACTTGGTCAAGAATCGCCTTGGTCACCAAACACGAAAGTCAGTACTGAATTTCTGGATCCGTTGTTCACTTCATTTTTTAAAAAACTTGAGTTGCCTAACCTCATGCAAAAAACGAATTATCATACTTTAGTCCAATACGTTCCAGCAGATCAGATTGATCCGGAAATTACTGACGTGCTTGGTGGCATTTTAGAAATTGCCAATAAAGCTGCGCCGTTGGGTAACCTGTAACCGAAAAGATGGAGAGAATAGTGGAATATAGAAAACTTGGCAAAAGCGGCCTGAAGGTCTCCGAAATTTGCTTAGGCACAATGACATTTGGTCACGGTGCAGATGAAACAGAATCCGAACGCATGGTACATCTCGCGTGGGATGCAGGCGTGAACTTTTTTGATACTGCTAATTCTTATGGCGGTGGAGAGTCGGAAGTATTGCTCGGTAAGGCACTTAAAGGCAGGCGCAGGGATGCGATTGTAGCTACCAAGTTCTTCAATCCAATGGGTTCCGGTCCGAACGATTCTGGAATGTCCCGTGTGCATATCATGCAGGCGATTGACGACAGCCTTAAACGATTGCAGATGGAATATGTGGACATCTATTATATCCATCACGTTGATACGCAGACCCCTTTGGAAGAGATGCTGCGTGCATTAGATGACCTTGTTCGCCAGGGGAAGGTGCGTTACACAGCGTGCAGTAACTACCAAGCTTGGCGGTTATCTGAAGCGTTGTGGCTTAGCGATTCGCTTAACTTAGCGCAGTTTGTATGCTATCAACCGCAATATAGTCTCGTTGTGCGTGATATAGAGCAGGAGTTGGTACCACTCTGTGAATATAAAGGGTTAGGAATTGTTGTGTGGAGTCCATTAGCAGGTGGATTTCTTTCTGGCAAATACAAACCCGGTGAACGCACGCAAGCAGAATCGCGATCAGCAGAAGGGTGGGCGTTTCCGCAACGTTATTTTGCCGCAAACGCAGATGAGACGTTACAAACTCTCTTTGAGGTTGCAGAGCAATTGGGGCATAGTCCCGCACAGATAGCACTCCGCTGGGTGCTTGAACAACGGGCGATGACCTCTGTGATTGTCGGGGCACGACACGCTACACATTTGCAGGACAATCTTGGTGCCGCTGGTTGGCAGTTGGAAGGAGAAGCACTTCAACGACTAAACGAAGTTTCCTATCTGCCAGACCGATATCCCGAAGCGATGGAAAAGAATATGCATGAACGTCGGGATAATGCGGTTAATATGCCACTTAAGTTGTCTTGAAACGCATCGAATAAGATATTTACATATTTTCCTAATAAGGAGGAGATCAACATGTCAAAAATTGCAGTGATTGCGGGTGTAGGCCCGGGTTTAGGTGCGGCGATCGCACGAAAATTCGCAAGCGAAGGATGCAACCTTGCCTTGTTGTCGCGTTCATCCGCATACAGTATCAATTTATCAAACAAATTGGAAGCAACAGGCGTATCAGTTATCCCCATCCCAACAGATATAACGGATGCTAAACAAGTTGCCGCGAGTTTTAGTCAGATTCGTGACGAATTAGGGGATCCAGATATCTTGGTGAACCACGCCGGAAATGCAGCATGGGGTAACCTGGCAGAACTGACACCTGATGCATTCGAAAACGCATGGCGCGTTTGTACACTCGGTGCTTTTCTGTGTGTTAAACAGGTAGTACCAGGAATGATTAAAAAAGGTAGCGGGACAATCCTCTTTTCCGGTGCGACATCTGCAGTGCGTGGCAGAGCAGGCGCAATCGCATTTAGCAGTGCCAAATTTGCAATGCGTGGTTTAGCATCTTCACTTGCCCGTGAAGTTGGACCAAACGGTATCCACGTAGCGCACGTCATTATTGATGGTGTGATTGACACACCGGGTATTAGAGACCGGTATCAGTTGGAAGAAGATGAACCGTTGCTTGCACCTGATTCTATTGCCGATACTTATTGGGCACTTGTGCAACAAGAACGTAGCGCATGGAGTTTTGAGGTGGATGTGCGACCTCATAATGAGGAATTTTTCACATAAGTAAGAGTGTATATTATAGTTTATAAAAAGGAGATTGACATGCTGAGAACGATTATAACTTTTTTCATTTTACTTATCGGTATCATGCTCTCTTTTTCGGACACGATGGCTGAAACGAATTGGACTGTCTTACGAGAAGACGATTTCATCCGTAATGATGGCGTTCAAGGGATGTTGCATGATGTGCATTTTTGGGATAATCAAAACGGTTTAGTGGTTGGAGATAGAGGTTTGATACTTGTGACAGAAGATGGTGGGAAAACTTGGGCGAAAAAAGAGATCAATATGCGTCCTTCCGGTGCCCCTACAGGACAGACATCTGGGCGACCCGCTGGTGCTGGGGGTGGTCCTCCGCCAGGCTTCAGAGGCGGCGGTTCTCCTACGCTCTATAATATCTATTTTGTCAATGAAAAGGTAGGCTACATTACGGGTGCAAGAGGGACTATTTTAAAAACTAAAGATGGTGGGAAAACATGGAACCGAAAAATAGCAAGAAGCGAGGCTGCAGGGCAAAGTAATAACCCGCGTAGAGGTGGAATACGTGCCAACTTAATGGGAATTCAGATAATCAGTGAGACGGTCGGTTTCATCGTGGGTTCAGAGAACACTATTCTCAAAACTACCGATGGCGGTGAAACATGGGTGGGCAGCTCAGAACGTGCACGTGTAGGGGAGACGCGGAATAACTTGGAAAATATCTGGTTTGTTTCACCAACTATAGGTTGGATTATTGGGTCTTATGGAACGCTCCTGCATACTACAGATGGTGGTGAAACATGGGAAAAGCAGGATGCTGGTTTCGATAACAACTTGTTCGGCATCCATTTTTCCGATGAAAAGACTGGATGGATTTGTGGACAAGAGGGATTAATTCTTCACACAAGCGATGGTGGCAAAACATGGAAGCAGCAGAAAACTGATTCTTATGATAATCTCCAAGATATTATGTTTGTGGATAATATGATAGGTTGGACAGTTGGAGATTATAATGCTGTTTTACATACTGTAGATGGCGGTAAAAAGTGGAATGCTTCAAAAGCTGGCGGGAGCGGCGGAACTCTCAAAGGTGTCCATGCTACAGATAAAGATCACTGCTGGACAGTTGATGACTGGGGTGTGATTTCAGCATACAAAACGAAATAGTTTGTGGGTTAGTGCTTAGTCAAGTGCTAATTGATAGGTCTTGAAAGTAGTCGGGAATCGGAGTTCCCTCCTACCATAAGCGGTCTATCGGTAGGAGCGATCTCCGAATCGCGACGGACAATAATATGTTGACGAAGCATTAGGTTATCTTGCCTAATCTTTCTTTTTAAAACACTTTTAATGGAGGAATGAATGTCAGAACAGAAAAACCATAAAGTTACGATGCTCGGCACAGGACTCATCGGCATGTTTTACACGATGACGCTTCATAATCAGCGCGGTGCAGACCGCGTTCATGTTGTTTACTCCCGACGTGAGGAACGCGCAACCGAATTTGCCAAAGAGTGGGATATTCCTAACGCAACAACCGACTTGGCAGCAGCTATCAATCATCCTGAGACAGATACTGTTGTCATTGGATTGCCGAACAACTTACATCTGAAAGCGGTTGAACTTGCAGCGGAAGCGGGTAAGGCAATCCTTTGCACGAAACCACTCGGACGCACCGCTGAAGAAGCAAAAGCGATGTTAGATATCGTTGAAAACGCTGGTGTGTTTGGCGGTTACCTGGAAGATTTGGTATACCCGCCTAAAACGCTTAAGGCGTTAGAATCCGTTCAAAACGGTGCACTTGGTAAGATTTTATGGGTGCGTTCCAGAGAGACACATCCCGGTCCGCATAGTGATTGGTTTTGGGATTTGGAACAAGCAGGTGGTGGCGCAATTGTTGATATGGGATGCCATTGCATTGAGATCATCCGAAATTTTGTTGGGAAGAACAACAAACCACTTGAGGTAATGTGCTGGGCAGATACACTTGTGCATCCGATTGATGCTGAGGACCACGGCATCGCGCTGATACGATTTGAAAGTGGCGCAATGGGTCAATTTGAGGTCGGTTGGGCATTCCGCGGTGGTATGGATTTACGCGATGAAGTTTCTGGTAGCGAAGGCACGATCTGGCTTAATCATTGGCTTCGAACAGGCTTTGAGATGTTTACGGCTGTCGGACAAGGAGGTTATGTCGCTGAAAAAGCCGAAAGCGATACAGGTTGGCTCTTTCCTGTCGGCGATGAGGTGGCTGAACTCGGTTACCGGGATATGTTCCTTGATATGTTCAACGCAATGGACGAAGGTAGGGAACCACTGGAAACCTTTTATGATGGCTATGTTGTCAATGCTATCATTGATGCCTGCTATAAATCTGCAGAAACAAAGCAGTGGGAAGCAGTTGAACTTGCAGACTGGCGCGGTGAAGCGGAAACTGATGACGCACAAGCAGGAAAGTCAGACACTGATGAACGATATGCCCATCTCAAAGATGAACGGATGCCGGATGGTAGAATGAAACGTATCTATAGAGACCGTGAAACAGGTGAGATAATTGAGCGGGTTGAGGATTGAAATTAAAGATTCGGAAAGGCAATGATGGACATAAGTTGGCTTGAATACTGTGCCACAGATGAACAACTCAAAGCGTTCAACGATACCGGTTACCTCGTTGTTGAAGATGCAATAAGTCCTGAGATGGTAGATGCGTTAGAAAAAGTCGCAGATCGTATTGACGCTGAAGAACGCGCCAAATCGGGACTGGCACCGCACAAATTGCTGTCAAAATTCCGCACAGTGATTGAAGACGACATCCTACTGGAACTGCTTGATAACAAGAAGGTTTTTCCGCTGCTTTGGGATATCTTAGGGTGGAATATCCAACTTTATATTTCACACCTCATTATGTATCCGCCAGAGCCTCCCGAAACACAACGTATCAATAAAGGTGCAGGTTGGCATCAGGACGGTGGCAGACCTATTCCAGAGATGGAACGTCCGCATCCACGCCTTTCACTCAAAGTGAGTTATTGGCTAAGTGATGTTACACATCGGAATAACGGTGCAATGCGTCTTATTCCGGGGAGCCACAAACTTGACTCCTTACCACCTCGTAGTAATCCTGATGATGACCCGGAAGGTGCAATAGACCTGCTTGTTAAACGAGGAACAGCAGTGCTTTTCGATCGGCGGATGTGGCATTCGCGCGGTTGGAATTTCTCCGATGTGACGCGGAAAGTCCTGTTTATGGGTTATAGTTATCGTTGGCTGCGCGGTTTAGATTATAACTTGATGCCATCTGAGATTCTCGAAAAATGCGATCCAATTCGGCGGCAGTTATTAGGGGATGGTGTGAATATTAAAGGTTGGTGGCAACCGACAGATGCGGATGTGCCGTTGAAGACATGGATTGCAAAGCATCGTGGAGAGGAATATATTCGGTAGAATTCTCGTCAGAATTTTTCGAATATCAGACACAACTATAAAAATTCGCAATAAGTAGTTTTGGGATTTTGCATTTTTCAGAAAAATTTGCATTTTAAAAACCAAAAGCGAATTTAATTTTAAAAACACAATAAGTAATTTTAGGTTTAGTTTGGTTGTTTCTTTACAATCGTTAGACTAAAATAGTGTACTGCCATCGGATTTCACCTTTCAATTAGATTGTAAGTATATCACAATCTTGTCTAAGGTAGTGGCCCTAATTTCCGATGGCAGTACATCTTTTTTCTCTTGTTCATTTTCGCTACAATCTTTTTTATTGAAAAAAATCCAAATCATCTTTTAATTTATATTGACTTTTAAAAAACATTATGATACAATATATTTGTAAGATGCCTCGTTGTGAGGTATCTTAATAAGAAATCACAACGAGGCATTATTTATAACAAGGTTCAGACTTGGAAATTTGAAACCTTGTTAAAACCGAAGAATAGTTTGCTATCCCTCGTCTTAAATAGTATAAACTATTAACAGTGATTTGTCAATACTAATCAAATATAGTTCCTATTTAAGTTTCATGGGATAGCAGCTATTCCTCATTTATCATAAGAGGAGTATAAAATGAAATCCCGTATTTTTATAGTTTTTTGGAAAACTATAAAACCTATCTTAATTTTCGTATCATTTTTTATAGTTCTATCTTGTAGTCAAGATAGTCCAGATAGTATAGTTGGTAATCTTGAATTAGATTTAGAAAATAAAGGTATAGAATTAGAAACTATACCTTATTTTGATATGGAATTACCAGAAATATCAACAGACGGAAACCCTATTAATGCTATATATGATCCAAGAGGAAAAATAATTTCTGAAAAAGTAATTCATCTTGGAGAGAAGGAAGAAAAATATTATCCGAAAGGAAAATTAATTAGTTTTAGTGGGGATTATGATTTGGATTTAGGTAAATATAAAACGAGTATAGGTGAAGCATTAATATGTCCTACGGGCAGTAAATATATCTATTTTCATTATGCAATACGCAATGAATTTTGGTTAGACACTGATAAAGATGAAGATGGATCTCATCTTCATCCTTATTCCCGTTTTGAAGATGGACCTTATTATGAGCATATACTCGATTCTGAGGATAAAAATAAAATTCGTTATAAAGTTCGTATTTATTTAGATCCACCAATTGATAGTGATGTGATAAAACATACTACTTTTGGAACGCTTCTAACAGAGTATAATTCTAAAGCAGTTATAGAAATATTAAGGGAAGGTGAATTAGACAATCGTTGTGCAACTATTGATAGTTCAAGAGATAGATCAGATACAATAGTAGGAACATATATAGGTCGTCTAATCAGTGTTTTTGAATAAAACCAATAAAGAAATTTAAGCATAACAAAATTGCATTGAATATTTTTGCAATTTTATTATGCTTAAATTTTAAACTTGCAATTTGCAAAATTTTGTGAAAAATGCAAAATCCTAAAACTACTTATTGCATAAAAATTTACAGAACTTTTTTCCCGCTAATGTTTAGACATCATCCTCAGGTTTTTTCGGCATTTTATGCTTAGACGGGTCAAAATAGGAGACATATTTTACTCCATTCCGTTTGTCCTCTTCCTCCTTCTCCTTCAGATAGGAAAAAAATTCGCCTACAGTCTTGAATTGCGCGCTAATCTCCGCTTTGATTCGATAACATTCTTCAAGGATGGGGTCTGTGTGCGTTTCTGGGTCAAATTCTGGTTGTTTTTCTGGTGTTTCTTTCATCTGGATTTCCTCCATCAGTTCAAGTGGTGTGCATAAAGTTATTGGGTTAAATCCTGCCTCTATGCAAACTTTATTGATATGCTCACGTTTGTGTTCATTCACAATATGTTTATAATTCCACGATACCAAATACTCTACACCGTGTGCTGTAGCAATAGCAATATGCTGTGCATCTGGGACAGAATTTAGTGGTAATGCGCTATCATCTATCAATTTTTGCGCGAGCATATCCGCCTCTGGTAACATTTCTAATACTGTTAAAGATGTCACTGCCTCAAGCCTCCGTTGTGCGACGCTTGCATCTCCCTGCGCGATTTCTTCACGGACTACCCTTGAAATAACAAACTCAAATTTATCCGCATAGTTTTGCCACAATCGTTGAGTCGCTCTTTGCCGAGATGCTGGTGCTGAATTTTTGCTGGGTCTCGCTACTAAGTAACTAACAACTGTTGCTTCAACGTAGACTCTCGGTTTTATTGACTTATATTTTAGCATGAAAAATTATGTCTTTCAAATCAAATTTTGTCCAAATTGGTAATTTTGAAGAAGAGTTCTACTCCTTTCATTTTCTGATTTGTCCCGTAATATCCCATAGATCTACTTTGCCGCACTCATTTCCACTTGCAAGTGTCGTGTTATCAGAAGCAAACGCCAATGCAGTAATCTCACATAACGAATCTGTATCTATCATAGAAATCAAACGATGAGTAGTCAGGTCCCAAATGAGAATTTTGCGACTACCTTTCCATCTTTTGCTGCCGTCACTGGCAAGCGTCTTACCATCTGGCGAAAATGCAAGGGTTTGTACTTTCCGTCCAGGTGTTTTGAGGGTAGATGTAGGTAGCCCTGTATCAACATCCCACAAATGGATTATTCCAGTAGTAATATCAAACGGTTGATATTCGCTCCAACTACTACTGGCGAGGGTTTTACCGTCTGGTGAAAATGCCAACGCCTGAATCGGATAGGAATGAGACGAGAGATAAATCGGTGGAAGGTTAGGACCTGGTGTCAATGCAATTACCTCTTTGTTATCAAAAGTCTGCGATTTCAAAACAGAATTCAAGCTTTCAGGTGTGTTAACAATGTTCGTATCCCTTGCATTCCTATTCCACATGGTGATAGTCCGTTTTCTGTAATAACCAGAATACCCGAGTCCATAGAGACGTGTCCAACGTGCAAATGCAAATGTTCCGAGTATGTGTTGATGTGTAAGACCTGTAATGGTATCCCATGCTGTTATCAATCCATCACTATTCGCGCCAACCAGTGTTGCACCGTCAGGAGAAAAATCAAATGTTGCTATCCAAGATGTATGTCCTGATAAATAAGTTTTTAAATGTCCGGTAGCAGTATCATATAATATCACAGAATTTTGCTTAGACTTATTACTACTCGCCAACGTTTTGCCATCAGGTGAGAGTGCCAAAGCAGTAACTATTCCTTCGGGGGCTTTTATTGTGTACAAAGGATTACCAGTTTTTACGTCCCACAATAGAATCTCATTATACGCAGCACAAGCGAGGGTTTTGCCATCTGGCGTAAACGCCAACGTGGTAACATGTTGTCCGGGGGCAGTGAAAGTAGCAAGATGTGTGTACTCTTGGGCATGTTCGGGCAGCAGATACGGAGTTGTATTTAACAACATGGGTAGAAAAATCTTGAACAGGACAAAGAGGATAAGCACATCACAAACCGCAAAAGCTGATACGAAATAAAATAATACCCAATATCGCTTTCTTCTTTTATTTCGGACATGCTTAAAAGAATGTTTGCTGATTCTCCGTATTAAGTACATCGGTTTACCTCCTTAAGTTTAGGCGGATAATACCGATCCGCCCAACAAAGGTAATCTTTACCAAATTAACTTGATTAGAGATTATCTAATAGGGTGGGAAGGATAACCGTGATGACAAATCAACACAAAATCTATAGTTTGCTCTTAATTCGGGTCACAGTGTATCCTCCCCATCTGTCAACCATGCTAAATCAAACTTTGCGAATGACAACGTTTCGTAAGCACCGCGTTCACCACGTTCATAGAGACAACTTATGTTCATGTCTGAATCAACACAGAGATCAGAATAAGCAGCGGGACCTTCATGCAAGATTTTGCCATCATTCCAACTACGACACTCATCGTAACTGATACGCACCGTCATCTTTTCGCGTCCTGTGCTTGCAGGATTGGAGAATAGCACTCGGTTTTTATCGTGTGTATTTGCATCTGTATAACGGACCAAGCTGGCTTGACAGATAGGTTCAATTAGATCAGCGTCGTAACCAAATTCGGTAAATGTATCGCCGCCGTCAGAACTCCAAGCATAAGCGCGCCGTTTCGGTGCTACATAGTTTCTGCAGTTGAAATATAGATCGCCGTTTACGGTTTCAACAACAACTGATTCATTTGTGCCGGGCTGCGCTTCACCAGCAATACGCCACGTTTCGCCATGGTCATCACTGACAATTAGATGTGAATATCCCATCTCGGCATAATTCCGGCTTTGTCCAAGCACATGATCACATGGAATCACCAACCTGCCGCTTGCCAATTGAATGCCGTGACACGGGCCTGTAGCATACCATGTCCATGTGTCCAATTTTGTCCCTGATGTGATTTCTTTGGGTTCTGCCCAAGTTTCACCGTCGTCAGTGCTTGACGTTACCCAAACGGTACGCGGTGCTTCACCTGCAATAATTTTGCCTTCTCCGCCATCGGCGAAGTTTTTGCAGAAAAGCAACCAGATGGTGCCTGTATCACGGTCAACCACTGGTGCAGGGTTACCATCTGTATCCGCTCCTGTGGAGACTGCAACTTGCATCGGTTGCCATGTGTCTCCATTATCAAAACTTCGTTTCAGCACAATGTCTATGTCGCCAGAATCACCGCCGCCTTTTCGTCTGCCCTCACAGAACGCCAACAGTGTTCCCTCATTTGAAACAGCGAGTGCTGGAATACGAAACGTATTATATCCTTCTTTACCTGCTATAAAAAGCGGATTTTCAGTTTTGTACATCTATAGACCTCAATTCAGTTGTATGATAAGGGGCGAGGTTCGGAAACCTCACCAGTAGCAGATGTATACCCTGCTGGCGAGGTTTCCGAACCTCGCCAAATTACCCAATTTATTTTAAAACTTCATTAGTCCACCCTGTCGATTATTTTATGGCTTTCAGTTGTCCCCAAGTTGTCGCCAATTTTCCAAGCGGTTGAACCGGTGCGGGATCATCAAGCACTAATTCACCCACCTCCTTCTGATGGTCAGATATCCGAAGCCCATCAACAACACAATTCGTTGGAAATTTTGGATCAGGCGGAGAAGCGTTGTTAATTTCAAAGGTTTCTGCAAAGACGGTAGGCCCCTTATTAAAACCTGCTTCACCTTCAAGTTTACCATTTAAATAGAGTTTCAAGCCATCGGGGCCCCACGTTCCTGCCATGTGGTGGTGTTCACCCTTCTTCCAGTTGAGTGCGGCACTGGTTGCGTTATGCCATGAGTTTGCGCTTTTAATCCGCATCTGTGCGACCCCACCCTTGTTGAACTGTAGAAATACTGCGTCAGTGCCGCGTTTGTAAGTCATGAACATAAAAAGTTCACCCGTGATAGTACTGGTATCCATCCCCATCGTCACCCATAACTCAACTGTGCCTTCATCAAGGTTGACGAAACGGTCTTCTACGGGAAAGTGGATAACATCACCAGCTTCTTCACTGACAAACCCGTTGCCAAATTTACCGGGGACAAAACTACCACCGTCGACAGTGCCGCCTTCTTTTTCGACCTCCGCTTTGCTTTCAAGTGCTGAAAAGAACGTTTCTTTTGCTGTAGCAACAGAAAAACAGAACAAGGTAATTGTTATAACACACAACGTTTTCATGGAATATTCTCCTTTTATCTTAAATTATGGGAGTCTGTGTTGCTCCCAGGTTTGAATTTACTATAATAGATTTTACAATTAACGATATACTATTGATTGTGGTACTTACAAAACGCCAAATTAACACCGTATACACGGACGGCACGCGGAGCGTGCCTACTACTTTTAAATATACATTATACCAGCTTTCAGACTTTTATAGTAGTTTCTCTTGCAAATGTGAAAAACAAGTGATTTAAGCTTACTTATTTTGGTTTTGAACATATTGCATATACATAAGGCGATGTTAACTGTTGATTTGGCACACGGAGTGCTGCCAGAAAATTACCGACTACAATATCTGTTAGATTTACACATTTGCATAATACTTCATGTCCCCATTTACCGATGACTGCACGCCACGGTGAATAATCAACTACACTCAACTTTAACGGACCGCCTGTGTATCCAAATTCTATGACATGAAATCCGGCATTTTGTAACAACTCTGCAAGTGTTGTCGGTGGAATCACTCGGTGTGTGGCAAGAAGTTTTGGACTCGCAATTCGGGCTATGGGTGTATACATGCCCCGTAGGTTTGGGGTTGTTGTGAGCATTGTCCCGCCGGGTTTGAGCAGGCTGGACATTTCTGCCAAAACTGCTTGCGGCGAGGTGAAATGTTCAATCAACCCCATTGAATAGACAAAATCAAACTCGGCTGTATGCGTTTGTGTATAGGTAAAAATATCCTCACAGAGGATCGTGCCTTCTACGCCAGCAAGAGCGAGATTACGTTGTGCAAGTCGACACCCTAATTCCGAAAAATCTATTCCGTAGCATTCAGCTTCATAATTTTTTGCGAGATACGGTAGCCACAGCGAATCAGCACATCCCAATTCAATCAGTGTCGGGTGTTTAAAGTTAGCAAGGGCAAGTTGAAACAACTGCGCGAGGTGTCGGTTTGCTACATAAACCCTTCTCAGATGCCGAACTCTATGTTGTTGTCCATCCCAAAGTGTTGTCCAATAGGATTCATCGGTTAGTGGAGAAGCATTTGAATTCATTTTAACCTTCCTCGAGCAAAACAGCGTTGTGCTCAATAATAGGACAGAGATCGCACAGTTGGTCGGCACAGTAATTTTTGTAGAGTCGCATCATGCCTTGTTGAATTTTTGCAGTAGGACTAATTAAACGCATCGGTTGCGCTTCAGTAAAGATTTGCCTGTCTACCTGACGAATGACGCTGTTTTCCTGCAATTTAGTATAGTCACTGTAAAGCTTCAGAATAGCATTCTGTAATTTCCTACTTTCTGATTCGACTGCCCAAATATACGCAACAGGCAAAATTTTGTTGACCATAATGTCTAAAGCCCTTGATTCTCCGATTAGTTTTGCTTTTTGTGTTCCACCCTTCCCAAAGTTGGCGTGTGTTTCCCAATAATCGATAGGGTCAAGCATCAGAAGATTGAGAAGTTCAATCCTGATAGTTCTTAACAGTTTAGGTGTATTTACAGTTGCTGCCTTTTCACATGTAGGCAGGAAGTACATCATCAGACTTCCTCGGCAGTGATAGATTAACTGGCTCATTGCTGCAATGCGCCGCGTCGGATAGTTATATGGACGAATTTTACCAAACCGCCACTGTGATACGTTCATGCGGTCTGGATGTTTAGCGTGTGCCGAAGCTTCCCATAGTGTCTCTAATGCCACAATGAATGGATCGTTTGTGTTGTTACCAGACAATGGTTTTTCTGATTGCGATGGTAACAGGCCTGCTATACCAAATAGGATAGCTTGAATTTCGTGTTCGGACTTATGATCGAAATCGGAAAAAGGGACACGTTGTGCCAGCTCGCGTAGCGGTTTGCTGTTTTGTGAGTATCCCAATGCTTCCATAACCCCTTCATAGAGAATTTGCTCAAAATTAAGCCGTGTTCTTAAGAGGCGTACAGCGTCTGCTTTTTCTAAAAAACGTTCCACCCCCAACGATTCAAAAGTATTTTTGAGGTTTTCTATGTTTAATCGGTTTCCTGATACTCGGCAAAAATTAGTTGCGTCAGCTTCTGTCTGAACCGTTTCGTCAAATAGGTCTCCGATAGGAGCGTCAATCCATTTGAGAAGTTCCAATGTTGGAATTCGTTTGCCGTTTTGTAGTCGTGTGCGGAGATTGAAGTCGTCATTAAAGAAAACCACATGCAGAACAACGCGGTTATACCTTGAGTTCAAGTGATGTTTATGTGCGTACCATTCTGAAGATTTGACATGTATTTCGACATCACCGACATGCAATTTGCCGTTAATCTCAATCTCAGCATGCATAAAATCGGGGCCTTCTTCACGGTTCCAAACACCGGGTTTTAACACACGAATTTCTCTGCCATCAATTGATATCAGATTCGCATTGAAGAAACGTTGCCCATTCCATAATTTTTGTACGAAATCTTCTTCAACTTTATCAAAATCCGGTTCGTAAACCTGATCGACTTCCCTGAATTCGTTAGGTGTAAATTCTCTTGTAGGTAAGCCAGGTTTATCAACTTGACCATATTCACTCATATTCATCTTCCCAGTGCTGTCCCTTATACCCGTTTGGCTTGCTGTATCTCTCGCATAAGATTTTTTGTTGCTACAAGGGGAGCTGGTTGATTACACACAGCAGAAATAACAGCGATTCCGTGCGCACCTGCTCTGATTACTGCTGCCGTGGTTTGCAACGTGATGCCGCCGATAGCAATCACCGGACACTTCGCTATTTCACACATTCTACGTAACCGTTCTAACCCTTTAGGTGTTTCCGCGTCCGGTTTTGAGGAGGTCTGATAGATGGGGCCAAACCCGATATAGTCTGCCCCGTCTGAAATAGCCTCAAGGACCTTCTCTTCGGTTCGTGCCGATGCGCCGATAACGGTTTCTGAAGAAAGAATTCTCTTCCCGATAGCGACAGGCATATCATCTTGCCCAAAATGTGTTCCCGCAGCGCCAACAGCTAGCGCAATATCTGCCCGGTCATTTACAATCAACGGCACCTCGTTTTGCGCGCATACTATCTGCATCTGCCTCGCTATTTCCACCAGTTCGCGTGTCGTTCCGTTTTTATGTCGGAATTGGATGGTATCCGCACCACCCTGAATCGCAAGTTCTGTCAATTGCGGATGTGTAAATCGAGACTGCAACGTTGTATCTGTAATGACGTGGAGTACTCCGATGTTTTTCATGTTGGCATTCTGTTGAAAATGTGATAAGTTAATTGGAACGTCATATCTTGAGCAACGACGTAATAAAATCAAAATGTCCATTATTAGTATATCACATAAAGGAGATAGTTTGTGAGTAATTTATTATTTCAATCTGGAGATAAGGTGCTTTTCATCGGAGATAGTATTACGGATTGTGGCAGGAGGGGCGATCACGCGCCTTTAGGGCACGGGTATGTCCGCAAAATAACTGAACTGATTACCGCGAAGTACCCTGAACGCGATATTGCTTACGTTAACAAAGGTATTGGTGGGGATATTGTTGAGGGTTTAGAAAACCGTTGGGATACCGATGTCATTGATGAAAAACCGGATTGGCTCTCAGTGAAAATTGGTATCAACAATGCGAGCCGTCAGCTTGGAGAAAGTATCTCAAATGAAGTCTATCTACCAGATTGGGAAGCGTGCTATCGGAGAATCCTCACACGTGTAAAAAATGAGTTGGATATCCCACTTTTCCTGTTTGAGATTTTTTATATTGAAGAGGATGTTGAAAATCCGCGTCCATTAGCAGTAGATGCTTACAACGCAAGTATCCATAAACTTGCTGACGAGTTTGATGCGCGATTAATTCAGACAAATGACGCATTTGATAATGCAGTGGCTGCACGTCCTGGTGCGTTGTGGACAACACAAGATGGTGTGCATCCCAATGCAGAAGGGCATACTTTAATGGCGTTGGAATTCTTGAAACAGGCGGGTTGGTAGTTCGTCGGACCACCCATAGCTGTCAATTTTAGAACACAAACCCGTTTGGACGATGTCTTTAGTCCCGTGAATCAACGCCAAATACCATACGCGTATTTGGCGTTGATTCACGGGACTAAAGAAGGTATTAACTAATGATAAAAACTAACAAAACGCCAGTAATTGTGAAACAATATTTTACAAATAGTTATTTAGCGCAACTCGTAAAGTTCACTCTAAAACCGATCAACTGTATATGCATCTAACAGCTTTTCGTCAATATCAACACCGAAGCCTGATGCATCATTGAGCGTGAAAAAACCTTCATGTGGAGAGGGACGGAAACGTTGATAAAGTTCATTTTCAACACCATTTCGAGAAGGACCAAACGTTTCCGCCATGCACGGCATCGGTAAACAGGCGGTCAGGTGCAATCCCCACGGTGTACCTGCTTGATGAAGCCATGTTGGAACGCTAAGCTCTGCCGCTTCGCGTGCAATACGCAGGCATTCTGTGAAACCGCCTGCCCAACTCACATCTGGCTGAATCATATCTGCCGCCTTCCATCGCAAAAGTTCACGAAATCCGTATCGGGTGAATTCATGTTCACCTGAAACAATCCACGTTGGATCTATTTCTTGCACTAACTGCGCCATACCCGCATAATCGTCAAGTGGAATCGGTTCCTCAATCCATTTGAGGTTAGCGTCCTTCGCTGCGTCAGCAAAACGGAGGGTATAGTCTACATTCCAACGAAGATATATATCCGTCATCAGTTCTACACCTGCTCCGATAGCATCGCGTGCGGCGTGTATCATCTCAAGGTTTTGTGCAAAGCCATCTTCGCCTTCCGCGAGTCCGTTTTTGAGTGGAATCTTGCATGCAGTAAACCCGTTTTCTGCATAATAACCGACCTCTGCACCGGTAGCATACGCGGGGATCTGAAGGCGTGGATTATCCGTGAAAAGACTATAGATAGGTGCATCTACTATCTTGCCACACAAATCAACAAGGGCAAGCTCTATCCCACTTAGCGCGTAAATAACAAGTCCGCGTCGTCCATAAATTGAGGTAATGTGATAGAGATGCTCCCAAATTTTTTCCACATCAAGCGGATCACGTCCGATGATGAAGTGTTGAAGATGTTTGTCAATAATCATCGCCCCCGCAAGTCCACCCCCGCCGAGCCCGTATCCTTTTAGCCCTTTATCAGTAGTAATTTGGACAATTAACGCGCCTGCTTGTGCTGCGAAAGGACCGCGCCAATCGACATGAACATTTTTGGTGGTAGTTTGCCCATGCATATCGCCCTTCGCAAAACCGAGGGTTGGCATTGCGCGCGGATTTAGATTGACATGCCATGTGCGGATGCCTGCTACAGTGTGGCGAGTTTTGGCACGTGTTTTCCAGTGTGTTGAGTGAGTGTTTTCGTTGGTCTGCATGATATAATTCCTATACAATAAAAATCCGGAGGACAAAGCTCTCCTACAGAAGAGGTAGGAAGTCGGGTTTCGCAAACTTTACCTTATGTGTCAATTTAAGGAAATAATCCTATATTTTAAGTGTATTCAGCACCAGCGGTGCGGAATGTGTATAGCAAACAGTGTCCACAACCTTTTGAACCCCAGCGGGGTGGCAGGTATCTAAAATATAAGGTAAAACCATCTTTTGTGTCGGACACCTTTCGCCCCGCTAAGGCTTTGTCCATGGGGAGTTACGATTGTTCTATATACTTTTCGCCCCGCTGGGGCTGCGTCTATTCACAAAATCAGATTGCAATTCCTAAAATTGACACCTATGGGTTTCGCAAGCTTACCTGATCTACAAAACTAATAAACGAAATTAACGCGGCAAGGCATGATAACCTATGCCGCTAAAAAATCCAACCACCATCCAAATACCTACCATCACATACTCACCAAAAATCAATCCGAATGCGATAGGACGGATCCGCCGATATACCATAGGACCGCCAAACTTGAGTGTAATGTATTTGATGAGCCAACCGATAAAAATAGAAGACCACAAGTGAAACGCAGGATAGGTAGCACCTAAAAGATAGCCTATCGGATGCAACGACCACCAGACAAAACTTTGACGCATCCAAAGCATAAAACCTGTCAAACCTGCACCTGCAATCATGCTGTAGACCTCAAGCCAATTTGTTTCAATCGGAGATTGGATGAGTCTGTTCATTCGGTTGAAATAGCCGCGCGGGGCACCGACAAAGGACCTACCTTGTAAAAACAGCGCGCCTTTGTCATAAACAAGCGTCAACGATGCATAAACGGATACAAGAATAGCAACAACAATTGAAATACCGAGTATCGGCCCGATTCGGCGGCGGACAAGTTGGACCTCATCCCCTGCCTTGAAACTATGCAGAAAGTTCGGCATCATGAACTCACCCCAATCCCGCAGGAAAGTACGCTGGAAACTGAGTACAGCCAAGCTTTTTTGTCCCATTGCCCCCGATCCGAGTGTGAAATTAATATAATCTGATGGGAAGAAGGGAGCTTGCACGAGCAACAGTCCACCGTTTACCACCATCCATGATAGGACAACGGATGTGACAAAGATTGAGAGGAGTGTGATAATCGCAACCCAAGTGGTTATACCAGCAATCACAAAGAACACGACAAGCGTAACAAATCCGAGAAGAAATCCGAGCAGTGCCAAACGATATGGAAGCGGTTCATCAGAATCGTCTATCAAACGTCTATCTCCCGCTATATTCGTTTGTTTGTTGTGCAACCCAAACGTTTTCCTGAAAATTGATGCGATATGTTCTCGGCCGCCCCAGAAAACAGCAGGCACAAAGATAAGATAACCTCCCATCACTTGACGACTACAACTCACCCACGGACCGATTCCGAAACCCGTTGCATTCATAATAATATATTGCAGTTTGAAAAACAGAAAGAAAAACCACAGACTAAAGGACACTTCAAGCGTTAACAGCGCAGCTACCCCGATAACTGAAAAATAGATGGCGATGTTCATCGCTGGCCACATGCCAAGCGCATGCCACGGCTTTTCTGTAAAAGCGCGGTGTATGTTATAAATCAGTGGGATTTGAGGAACGTTTGGAAAATGTGCGTGCAGTCCATTGAGAAAATGTATTAGCACCGGCAGTGCCATGCCCACCCATAATAGTTTGTTTTTGAAAAATGCGTTGAGAAGTGTTCCACGTTCCGGTTCTGCTGCAAGTTGAACCGGAATTTGAACTAAAGGAAATGAAAACCGCTCGCGTTCTACCCACTGCTTGCGGAGGATCGTGGCGAGACAGATTGTTGTGAAATAGAAAACAAGGACAAAAAGTCCCCAAATAAGGAGCGGTTTGACCCAAGGTGACCACGGGACGTTTCCACCCGGTGACAGCCCCTCATAAAAATCTGTTACGGCTTGTGTATCCGTGACGATTAGCCACTCTGGGATGTGTGGTTGGAGTGTTTCTGCCCAATCATTTTCGGGAGTTGTGAAGTAACGTAGCGCAACAAGGCAGGGTAGCAGAAACTGCAGCAGTCCCATTGAAGGGATGCCAACAGCAACAATCAGCATCATCCAAATAACTGTTAATTCAAGGGCGGAGAATGAAAAGCGGCTGCTTCGTGTCAAAAACCGTAGCGGAAGATTGACAACGAACACAAGGAGGAGCAGCCCAAAAATTGAGCCAACAGGGAGGTGGTTGCCTGCAATCCTTGAATTCTCTAAAAAATAATTGTTGTAGGGGGTGATTGCACATATTCCCCCTACTAAAAGTAGACCTACAAGGATAGCAGAGAATCTGATTTTTGGGCGGCGAGGCATATATTAAGTTTCCCAACGATGGATATTCAGTTCAAACCTTTTTATAACGATTGAACCGCAAGGCGCGGTGTGAAGCAGATTCTTCTCACCACGTTGCACACCTGCCACCTAACTATCTTTCCTAATCTCCATCAGCCTCATCTCTAAGAACGGGGTTATAGAGACAGAGTTCTGCGTCTACAATTCTACCATCAGGTAACGTATACTGATTCGGGGTGCCGCCGCCCCACGGTGCTGTCCAATCTTTGCTGCGTTCTTTATCACTATCTTTCTTTTGTTGCACAGCTTCCCAAGAGAATCCGTCCATGAGTTGTTCATGTAAGGAAGTTTCCACTTCACGGTGTTCAGGTTTCCCAGTAAGATTCTCAAATTCGCCAGGATCATTTTCTAAATCAAACAAGATGGATTCATCTTCGGGGAAGGCGACATATTTATAGCGAGGCGTTCTCAACATACGCATCGGGCCGGTTGTTTGGTTAGCCCAGTATTCACTGATTGCGGTGTTTCGCCAACCATCTGAATTTCCAGCCATCAGATTTGACAAGTCCGAACCGTCCAGGTCATCGGGTATCGGTATACCTGCCCTTGCACACAGGGTTGGGAAGAGGTCGTTCAATTCCACAGGGGCATCAACACGTTTACCGTGTGTCCCTTCTGATCGTGTATCGTATATAATAAGTGGCACTCTTGCTGCAGCTTCATAATAACTGGATTTCCACCATTGCCCGTGCTCCCCTGCCATTTCACCGTGGTCGGTGGTATAAACGATAATTGTGTTCTCTAATAGCCCATCGCGTTCCAAAATTGTCAGCAAATCACCGACACATTCATCCAGAAATTCGCAGCAGGCATAGTAAGCCGCGCGTGCTTTCCGCGTCTCTTCCTCTGTAATGGATGCTGTATTGAAAGTCTTTCGTAACCCCTTTGCATAACGGTGCGTCCCCTCCAAATGCCCCGGTGGAATATTCGGCATGTCTACATTATCGGGATAGTATTTGTCAAGGAGTCGTTTGGGCGCGGTAAGCGGAAAGTGAGGACGACTATAGCTTGCAAGGAGAAACCAAGGTTGATCATTAGGTTGAGACCTTAAGTATTCAATCGTTTCTTCGTTGACCACACGTTCTTGCAGAAGACTCGATGGAATTTCTGTCACCCCCGCATCCTTTGTGCGATTCTTATTCTCACGGAGTGGATCACGTTGATGTCCCGCACGTCCGCGCAGATCACCGTAAGGACGCGATTGGAATCCGTTGTGCTGTTCTTTTCCACCAAAGTGCATTTTGCCAACAAGTGCGGTCGCGTAGCCGTGTTCTGCAAAATGTGCTGGCATGGTGAGGTGTTCAGGGTACAGGATTGAACCGTTATTCCAAGCGGAACAGCGATGCGCGTATTTTCCTGTTAACATACACATCCGTGAGGGTGTGCAGAGCGGAAATTGACAGTATGCCGCATCAAAGTAATTTCCCGTTTCTGCAAGCCGATCCAGATTCGGCGTTTGCACAATATCGTTGCTTTCACACCCCATAGCATGAGGACTGTGCTCATCGCTTTGGAGAAATAGGATATTCGGTTTTTGAGCCATGCTGCAATAGTCTCCTTTACTATTAGTCTTTGTTTCAATAAGTAAGTTCACCGTGCATGTGGAAATCAACTCCGAAAGGCAACGCGATGTCCGATTCTTTATTAGCGAAATAGCGAAATGTTGCGAAAAATCGACGAGTGTGAATCCGACAAGCTGTTTTGTCTCTGGGTGAAATCGTAGAATTAAATCATCCGCGTATTCAACGTAGTCAGTATATTCGGGTTGACCTCGCGTCACATACAGCACATCAGCTTCCTGATCATAGACAATTTTTAGTTCAGCCGTATTGGGATTCATATTAGATACTTTTTCTAATTGGGTATTCTATTTTTAGTTTACACGATTTTTCTACGATATTCAAGCAAATTTTGGAAGGAAACAGACGTGTTAATCTTGATAGAGAAAACCTAAATCACGACTTGTGTTAGTTAGTTCTTTTTCTGTAATATTATATTTTACACATTTAGAATTTTCTGTTTTTAAGTGCATCCTTATGCTACCTTATAGTAAACCTCCTATACAGGACTTACGCATTTTCTCTTAAAGTCCCCCTTGATAAGGGGGACTTAGGGGGGTAAAAAGACGAAAAACACTGAAATACTGGACTATTTAACCCCCCTGCCCCCTTTATATGAAGATTAAGAAAATAAATCGGTAATTCTAATTCTTCCCAAACCCGGTAGATGCGGTTTCCTAACCGCATCGGAGTTTCTCCAAAATTACCGAATTAATAAATTAATCTTCATTCAAGGGGGGAATGCGTAAGTCCTGTCGTACTTTTTGCTGAGCCACTCTTGTGCCCAGCGAAAACGGTTTGGCGCATCCCTCTCAAGATTTATGGTGCTGAAACGTAGGCTACTGCTAAGTTTCCCCCCTATATCTCAAAAGTTCTTAGCAGTTTCGGCCATATTTTCATCAAGAGGGGCAAAATGTCCTCCATCGTAATTCACTTTACCGACCTCCTCCCAATCTTTTTTCTGTGCCGCTAAGTATGCCCTAGCCTCTGGTGTTTCTTCCCAACTGCCAAAACTGGCATTCAACCCATTCTCTTTAACAGCAACAGCATGCTGGTGCGCGT
>PYJA01000075.1 GCA_003635185.1 Candidatus Poribacteria bacterium | reverse complement strand
GAGTCTTCTGCTTGCATCAGGTTGAGTTTCGCGTGAAATTTTGCACGATCATAAACGCGAATCACAATCTTTCCGCGACGAATTGCGGTACGAACATCTGCAAGACCTTGCAAGGTGTCATCTTTTTCTTTTTCGGATTCCAAACTTTCATCCGTGACTGTTTGCAAAGCCTTGATAAGATGTTCCTTTGTACGTTTTGACGTTTCGTCCCCCATGAGAATACGAATTCCGTCAAGATGTTGCCACGTTTTCCCGAGCGATAAAAATGCTCCAATTTCAAATGTTCCTGTCGCTATATCTAAGTTAACACTTTTCAGTATAAGAGTTTCAAGAGCTTTAAGGAGAGTATTACCGTTTACATTATCAATTATTGTCGGAATCTGCATACACAGGTCTCACTTTCTATAAGGTTTATTTCATTGTATCAAATAAAATAAAAATTTTCAAGTTTTATTTCTCTTGAGTATGAGATGTCAAATTGTACAATACCTTCGCCAATAATAGACATTCTGTTAGATTGTGCATGTTGTAGCACATTCTGTTAGATTGTGTATTGTAGAACCATTAGCGTCAATTTTAGAAGTTAACTTTTCTGGGTTTTCTTTAGTCCCGTAGGGACGATATGTTTATAGATAAACGTCTTGGAACCCTCTTTAGTCCCGTAGGGACGATATGTGTAGAATAAACACACAAGATAAACATATCGTCCCTACGGGACTGAAAAGGGGACACTCCAATCACAATGCATATTAATGATAGTTAAAAACACTTCAGCATAAACCTGAAGCTATTTTTATTCAGGCAATTCTGCAATATGATAGATCAATGGTAGATCAACACTATATTCTCATAAAACTGAAGTACTAAAAAATGGCGAAGGTATTGTTAAGCATATCAAATAAAATAAAATTTTTCAAGTTTTTTATTATGCTTTCACAACAAAACACTTTACATTCTTATTCATTTAATGTACAATTATCCCAAAAAACTGGAGAAAAGTGTTCTATGCAGCTTTACGAAGCCGTCAGTCCGTTAGATTTCAGATATTATGGCGGCGATGATACTTTTATGAAACGCTTATTGCCTTATGTCTCTGAGGCAGGATATGTCACCTATCAGGCGAAGGTGGAGGCAGCGTTGACACGTACGCTCGCAAACTACGGTGTCTGTTCGTCAGCAATTGCCGATGAAGTTGAACAAGCAGTGGATCAAGTAACCGCAGAGGAAGTATACGAGGAACAGCGGCGTATCCGACATAACATCCGATCACTTGTTAATGTGATTCGGAGCAAAATTAGTCCAGAGGCGCGTCCATACATCCATCTGTTTGCAACCTCAGCAGATATATTGGATACTGCTACAGCATTGCGGTTCAAAGCACTGATTGAAAACGTTATTGTTCCGGACATGGTTGAACTGGAAAAGCAACTGATTGGCTTAGCACGTGAGCATGCGGAGACACCGCAAATCGGTCGGACGCACGGTCAACACGCAGAACCGATAACATTCGGTTATGCGTTAGCACTTTACATCAGTCGACTCGGCACCCGAATTGAGAAGATTCATGAGGCGGGACAAAATCTGCGAGGACAATTTTCTGGCGCGGTAGGAGCGTTTAATGGACTGGCTCTAATCCATGAACATCCTGAACAGATAGAGGCAGATTTTCTGGCACTGCTCGGTTTGAAGCCATCAGACACACATACGTCAACGCAGTGCGTGGAGCCGGAGTTTATCTCCGATGTGGCGTATCATGTGACAGCGGCGTATACAGTGCTTGCGAATTTCGCTGACGATATGCGGCACCTCTACCGCACCGAAATCGCTGAGGTTGGCAGGAAGTATAACCCGAAATTGGTTGGCTCGTCCACGATGCCCCACAAAGTCAATCCGGAGGCTTATGAGAACATCAAAAGTTTGTGGAAAGCGTTTGTTCCACGTATGCAGACCGTTTTTCTGGATAGCATTTTGGAACACCAACGCGACCTCACCAATTCTGCGTCCAGTCGATTTTTGACAGAACTGTTGACAGCATTTGATTATTCAATTTATCGGCTTCGGCGTGCGTTGGATGAAATGGATGTGAAGGTAGAGAACATGCAACGCAACCTTGATATGAGCGCAGAGGATACAATTGCAGAACCGATCTATCTATTGATGGCATATTACGGGTTTCCAGATGCTTATGACCATACCCGTAAGTTGATAGCACAAGTACATCAGACAGGAAAAAGCCTGACAACTCTATTATGGGAGGATGAGACCTTTCGACCGTTCCTTGATAAGTTGACAGAACCGCAACGCGAAGCACTTCGTTCCCCAACGAATTATATCGGTGCTTCGGTGCGGCGAACCCACGCGACGTGTGATGAATGGGAAAGTCGGGTAGAGAAGCTAATCACGAGTGTTGACAATCCCACATAAACAAAAGACATCGCGGGTATTGAAAGCTTAAACAGGAACAAAGTAAAGTTCTTGTTGACAGAAATGTTTGATATTATCTACTTAGGACGGCGAGGTGTCCGTTTTATCAAACGCTATCCGCGTACGTTCACAATAGTTGGCTTTTTATTCATTTTCGGCATCGGGATTTGGGTAGGTAGAGAGGTGCCTTTTGAAAAAATACCCGATTATTTCAAATCCCACACCGATCCAGAGCGAAGTGATGAGACAAAGCAGGTGTTGCCCGGAATCGTCCATCGGCAAATACTGGACAATGGCGTTCTAACGAACATCCTTTCAGTGGCACCAGATACCGTAGCCATCCGTCCGTATCGTGCATTAAGCGCAGGCATAGGCACTGAATCTTTGCCCTCAATTGCACGCCGCCACGGCGCCCCTATCGCAATTAATGGCGGATTTTTCGAAATGGGCGGCACATTTCGTGGAGAATCGGTCGGCGCACTAAAAATTGATGGTGAATGGATGAGTGAACCTGAGCAAGGACGCGGGGTTGTCGGGTTCAGAACCGTTGATGGAAAAATTGAAACTTATATCGATCGAATTGCGCTTCAGCATGAGATTGTTTTGCCAAACGGTACTACATTGGAAATTGATGGTATCAATCGTGGGCGTTTGAGAAACGAGTTGGTGCTTTACCGTCCCCATTTTCACAATGTAACGTTGACGATGTCTGATGGCGTTGAAGTTGTTGTCCAAAACAGCAAGGTCGTTGACATTCATGATGGACAAGGAAGTTCGCGAATTCCTGCTGATGGTTATATTCTTTCGGCAAACGGAAGGAAGAGAGCATCGCTGTTGAAACATATTGCACTTGGCGATTCGGTGGAAATCCGAGAGACAGTTATTCCTGAACGCGTTGGTGACAGCAATTTATGGGCAGGTTTTACACATGTTATCGGTGGCGGTCCCTTGTTACTGCAGAACGGTACTATATCTACGACAGCAGCATACAAGCGGGAAGGATTTGATGCTTCGTTTCACAGTTTTTGGCATCCGCGCACGGCAGTCGGTAAAAAAGCGGATGGCACGCTCCTCTTTGTAACAATAACAGCGGCAAAGCCATTTGTTCGCCGCGGCGTAAAGTTGCAGCAACTGGCAAAACTTTTTCTGGAATGGGGAGCGACAGATGCTGTTAATTTAGATGGTGGTTTTTCATCAATGATGATCATTCGGAATCAGGTAGTGAGTATCAAGCTGCCACAACGCGCTCGGTCTCAATCTGGTGATAAATCTAAACCCGCTGCACCAAAGAAACAACCTGAAAAAAATGTGAAACCGCCTCCATCAGATAAACAATCTGAAAAGGACGCAAAATTGTCTTTGTCGAAAAAACAACCTGAGAACAAGTCGGAATCAGTTTCTCCAAATAAACAGGAACCGCAAAAGGCAACACCTGAGAGAAACACGAAGACTGCACGCGGCAACCGTAGGGTTCGACCGATGCCAATGTTCCAAGGCCGTTCAATTTCGGACGCTATCTTAATATTCCCACGCGGTTCAGCTCAATAAATTTAGTTGTCATTTTTTTGCAGATGTGGTAAAATAGTAAAAATTGTGCAAAGATTTCAGTTTACATAGTTGCAAAGCATTCGTCTGGTTTAGGTAGTTATGGAGAATATTGTAAAGTCGAGAATCTGAACGGAGCCCAGGAGGACAGCACATGTCAATTGATAGAAAACTTCTAAATAAAACAAACCATCGTTTTTCACGCCGTACTTTTATCAAAAGTTCTGTAGGGCTTGCGGCTACCACGGTCGCCGGTGGGGGCTTGCTTCGGTCCGCGAATGCACAGTCCCAATTTAGTGAATATATCCCCTACGATGCTACACGCGATTATCACTACGGTTTACGCTATGGCACGCGAGAAATCATTGAACACCATCATCCGGGAACGGAACCGACAGGTGAGAAGTTCACATTTGTTCGTCTCAAATATCCCGGTGGTGATTGGTGGACTAATCTTGTTAACGTTCATCTCTGGCAATCAGACCTAAAGTTTACACAAGTGCTTGAAAGGTATACCGCAATTGATGTAGACCTGCGTAAGCATCCGCAATATGTTGACATTGACGATTCTTGGCTGTTTGCCTATCCATTTCTCTACATGACAGGACACGGCAGAGCTCGCACTGGTGGGATGCGACTAACGGATGCACATATACGGAAGTTGAGAGAATACTTTGAACGCGGGGGATTCCTTCACGTTGAGGATTGCGACATCCGCTGGAATCTGTTTTGGCCGCAAATCGAAAATATGATGCAGCGGATTTATCCAAACAAGAAGTTCGAACGGTTGGATATGAGCCACCCAATTTATCACACACTCTACCCACATGACGACTACCTTGGCGGTGATAAACTTATTCGGGGTTATGAATATGATCAGGCTATCATGGATGATGACAGAGTGATGGTTTACTTCTGTCCCAGCGATCTCAATTGTGCGTGGGAAGGTAGGCCTTGTTTTCCCGGTGGTGAGGAGCAGCGGGCTTGGGCATTTGAGCAGGGTATGAATGTTGTGGCGTATGCCCTTACGCGGTAATTTGGGTAATTTTCTGTCCAATGCGGGTGTCCCCCTGCTGGCGAGGCGGGGAATCATGACGAATACCTTACGCGTATTCGCCATGATTCATACCCGGGGAATGACTAAACGTCATTCATACCGTTGATTTCTTGATTTCTTCCTAACCTCGCCAAACTACCGATTTATTTAGCAGAACAGTCGCGACCGGGAGGTCGCTCCTACAAAGGGCTGTGGAAGTTGTGCAAAAAGTTTTTCGCGGAAACGTTCATAGGCAAGGTTTGCCCCCGCAATGTTCCCGGAAGCAGGACCAATTTGAAGTTGTGCCACAGTACCCGATCCGAATAGATTCTCAATCGGATAGAATTGCAGGTTGACATCAAGTTTTGGAAGACCGCAAACAAGTGGAATCGGGTACTGCCCAATTAACTCCCCTAAAAAGTCGTACCGTCGCAGGTTAAATTTATATCCTGTCGCAAGGATAATACGTGAGACATTTGTAATCGGACCACGTGTCGTTTCAACTTGTAAGCCTTGTGCTGAGACGATATTGCAGATATGTGTATCGGGATAGATATTGATGTTTGGACTATTCTCCAGTATCTCCATAATATCGGGTGTGATGCTGCCTTCGCCTCTATTTTCTTCAATTATTTGGTATCGCCGTTGAAAGTCAGGTTCATCTGCAAATTCAGCAAGTGCTTTGGGACCTAACCAGATCGGAGGAAAATCGAACTGTTCTGTTTTCAGCTGTTTACGCGCAATTAACACCACGTGATGCCCTTGTTCACTGAGGCTTCTTGTGAGCGTTCCTGCTGTCAACCCGCCACCAATTATCACAAATTTGCTGTTATTTTCCACCCCTTGTTTACAATCCACTGAAAATTGAGATGCGTGCATAATTCTATCTGGATATTGGCGTTGCCATTCGGTGAACTCTGGCGGCACGTAAGCACAATCATCAGAACCAATAGCAAGAATAACACAACGACTGCGAAACCCTTCATTATTCGTTGAAATCAGGCGAAACGGAAACGGACCTGCCCCTTTGTCCCACCGTAATTTAGCCACCTCAAACTGATAATAAACGCCATGACCCGTAGGAGGGGTTTGTAATCCCGATGCAGCAAGCGTATCGTTGCAGAAATCCCAAAAAAGAGCGGCAGAAGGTTGCGAATATGGCGGTGCTAACTCACTTGCTCGGTTGTGGTGTTCAGCGTATTCAACAATACCTAAAGGATCGGGAGTGATGTGATGCACTGCTGGGGATCGGAGAAACGTCATACCTTGACGTTCCGTTTTGTGTCGCCATTCAGTGAACGGTTTCGGATGCCGATCTACGATTGCGATATGTTGTGCTGCTGTCGGCATGTCGCGTAGCAATCGGAGGGCTATAGAGATGCCGTGAATGCCGCCACCGATAATGGTAATCGGGATGTTCCGATGGGCAAGGGTTTTCATATTCGCATTACAAAAATTTAATCTGTATGTGGTCCGGGTAGATGCACACTTTTTAGCGCAAAGGTCTGTGTCTGCCGTGTATCGGTAGCGCGGTAACGGCTGAATTTGTACTGGACAACGCCAACTGAAGGAGCAACCCAATATACTGCAGGCGGACTTATTATGCGAATTGACGGGTCATCACTCACACCATAAACTACCTCCTCGTAAACAAGGTATGTGCTATAAGTGCCGGCGGGGACGGTAATTTGTACATCCTTTTCTGCGACAAAACGGGTGGCAGTCACCGGTATTCCTACTGTTTTTTCAAAAACAACCCACTCCTTTCCAACTTCCAACGGAAAATCCCATAGCCGACGCGGTGGAAAATGTTTTTGGTGAAATATAGGATTGGGAAGCGGGGAGACAAAGGCATCATACGCGGATTCTATCAACGCATGCGGAGTCTTAGTAAAGTAGGTAGCCAAAATCGGCACGTTAACTTCTATAAAATCGGTCTCAAAATATCGAAAGTAGTATGCGTTCGCTGCCAAGTGGTCAATAGCCAATTCCTCGGATTCTTCTACAAACGTAATCTCGCCGAAAGCCATTTGGCGATGTGTCGTGCCGCTAATATCGCGTGTGCCCTGGACTCGGAGCGTGAATTCCATCTTGGTGTCAACGTTGATGTATGTCCATGCGGATCCTGTATCCGTTGGAAAATCAATAGCGTTGAACGTTCCTGTTGTGTAGGGAGGGGGTAGGTTGGTTTCACCGTGTGGATCAATCAATCCTTCTTCACCACAACTCACGAGAAACAGTAAGAGAAATATAATGATTTTCGGTGTTCGATTTTTGGTTTTCAGTAAAAGACACCTGATATAAATCAAACTCCTCTTTAACTGACAACTGATTACTGATTGCTGATAACTTTTCATCATTTCACCACAGAGAATTTGCCGGTACTTTGGAATCCGTTTTCATCGGTCGCCCGGAAAAAGTATAGACCGGCACACACTTTTTCACCGCGTTGGTTTGTACAATCCCAATTGGATGCGTTGTTAATGACCTTAATTCGATTCCCCAATATATCGTAAATTTCAACCTTTAATCCTCTCGGATAAAAGGTCAGATGTTGACTTCCTTGTCCTGCCCGGAGTGGATTAGGTGCAACTGATACGTTTCGGTTTATGTTTTTCGCAACATAGTTGAAGATTCGTCCTTGCCAAATTTGATTCCCTGTTATACCGGAAGGCGTTTTTCCAATAATCTTGTAAAGATAGATACCTGTTGGTGGAAATCCGTTTGTATGAAAAGTTCCGCGCCATCTTGTTGCTGATTCTTTTGTTAAAAATATCGTATAGTTATCCCTGTCAGGACTTTCTACCGTTAGTTGTGGTGCACTTTGCAGTAGACGTGTGCTTTGGACTTTTACATGCCAAACACCTGTGTCGTGTGGTTGTGTATTGATAAAGAAAGACGGTGCCTCATCTGCTGTCCCTACACTCGGCGAAATGCCATCCGGAATAATGCTTGGCGTTCCCATAATACCCATCGCGTCAACAGGGACAACCGCATACGCATAGTAATAATGGAGGTTGTTCGGATCAAAGTCCTCGTCGGTGAAATCAATCCCGTAAAAGACGGTAGTATCTTCAAATTGCGTTTGTGTCACATCAACCCGTCCTACGATGCTGATATCGTCTTCAGGGATGCCGTTACCATCGTTGTCACTGGCAGCAAGGACTTCATCAGCATTTTGAAAAGGTTGAAGCATATCCGTTCCACTTTCCAGTTCATAGCGTTTTCTCACAATTACGATGTCCCGAATATTGGTCGGGTTGTCAACCGTCCATTTGATAACGGGCCCTCTGATGCCTTGCGAGACTTGAGCGTTTGAGAGTTGCCCCTTCGGTGGTGCGCCAGCTATGTAACTTACAGAACCACCAAAAGTACCACCAGGAATTATCACCTGTTCAACGGCAGGGTGCATATTGATAAGAATTAGTACAATTTCCTGAATATCTCCCCCGAAATCCTTAAACGTTATCTGCGCTTCTTGGGAACGTTGGTAAGTGAATGCTTCTCTGATTTCAGTGCTCCCGTCCCGTTTTTTGACGACAAATTTGGCAGCCCACCCGCGCAAACCTGTTCCGCTGTGTCGATTCAGTTCACGCTGAATTCTCACTTGATCGACGGGTGTGAGGCGGCTCATATCTATCGGTGCAAGGTCTGCCCCATCTATTTTGATAGCAAATTCTGGCATAATACCCGCCGGACGAAACACAATATACCGACACGAAAAATGTTCTGGCATTGATTCTGAGTTAAAATCAACACGAACAGGATAATGGGTGTGGACATCGTTAGGATGAATGGCAACAGGTGGGAACCGATGCGCGTTTCTATAACCCGGAAGTTCGGGATTTGTATTGGCGCGAGTATGTGTAAAATAGTTCCACACTGTGAAGGTTTTGAACGCTTCTGCAAGCGTCGTGCCGTTGTCAATAAAGATGTCGTAGAAGTTACCCATTTCGCGGTAACTACCATCAGTGGCGTTTTCAAAAAATTGCCGAATGATGTCGTAACCGAATCTTTGCGCCATATACAGTGACCAAATTACCGAACCGTACTCGTGATCTCCGATGCGGCTTTCAAGCGAAATATCTGGAATAAGAAACCAACGGCGGAGCTGATGAATGTAGTAGTTGTAGGAATTGGTTTCGTTGGGTTCGTCAGGATCAGGGAGCGTATCGCCATCATCAATAACTCCTCCATCATAAGTCATGACCTCTATCCACGTAGCGGATGCTTCCATGAACCATGTCGGCATATAGGCGTTATAACCGAACTGAATGCCGTGCAGAAATTCATGCGCGCATGTTGTTTCAAGATAACGTATACCCTCTGCTTTTCCAACATAATCGTAAATACGGGAGTTGATCATGAAATAGGGAGCGACCGTCAACGCAGTGGACAGCACGCGCCCTTCAAACCAGTCTGCGGTTGTGATACCAAGCGCAGGGAATGTAAAAAGATAAACATCAAACCTACGATCACCACCATTTTGTGCTGCCCAAATATCAATGTAAGGTTCTTTGAATCCCATCAGGTCAATTTGGACGTGATATGAACGTTCCATCGCATCAGCACAGAGGTCAATATAATCGGGGACACCATTGCGTGGGTGAAAATCTTCAAGCGGCGGCGCATGCGGTCCGATACGCGTGTAGTGAAGTTTGAAGTGCGGCGTGTTGAAATGTTCTGACAATTCGATATCCCCGAAAAAACTACCGGGAAGTCCGGGGCGTACAAAAATTGGCTTAAGTTCCTGCCGAAATTTGGAGGGAAGATTTTGCCAATTCTTCGCAATCGTCACAAAACTGTCAGTTGCGCATTCTGTGATTTCGTTTGAGGTGTACCTCGATTTGAGATTAGTAAACTTGCGGGCGGTTTGGATAGCGCTTTGGAGTTCTGTGTCTGGAGGGAGGGCATGTCCAACAGATAGAAATAACACAAGGAATAAGAAAATGGGAATATAGAGTGATTTCATTTTAGGTAATGTGGTGTATGTTAATTATTTTCGCATTTAGTAGTTTTGACTCGGTTGTTTCCGGAAAATCTCGCGTGAATTTAAGCGTGCGCGATTGTTTATGCAGTTGCTTTGTGTGGTATTAACGTATTTCAAAGGTACATGTTAATATAACTTAATATGTTTGTATAATTTTCATTTATGCCTATGAAATATTCATTGCATACATGACTGAAACGTTGTAACACATTGGCACCTGGTTTTTTTCTACCTTCAAATATTCCTAACGGACGATATTTAACCCCCAATGCATTGAACTGATGCAGAGCAATCGTTACATCGCGAGTCTTGTTATCATTGTTAAGGGCATACGCAAAAATAGGATATTTGTCGTCACAAGCAATTTTGCAGTCTACTTTATAAATGGCTTTATTATCATGGTCTAAATCATACCAATCAAAGAATATATTATCAGGGTCAACGTTGTCAATCATGAGGCTGCGGAAATTTTGCATAAATGGAGATTTCGTTTGAACTTTAGACAAGTAAGATATATCTGTTATCTTCAGAATAGACTGGACAAAATCATAAAAGGCATCACCGAAGTTTCCATCTGATACATCCAACCTTAATTCCCCATTGCGATTTTCTATATCAAACATTGATAAGGCATTTTCAATAATTTGATTTCGAGTGCCTTTAAAAAGAAGTTTTTCATCTATTTCATAACTCATGTGTCTGAAGGTATGTCTTTCGTCTGACAGTACCCACCTGTCAACATCTTTTTTCAGTACTATTACCAACTGATCACCGTCATCAAACTGAAAAGGTGATAAAACGCGGTAGCGATCTTCTCCTTCTTCTACTAATCTTATTTTAGCCCCTACCTCTGTGATAAATTTATGTTCGATATTTTTGATTGTCATTGTTAATACCTCCTAAAATAAATTTAACTGTGTTTTTTGAGGCATCACAAAATTTGCATCAGCGATAAGGCAGTCAACAGCCCCTTCTATATCGATCGGTATAGCGTTTCGTTTCCACTGCGTAAGCATCCTCCTTTTGCCCTCTTTCCTGATACCGCTCTGTCGCTTCGTGAATATGAAACCCTGATACCTCATTGCGTTCAATCCTATTAGTGTGAGGATTAGTCTTCCCGTTATATCGACGTAAGCGGAATACTCTCGTGGTTAACGGGTGAATTACTCCCAATATAACAGAAAAGTCTAATGGATTATATTTATCTTGTCTAACATATATTCTAAAATGGTTTCCTTTATCACCCTTTATATCCATATAATCTAAAACGTATATTTGAGTGTCCCAATCTTCAGGTAAAGGTTTGCGCTCATTTATCAATTCATTGATTTCCTCATTTGTGTATATAATTGCCATAGTTAGTGTCACTACCAATAGACTTAATGTTCTTTTTCTTATGTGATAAACACATTAATATAACCTAAGTTGCCACCTATGTAGCATAATCTGTTAGATTGTGCTTCTGAGTGCGCAAACTGGAAGTTTACACTACAAATATTGGCTAATTATCAGCATTTTTTTATTAAAGACGATGTTTCATGTCTAAAACTTATAGGTAGCAACTTGGGTTATTATATCTACATGCCTAAAGAAATTCAAGGAAAATAATAGGATGGTTCTGTATAGTTTTGTCATTGTAGGTAACGTTTTGCACGTCATAGTGACGCGCTAATGTCAATCGGTACAAGTAATGGGACGTGATTTTAGGTTTTTTATGTTCTCTTTGTCTGTGTACAATTTGAATATTTACGCAACACTTTTTATTATGTAATAATTATTATAACATAAATTGATGTGTTCGTCAAGTAAAATTTTCTAAAGATGATTAATGGCAATACTTTACACATTCAGGAGAGATTTAGAATAGGCATCCTAAGCAAAATGGGTGGGTTTTCCATCAAGGCTGACGCTATTCTTTTCTGCCCAATATGTCTTTAAACCTTCTTTACCTTTCTTTACTGCCCACGTGTTTAATGCCTTCCTTTCACCGACATAGTCGTAAAGTGGCACAGCCATTCCACACGAGGTTTGGACGAGCTCAACATTAAGGTCAAAGATCTGTCTTGCACCGGGAATTGGTGGGAATAGTGGGGAGAGAAGTTGCCATTCTGCGTCGTCGTTATGGATAGCCTTGGTGGTGCCGTAGAGTCGGAGGATCATGGGATTATCCTCAAATGCGGTAAACATAAGCGTCATCCGCGGGTTTTCCTGAACGTGCGCTGCGGTTTCATTTCCGCTGCCTGTCACGTTTAACCAAACAACACGGTTTGCCCCAACGACGCGTAGAGAATCCATGCCTTTGGGAGAGAGATTAATTCTACTGTCAGCGGTTGCTGTTGCGACAAAAAAGATTTTTTGGTTTTCTATAAATTGCTGTAATTTAGGCGTGATTTTTTTGTATAATTTTGACATCGTATTGTTATTTTGAAAATAGGACAAGCGACTTTAGTCTCAGTTTTTTAGTGATGCCCATGTTGTAGTTAATTTATCAGTGGGTTGAACGGCATGTGGTTCAGCACCTTCAATATCGCTTACATACTCTCCCTCATAGAGACGGATGTGGTCAAGCCAGACATCCACTTTCTCTATACCCATGATGATTCCTGCGCGCGAATTCACGTCATCCACAGGCATATCAAAGGTGATGAAAAACTCCTTCCATTCTTCGGATAGATTAATTGATTTTGGAGCGTATACAGTCCACGGATCACCTTGATGCATAATGCGCATAGTGACGTTTCTCGGTTTTTCGCTTTTTGCCCACAAACTGTAGGTATAGGTAGTCCCTTTCTCAAGCGTAAAGGGTTGCTGATAGAACTGTATGTGCCATAGGGCATCGCCTGCTTTACTAATTTTGATACTGGCAGCATTTTTACCAACAATCGGTTTCACTTTATTACCTTCTGTTAGGAAAATTGCGGTGGCACTTGCGTGCGTCCAGTGGTGCCACCCATCAAGATGGAGGTCGAAATCACCGTTTTTCAGGATATTCTCTGGTATTTTTTCAGGATATGCAAGGACTGCAAACCCGAACAACCATATCAACACAAATAGGGGAGTATAGACCAAAAGGCCTTTAGTTGTGTTCATTTTCACCTTCCCGATCATGCTCACCTCCATTTTCTGAGTCATGCTCACCATGTTCTTCTCCATGACTGTGTTCACTCTCTCCGACTTCGGGATGTGCAGTCCATCCATCAAAATTTGTGCTTTCTGCGGGGAGTTCGACATCCTTTTTTTCATTGGGAGCTAAGTCAGCTGGGGTTGTTGGCCCGAGTTCTTTTCCGTTGGACAAATGGACTTCAACGCGAACCTGTTTCAAGATTTCGTCGGTGGTATTTTCGACGGTGCCTTTAAAGGAATTTGATTGCGGATCGTAATTCAAGATGAGGCGTGCGCCGTTTCGGGTCTGATCGTAGGTTTCATCAAGCGCAAGTTCAGTACCTGATTCCTCTTTTCCGTCATCAATAGTCTGTTTGTCTGTTCTCGAACAACCAATGATAGCAACTATCAACAAAACAACAATTGCTGCGAGAATACTATATATGTGCTTCATGAATAATTTCCTTTCTGATAGTGATAATTTAAAACTTGACTAAACCCGCTTTGAAATCTGCTAATGCAGAATTGTAGGCAAAACGTGCATACCCACACTGCTGGGCAAACCAGCGTCTTTCTCTAAATGTCGGCGTTAATGCAATCTTATGTGTTTTATAGGGCATATTTGACTCCTGTAGGTTTCTAACTCCCGTTATTGCGGTGTGTGGGAGTCAATAACCTCCCACACGGAGTCAATCTTATTATTATAACACATTTTTTAGATACAGTCAAATCCTTTTTCTTATCCCCCAGGGTTATTCAGTTTTATGAATTTTCATTTTATGAGGTTAACTGCGAGTTTAGGTTTTGAAGCGAGATATTTGATTGTCCCAGAGATAGCCGTCCACCTTGCAAATCGTCCTACCGATAATGCTGTCCTACGCATTGCTGCCATGACTTGTGGTATTGCGCCACATCGGACAGGAGAGGCATCTTCTCCAAGCACCGTATCCCGCATCCAGTGCGACTTGTTCTCTATTGACCAATGCTCGCGCCGTATTTCAAGTAAGCGTTCAGCAGATGCTGCTGCGGGTGTCAGACTTGTTATCCATAGTGAACTTTGTGCGTTTCTTCTCCTGTGTTTAGATTTTTGTAAGTGTAACGATATTGGAACACTTGTGCTATCCCCGGCCAGTCCAGATAGTCATTGAGACTTGTGC
>PYJA01000074.1 GCA_003635185.1 Candidatus Poribacteria bacterium | reverse complement strand
CGTTGGGGAACTGATCCAGACACGGTTGTACCAACAGAGGTAAAGACTGCTGTTGACACCCTCGGACCAGAGCAGATAGTTTTCGGTTCTAATTTGCCCGAATACCGACCCATTCAGGTTATTAACGCCTTAAAACGTTTGGAACTCGGTGATGACGCTGAAGCATTGATCTTCGGAGATAATCTTGCACGTATTTATGGATTAGATTAAGTTATTCATAGTCCTTTGATGGACATGTTATTTATCTACAACCTTTAGAGAACATGTTTAAATGCAACACCTTTATGAAAAACTACGTGACGACACATTAAAATGGCGTAAAGATGGATACCCCTGCCAAGATTACCCGCTTATCGGAGAGGTACTACGCCACCAATTTGAAGGTGAAGCAGGCGATCGCGTCCAACTCAAATACCTCCGTGAACCGCAATTCCAATCTCTGGAACTCTATTGGTATATCAGATTAGTCATGGAAACCCCGCATATTGTTGATCTCTATAAACACTACTATGATACGACTGGCGATATACGCGATTTCTGTGAAGCATTCGGTATTCCAATCACTCCAAACGAAGCGATATTGATTCAGAATGTTGATGCCATCATTAAATTAGTAAAAGAAAAACCAGAATTCTTTAAACAGAAGAGAATTGATCCTGTTTACGAAGCAATAAGCTTGCCTTATGCAAGTTACATCTTTGCGCTTGCGATGGGCACAGGCAAGACGGTTCTCATCGGCACTATTATTGCAACCGAATTCGCGATGGCACTCCGCTACCCTGACGGCAAATTTATGAAAAATGCTCTTGTCTTTGCTCCCGGCACAACGATTATTGAGAGTCTACGTGAGATTAGTGATATTCCTTTTGATAAGATTCTACCATCCGGTCTACACAGCGATTTTCTCGCCAATCTCAAAATCACCTACCCACAAACTGGTGCCAAAGAGATTCAGGTACAAGCGAGGAGTGCTTTTAATGTTATCGGCACGAATACTGAAAAGATAAGTTTGAGAGCAAACTTAAAGCAGTGGGCAAATCAATCCCTGTTTGAGTATGAGGAAAAGAAGGAACAAGCAGAATTAGAGGCAAACCTTCGACTTCAAAAAATAACGAGTCTACCAAGTTTAGGCGTGTTCTCAGACGAAGCACATCACACTTACGGAAACAAAATAGACACAGAACTTAAGCGGGTGCGTGAAACGGTTAACTACGTCCATGAGAAAACGCCTCTCGTAGCCGTTATCAATACCACTGGTACCCCTTACGCCAAACGGCAGATGCTCAGAGAGGTTGTGGCATGGTATAGTCTCGGTGAAGGTATAAGGGACAACATTCTCAAAAGTCTTCACAACGGCATAAGTTATAGACACCATCACACACGACAGCGATAAACTTGCAAACGACTTGTTTCTGTTTTTCGGAATTTGCGTGCCTCCGTCACGCCCGCATCGCAGTGTGGACAGTGTAACCCTTGCGGATGGAAATGATTTAGCAACCATTCCTCCGCGCGTCCATCATCTATTAAAGAAACTATTGGAAAATCCATAGACTATACTATAGCACAACGAAACTAAAAGCACAAACTTTTTACATGAGCGAAGTCCAAATTTTCTGCTAAAATTCTAAATTATTTGAAAAAAAACTTGACAAACCCCAGGAATCCGTGTATAATTGTAAAAAATAGTCCAAATATCATAAATTTCTGTGAATTTTCTGCAAAAAAAAACTTGACATCCGCAGAAATTTAAGGTATACTATCATGCAAATGATATAATAGGGAATTCAGAATCACGTATTTTGTTTTGGATTTGGGGCCTTAACTAATGAGAAGTCAACAAATGAAATTGCCAACCAGAAATGAACGCACCAGATACCTATCATCCGATCAAGGTTTTTGCGCGCGCAATTCTTTTGAGGCGAATTTTAACTATAAGTTAACTACCCCCCCCCCTCGTTACACCTGTTAATATTTGGACTTCACAAGTTGTTATCGCAGGTCTCAGTCTGCGATATTTTCGCGCCTGCACGCTGGCTTTGCCGCGTCGCGGGCTTTTGTTGTTGCATTGAAGAATCTTCAATGCTTGTCAATTTGGTATTTTTCACAAAGTGTGGTAGAATTGCCACGTCAACGGGAACAGCGGAGATTGCAGATCACGCATCAATTGGGTGTGAGAAACAGCATTTTCCACTGTTGTTAGGAGGTTCACATGGGATCTCTTGAATATAAACACAGCTATAAACGCAGACTTTTCCTCATTGTGATTGCATGCATTATTGTCGGGTTGTTGTTCGGCGCATTGAGTCTCACGCTGGCGACGCTGGAAGGGACATCCGACTGCCCAGCGCAACCCCGACCTGAATGTCCCATCCATGAGAAACAACCGATTCCCTGTCCAGCCCAAAAAAGCAAACCGCATTGTTGGCTGGAACCAGTGAAATAAGGAAACCTAACCGACACCCCTCACGGTGGTGTCAAAAACGATAGGAGTTTACACATGAAACGAAAATTGTATTTAGACATAGCGGTCTTCATCGTGATTCTCGGTGGCTTTGGGGCTTTCATTTTTATGCAGCAGCACGCACCTGCTACAGAGACCCAAACGCAGGAAACAGTAGATGCGCCTGCTGCGGGATGTTGCGGCGCTGCTAAGGTTGAAGGTGAAACTGCTGGCGGATGCTGCGGAACGCCCGCATCCGAGACTGCACAAAGTGACGAAGTTGAACAACAGGTGAAACCTTCGGGTACACCCAAAACAGACAAAACATCCCCGAAAACACCGCAAACTGATGATGCGGACGCAGGTGGATGTGGATGTGGTAGTTAATAACTTATCTCTGTCCAATGTGGACGGAGATATAGAACGTGCTTTGAAAGAAGCGCGAAATCCGAGACACCTTTAATAATTGAATGTGTGTCTCTATATTTCAAAATTAAATGCCCACGCGGCATAAAAAAGGAGAAATTTGATGTTTTTGAAAAAAGTTTTGAATCAACCGAATCTGGTAGGCACAATGTTAATAGCCCTGATGGTTTGTGCTGGTTTTGTTTATGCTTTTGCTTTTGATGGTTTTAATGTGGAAACTGCCACAGGTGGCGAAGTGGAGGCATGGCTCGCAGCAGCAGGTGGTGGAAGTTCTGGTGGTAGCGGAGGCGGTGGAACCGAAGACACGCCACCAGAATCTCCAACACCTGAACCCGATCCTGAACCCGATCCTGAGCCTGAAGATGAACCTGAAGATGAACCTGAAGTTGAAGATGAAGCCCCTGCTTGTGATTGTGATACGAGTGGGTTCCGCTTATTACGCTGCAACTGTCCAGCTCAAACACGGCAAGAAGATGGAACATGGAAGAAGCCTTGTAACGGAAAGGCCAATAAACAGTTCCCTTGTCCGAAAGGCAAATGTCGCAATAGTCACTCTGGTAAAGTATCTGACTGCAAATGTCCATTGAAATTTGCTAATGACCCCAATGCCGATGAGAAAAAGAAGAAGATGCGAACTCTTTGGAAGATTTGTAATAAGTCCAACAGTAGTAAGTGCAATGGGACCTGCTCAGGTGGACAAAACAAAGCGAATGACCAAGGGTAACGCTCTTAAGAATGTAATGATAAGGACTTACGCAGTTGGCTTAAAAGTCCCCCTCATAAGAAGGAGATTTAGGCATTAAAATATCGAAATAATGGCTTTTTAAGTCCAATTTTTCCTTTTTCTGCTCAATTTGCGTAAGTCCTGATGATAAAGGAGTATTACATATGCAGATGAGTAAAATACCGCTTCAGTATGGTAGAGAGGGTTCGGAAAGTAGCACTTGGCATCTATCTGAAGACTTGCTAGCTCGCATTGGACGGGGATATGTGAGAGATATGGCACTATCTCCAGACGGGAGCTTTCTTGTTGCTGCAACCGATCTCGGATTGTGGTGGTATGACATAGATACGTGTGAGCTTTTAACACTATGGGAGGCGGGAAACGCTGCCTCTAACGTTACCTTTTCTGCTTGTGGTGAGTGGATTGCAGCAAGCATTGGCATACCTCTTATTGAAGTTTTGGATGTCAAAAGTGGGAAACGCTTAGCAGGACTTACACGTGCAAAGAATGAGATCACTTCCGAACTTGTCTTTTCACCGGATCGGAAGCGTCTCGCTGCTGGAGGAATGGCAAATCTCTTTGAGCGAGAAACAAGACTCCACTATAGCGTTGAAACCTGGGTGCTTCAACAAGAAGGCCGCGCATCTGAACGTATCGAAAGCGAACATATTTACGCGGGCACCGATCCGATCGCTTTCTCGTCTGATAGTCGTTTGTTAGCATTTGCAATTCCCACAAAGGAGCTTGAACCGTATAATTTTGATGGTTATCCGGCAAATATATCTAAAACTGGGGGCCAGTTAGGAAAAAACGGCATTTCAGTTTGTGATGTAACTACGGGAAAACATATCACGACACTCAGCGGATTCAATAAGGTTGCTTCTCTCAGTTTTTCACCGTGCGATAGGTTTCTTGCTGTTGGCGATTATAAGGGGCCTATTCGTGTCTGGAAGGTTCCAGATGATCTTTCATCGGACACGTCTTCCTGGTCCTTATACAAAGTCTATCAAGAAATCGAGGACACGGATACTTCACACTATGTTATTTATTCGCCGGAGGGTTCGCTAAGAACCGCTGCATTTTCTATTAACAAAAACAGTGTCGTTGTTCGAGAGCCAGAAAGCGGAGGAGTACTTTTTGATCATATGGGTGATACCAGTTTCTATCAACCAGACTTTTCAAAAGGTGAACGTTTGGCTTTTGCAAGCGAGACTGAAGTGCATGTGTGGACTGTAGGTAAAAAAGATTCCATTTGTGTGAGTCAGTTGCATGGACTTCCCCCGAGCTCTCTAAACTTTTCATTAGATGGAAAAAAGCTTTTTGCGTGTCTTTGGCGGTTTGGTATCTTCAGCTGGGATGTTGCATTTCCTGACCGGGCTCCACATGTTTTCAAACCACTTGGTAAATCCACCCTGAAGACATTGCAGAACGAGCGATATATGTCTATAGCAGTGTCTCCTGAAGGAAAACTGTTTGTCACATCCGGAGACGAAAACATCCTACGTCTCTGGGAATTGAATAGTGAGATGCCTATAGCAACGTTTCTGATACAAACGGAAGCGATCACTGCATCATTTTCGCCAACAGCAAATCTGATCGCCTGCCGAGATGACTCAGACAAAATTTATATCTGGGATGTAACTACAGGAAAACTGCGCGATACCTACATTAGTGAAGAGGATGTATCGGATACTGACCTCACATTTAGTCCAAATGGGGCATATCTTACCTGTGGTCCCTGCTATCTCTACGATGTCGTCCGGCGCGAACACATAGATAAATTCACAAGTGAGAATGTTGAGTTTCAGACATTTTCTCCAAACAGTGCCTATATTTGGGATACTGCGTATACTGATGAAACGATTAGATTATGGGATATTCATCAATGTGAAGTGGTGATGTCCTTACGAAAACCGGAACCGGAACCTTGGGAGGAAAAAAAGGTGGAAACGCTTACATTATCCACTTGCGGGCAGTATCTGGCATGTAGTCTATATACACATGAGACGAAAAGTAGACTATTCGTCTGGGATACACATAAAGGAGACACGCCTATTGTCACATTTGAGATAGGGATTGAATTTATTTCTTCGTTGATTTTTTCGCCTGACAGCACACTTTTGGCAAGTGGGATGGATGATGGCACTATCCTGCTTTGGGATTTGAAACCTTACTTGAAAAACACATAAGGAGGACCTTTTGAAACAAGGCGCGTTTATCACCGGACTTTTTCTACTTTTCGCGGTTGTCGTTTTAGCAGATACGTCGGAAGAACATCAAGACTGCCCCGCCCCTATAAGTGTTATAGGTAATCATGTGCATACATCGGGGGAAATGATGTTTTCCTATCGGTTCATGGCGATGGATATGCAGGGACTCCAATCTGGCACGAATACCGTAGAAACAGCGGATGTGCTAAAAGATTTTATGATGGCACCGACAGCGATGGACATGAGAGTGCATCTGTTTGGTGTCATGTTTGCACCACATGACAAGATCACGTTGATGGGGATGACAAGTTATCAGCAACGCCACATGGAGATGGAGGGTGCACATCAGCACACAACAGGACACCACGATCATCCGGTAGGCACACATGAAATGTCCAGCGCAAGCATCAGTGATGTCAAATTGGACTCGCTTTTGACGTTATGGAAAAGACAGAACTTCACGTTTCTCGGCAATGTGGGCGTATCGTTTCCCACAGGGTCCATTACACAGCAGGCAGATGATGGGAGTATTCTTCCTTATCCGATGCAACTGGGAAGCGGTTCTTTTGAAGCACGTCCGGGTGTAACGTTTTTCGGAACGCACCGCAATTGGTCTTACGGTGGTCAGCTGCGCGGTGTTTTCCCACTCAATACCAATGCCAACGAGTATCGGCACGGGAACACCCTCACTGCCACAACTTGGGGGGCGCGGCGTGTTAACAATTGGATTAGTCTCAGCGCAAGGTTACTGTTTTCGCATAAGGGAAGTGTAACGGGAAACCATCCAGATTTGGATATAAACAGGAGTCCAAACCACCGCCCTGATTTTCAAGGGTTCAATAGACTTGACATTGCGATTTCAAGTAATTTGATAGTGCCGACAGGCACACTAATAGGGCAGCGTCTTGCAATTGAGTTCATGTTGCCTGTTTATCAGAATCTCACTGGCACGCAACTTAAAAACAGGTGGAAACTTGTCCTCGGTTGGCAATACGCTTTCCGTTTACTCTAAAACAACGTTCAAAGCGAGGCACACGTCAAATAAATCTTAGACATGGAAGTTCTTCATAAATATTTACCAAAAATTCTAACGAGCGTGGTTCTCATTATAGTCCTGTTTCTTGCTTTCTGGATTCGGATTCAGGGGGCGGATCAGATACCGGATGAGCAGTTCACGGGTGTGGACCCGTATCTTTACCGTTGGCAGGCCCTCACCATCTCCGATAAAGGTTACCTCCCTGCGCGCGATATGCATCGATGGCTTCCTCTCGGTAGAGATAATCGGCAACTGCTCTCCTTTTTTTCTTACGCAATTGCGTATACACACAAAGCGGTCGGTTGGATTTCTCCAAAACTCACACTTTATCACATTCAACTCTATGCGCCGCCTGTCTGTTGGACCCTGGGGCTTTGTGTGCTATTGCTGTTTCTTACCCGTGCTTACGGTCTCTTCTTCGCCGCGAGTGTGGGAGTACTGCTTGCAACGTTGCCAGGCAGTATTGCGCGGAGTACTGTTGGTTTTAGTGATAGGGACGCTTTTTGCTGGATGCTTGCTGTTTTGAGTATCACCAGTTACCTGTGGAAAGAGCAGATGACCCCGGGGAAACGCAGGTACATTGCCACGGCTGTATCTGGGTTCATCGTTTTCTTGGGCGGACTTAGCTGGGAGACTTTCGGTGTTTTCGTTCTGATAATCATTGCCGCAGAGTGCTGGAAATTCTGTACGACTGAGACCGAGGCAGATATGAAGGAATACCTCCTCTGGGTGCTAATGTTCGTGCCGGGTCTTTTTCTTATCAGTCCTGCCTATCGGAGCGGTTACGGGTTTTCGAAACATATTACAGCCATTATGCTCTCGCCGCCGTTGGCGTTGCTTGCACTACGAGGCATAAGATATGGACTGCTAACTTACGTTGAGTCTCTCCGTCCCCATGCCCGAAAACTTGCTCTGGGACTAACAGGTTTCAGCATTGCCGCGGGGCTCTGCTATATTTTACTGCAATCCCCCACCTATGAGATGACCGCCTTCGTGTTTCGCGAGAGTCGATTGATGCAAACGATTGGAGAGTTAAATGATCCTAATTTGGGATTCTGGCAGGCGCGCTACGGTATTATCTTTGCGTTAGGAAGCCTCGGTTTAGTACTGGGTAGTCGCACCCTGAAAACGCCCACAAGGCTTTCTGTAGATATTCCGCTTATTTTCTTTTTCCTAACAACCTTTTTTAGAGAAATTACCAATAGTTGGATAGGCAATGTTTGGTGTGATAGATTATTTTTCGCATCGATCGGTCTAACATGTGTCGCGTTAGGACTCACCTGTCTAAAACGCACTGTGAAAGAAAAAGATAAAAATGAAATTGTGATGTTAGCTGTTATTGTCTGGTTTCTCCTATGGGTAAGTCTCTCGCGCACCGGACACAGGTATGATCTGTTTATCGGTGTACCGCTTGCCTATGGCACCGCATGGCTATTATGGGAATTCTTTGTTCCATTGCTAAAAAAACTTATTCAGAAGATCCCTGTGACGTTGGTGCAGTCCTCACATCAATGGATATCTACAGGCATTACCACGTTCTTACTCCTCTCAATTCTATTTTGGGCACCTCTGGGTGGGCATGCAAACTACGCTATCGCTGCCACGAAACTACGATCAGCTGTCCCCGGTGATGGCGACCTGAAACAAGCTTTTCAATGGCTAAAAGAAAATACACAAAACGCAGTTGTCGGAACTACTTGGGAGTACGGTATCCAACTCAACGTCTTTAGTGGGGCAAAGAACATCATTGATACAGATCACTATCTGCAGCATTGGGTGCATCTCTATTGCCGACACGTCTTCTCCGCACAGTCGGAGGTGGAGGCGCTCTCTTTTCTCAAAACGCACAACGCAACACACCTATTTTTTGCAAATTGGGAGATCACATCCCGTGCTTCTGACTTGTCATTTATTGGCAGCAACGCGACAGACGATAGACAGTTCAGATTCCATGAGTTTGAACAATCGAACAATCCCACAGAAGAAACCGAAAGACTGACACTGCAGGAAGCACCTCTTGCATTCATTGATATTTCAGCACCAACGTCTGAAAAACGCAAGATAACAGCACAGTTTAGAGACAACACTACGGTAGAGCGGGAAATAGACTTGCAACCCGAGGCAGCAGGACAAATGATTCCTATAGATTTAGAAAATGGTGGTATCCTGCTCTACTTTGATGCCAAAAAACAGATTCAAGGAGCTCAGTATCTACTACCTGTCGGTTGGAACAGTCTTGCAGTGAAGCTTTACTTTCGGCAGGCACATAGCACGGCATTTGTTCCTGTTTACCCCGTAGACGCAGCTGTTAACGCAGATGTCAAAATCTGGGAAATTCATTATCCACCGGATATCAAAACTGATGAGAAATATCTCGCGACAGAACCGGAGGACACAGACGAAAGCAGAAATAACAGAAAATAATACTATACAAAATTATGTCCGTAAGAAATTTTATCATAGGAAGTATTATCATAGTGAGCATCATAACCATCGGGGGTTATTTATATGGGAGAAAAAATAGAAGTTATCAACCCTCGACGGATAAAAATAAAGTCATGAATACCCAACAGAACACCGAAGTACATCAAAACAAACAGGTAGAACGCAAAAATGCCAACAGCGACGCGTTTTATCAGGCTATCATTGACAATAACATCTTTAGACCTTTGGGGTGGCAACCAGAGACACCACAACCGAAATATGTGTTGATCGGCACTGCGATCGCAACAAATACCACACAACACACAAAAGCATATATTGTTGAACGACAATCAGGACAACTACACGTCGTCCGGGTAAACGATCGGATTGGTGAACAGATGGTAAAAGGGATAGAAGCAAAACAGGTGATTTTACAAAAAGGCGATCAAGAGATCATCCTCCAGATAGAACACTCTCCGTTTTTCTAAATCCCCATACTGCAAATAAATTGTCTCCGTGGAGGTAATTACTATATGAAGTCAACCCGCATTCAAGTGTACCGCACAGTGGGTTATCTGTTCGGTGGACTCTGTTTTCTGTTGATTGGGTATTGGGTTAAAAATAACCTCTATATTTTTGATGATAAACTGATCATTTCACAGCAACAATCTTCGCACTTGTTAATTCCTTTACCGATTTGGTGTGTGAATGTAATTGCGGTCGGGCTTCTACTCTACACACTTCTTTTGATACTCCCTAACTTTACAGCATTGCAACAGCGGCGATTTCAATATGCTGTTTTCTCTATTTTGCTTTTTATCTGTGTCCTGCCACTGCATACACACTTGAACACCGCGCGACTCAATGATGTCCGAGGGCGTTCCGATGTATACAGCCTGATTATTTATAGTGTTGGGATGGCTTTATGTTTCCGAGGATTACTTAGCAGATACCCCGCATTTATTCGGACAATCGGTTCGTGGATTTTCCAATGGATACATAACATTCCTTCATACCTTTTTATCATCGGAGTGGTTACCGGCTCCGTTCTAATATGCAGCATCATATCATGGCATATTTTTGATGGCGTGCCCGGCACATTTGATGGCTGCCTGTACATGTTTCAAGCACGCCTGTTTGCACACGGCATGCTTTCTGCAGAGATACCACCCGAACCGCAATTCTTTGAAAACCTCCATATCATCTTATCCGATAAATGGTATACACAGTTCCCACCCGGGTTCCCTGCAGTCCTCGCATTAGGCGTGCTGCTGCGGGTGCCTTGGCTTGTAAATCCGATACTTGGTGCACTCACAATTGTAGGCATTTATCTGATTGCTAACGAACTTTATGGGAATAGGACCGCAAAACTTTCTGCGCTGTTGGCTTGCACAAGCAGTTTTTTTCTTTTCATGTCCTCAGAGTTCCTGGCACATACCTCAACCCTCTTTTTCATCACGATAGCTTTTCTAAGTTTCGTGTGGATGGTTAAAAAGAAACACCCACTCTTGTCAGCAATGGTCTGCGGAACGGCTTTAGGGATCGCACTGCTATGTCGCCCCTATACAACAGCATGGTTTTGTGTCTATCTCGGAATTGCGGCAATTGTGATGCGGAAACAGTTGTCGATTCGGCACATCCTTATCGGTGCTATTCCTCTTATTGCCGCTGGGTTGGCATTCCTTGCATACAACGCCGCAACAACGGGGCACCCACTCCTTTTCGGATATATCGCTTCACACGGTAAAGAACATCTTCCAGGTTTTCATCAAGACCCTTGGATGGAAAAACCACACACAATTATCCAGGGCGTGAAATACCTAATCGGCAACCTGAATGGACTTAACTATTATCTATTTGAGTGGCCAGTCCCATCACTTTTCTTTGTGGCACTCTATCTCGCATTCGGGAAAAAAGAGACGTGGGATTGGATGCTTGTCGGGTGGTTGAGCTCTTTGTTCGTAGGGCACGTTTTCTATTTTTTCAACGAGTTTCACCTGGGCCCCAGGTTTGTGTATGAAACGTTACCCGCAGCCATTCTATTAACAAGCAAGGGAATTGCTACAAGCACGCAACTTTTGGCAGCTTGGCCAAAAACACCTTCTTATGCACACGCGCGAAGTGCAATCTGTTTTATACTCACAGGACTTTTTCTGTTTGCGATACTTTTCAATATTCCCGCAACTGCCGAAGTATACCGCAATTACGGGCAAGACGTGACAATTCAGAAATATCTTGAAAAAAACAATATCGAAAAAGCACTCGTCTTTGTGAAAGGACATGCGTTTTGGGTACATTATCCATTTAACGCTCCTTTTGCCAAACCGCACATCTACGCCAAAGACAGAAAAGACGAAAACCGAAAACTCGCAGAAAAGTTTCCGGATTACCGATACTTTATCGCAGATGAAAATGATGTTGTTGTAGAAGTCTCTATGGATGAACTGTGACACCCAGTCTTATTGCTCAACAAAAATGATAAGATTGTGTTTTGCATCTCTGTTTCAGTTTGTCCTATTGGTTATTCTCTTTGCGCACATGGCACAATAATAGAATCCACCATCCCGTGTAATATCTTCTTATCGGCAGGACAGACAGCTGCCTGAATTCCACCGAGTTTGACAGTCCCACCTACAACAAAATAGTACGGACGCAGAAGTGGACGGGAGGGCAGCTCTTGCATATCCGCAGTTTCAAAATCGTAGTATTGCATTCGTACACGTTGGGCGGTGTGGAATTGCTGTAGTACGTGCGGTGTTTTCTCAAAAGACGCAAGACCATTTTCAATTGCAGCTTCCCACTCCTCTGTTGGCAGATCATGCCCGATTTTGACACCGCGGCTACCCCAGGCGAGTTCTGAAAACCCCGAAGGTTTGATGACTAATTCCCGTTGACGTTGTGTTACAGTACTGAGTTGTCGCCAGTCCGTTACAGGCATATTCTCTATTTCCAAGTTTGGGATAATAGCATGCGGCGGTAAAGGGCGCGGGTCAAGTATCCACGTCTGTGGAATCGCTTCTTGTAGAAACGGATAGGTTTTTTTACCAAGTTGACGTTGCCAAAAAGTTTGGAGTGAGGGATGGTGGAAAAGCGCGAGACACAATTTCTCTTCTAAATAGGCTTTCGGAGGAGGTGTCATCACAACGGTGCGCTTCTTTGCACTATAGAAGATTAACTCTGCTTTCGGGATGTTCGGAAGATCAAATAACTCATAGAAGCGGTAAACGACATCAACCGCCATCTTACCATCTGCATTTTGAACAAATAGCCCATCTTCGGTAAAGAAAATCTCGTGAGGTTTAACGGCGGCAGTTCTGAGTCCAGCATCACAAAGTGCATTAGCAAGCCACGCCATTTCCGGTCTATAATCTTCAGATTCGTCTGAAACCACAATCGCAAGTGTAGGATCATCTTTTTTTGCTAAAGCGCGGATCATCTCCGCATAGGAATTCACCATGCCATCTTTACCGCCGATGATGGGATAGCCAAGTTTCGCATACAACCTCGCCAAGCAACTTGTCGCACCGATGAAACCAGGGATAGAATCAAGTTCTGTTATTACTTTGCTGTTGTCCGTAGTTGGTAAAATATCAGGGCGTATGACACCAGGCAGTTGGCTTTTGAAGCGGTTCATCCGTCCCTGCTGGATGACACTCTCAGGTTTACCAATATCTAAATATTCTGCTACCCAAGCGGGTTGAATCCCTCTCGCACTTTGGGAATAGAGCAAGTTGCAAGCGCGATAAAAACTTAGTAGATGAGGACCGAGTTCCTCAAACCAATTCAAGTCCTCTTGTGAAATCCAAAACGGTTCCGGTGAAATTCGCCATGATGTATTACAATCGGGGTGAACCTCCCGTTTTTCTGATGAAAATAATTTCTCCTTCGGTATCTCATCGTTGATTAACAAACATATCTGTTTTGCATCCAAACTAAAACTCCCTATAATTCATACATTAGCATATATTTTTTACCTATAGAATTATATAGAATTTCTATGATTTATGCAACATTAAGTGGTGTGTAAATATTTTGTCACCATAAGCGTCAATTTAAGGGGCAAATCCATTGTCGTAATGTCTTCAGTCCCGTAGGGACGATATGTTTATAGATATGGGATGTATATGTCTTTAGTCCCGTAGGGACGATATGTGTACCCCAAACGACGTATTTTCTACATATCGTCCCCGACAAATACCATGCGCGTATTTGGCGTTGATTCACGGGACTAAAGAGGAGTTGTTCAACGTTTTTCTATAAACATATCGTCCCTACGGGACTGAAGAGGGTTCCCATGTTTAGAAAATCCCTAAATTGACACCTATGGTGTATAAATATTTTATCACCCTTTTTGTCAGAATCGCGGAAAGCACGGAGAACGCGGAAAGGTTTACTTTTATCCCAATTCTCATATATGCTAATGCTTTGAAAATATTGTTGCCCCAGAAAGCAACGCCTTCCGCGTCCTCCGTGTCCTCCGCGTAATCCGAGATTCTGACAAAAAGGGTGACAAAACTTTACACACCCTACAGCAATCAAATTATTGACTTAAAATCTCTATTTTGATAATATAACCACAATCTGTTGTATGGTTCACTAATAATGTTTTGCAATTGATATTAATCGGAATAAAGGAGGATATGAAAGTGCAACATATCTATTCAAAATTATCCCTTATCTTAGTCATAACTATGGTCTTAGTGATACTCAGTGTTATGTCCACACACGCAGCAGTTGATAAACACACCGTTGCCGTGTGGCTCTTTGAAGAAGGAAATGGAAAGACGGTCCGAGACGCTTCTGGCAATGGACATGATGGTAAAATAACCGGTAGCCTCAAATGGGTAAAAGCGAAGTCTGGCACAGGGTTAGAATTCCCTGGCGATGGCAGCGGTTATGTTGTCGTAGATTCTACGAAAAATTTGGAGTTGGAAACACTCACGATTGAAGTGCTGGTCAAGGTAACAGGGCATGATGGTAAATGGCAGGGAATTGTCTGCAAACAGCAGACGGGATGCACCAATCGGAACTACGGTATATGGGTGCATAATAATGAGCAGGTCCTGCATGCGCAGATCGGTGCAAATGGAGGATGTGCCTTCAACATGAATGGCACAACGCAAATCACAGACAACACATGGCATCATCTTGCTTTTACGTTTGATGGGGATATGGGACGTCTCTACGTTGATGGTCAATTAGAGACAGAGAAAGCCAATGCGGTTACGTTTCAGAGCAACGATCCGATTACCATCGGTGTGCCGAATATTGACAATGTGAACGGATTAATAGGTATCATAGAAGAGATACGTATCTCCAACATCACACGAAGTGAAGATGAAATTAAAGAGGCTAAGGATATCGGCTTAGCCCAAATTCTTAGCGTTACCCCACAATCAAAATTAACGACACGTTGGGGCTATATCAAACAGGTCCCGTAAACTACAAAGGAAACCAAATTTGAGGCCATTAAAGTATACGATATTATCACTTTTGTGCGTCAGCATACTCGTCTACGGAGCCGCTACAGATGTGCCAGAACACGGTCTTCCGATGGCGGTGCCAGAGGATGTTGGTGTTTCTGCTAAACATCTTGAAAAAATTGCACCTGTTCTACAGGGATACGTCGACAAAGGACAAACACCCGGATTCCTTACTGTCATCGCGAGGAAAGGGAAAATCGCACATTTTGAGACCATCGGTATGCAGGATATTGAGAATAAAAAACCGGTTGAACCAGATACAATCTTCCGTATCTATTCAATGTCAAAACCAATTACCACTGTTGCTGTGATGGTCCTTTACGATGAAGGGCATTTGAAACTTGATGACCCTGTTGAAAACTATATTCCCGCATTCAAAGACATGAAAGTCTTTAACAATGAACAGACTAAAACCCATACCGCAAAAAATAAGATGACAATCAAGCATCTACTCACACATACTTCCGGTTTGACTTACGGGTGGGGCGACAGACCCGTTGATAAACTTTACGCCAAATTGAAAGTATTTGAACGTGATTCAACGTTGGCAGAAAAGGTAGAGAAACTTAGCAAAATCCCGCTTGTTTTCGAACCCGGCAAAAGATGGAAATACGGTGTTTCTACGGATGTTCTCGGTTATCTTGTAGAGGTTGTCTCTGAAATGCCGTTTGAAGAATTTTTACAGACGAAGATTTTCAAACCACTCGGCATGGTAGATACTGGGTTTTCGGTGCCACAAACAGAAGTAGAACGATTTGCGGCTATATATAGAGCTACCGAAGCAGGGGGACTAAAGTTTGTCGGAAAACCGCCTCTTGCAACCGATAACGCCACTTTCTTTCCTTCTGGTGGTGGTGGACTTGTTTCTACTGCTGTGGATTACCTCCGTTTTTGTCAGATGTTACTTAACGGTGGTGAATTAGATGGTGTGCGCATTTTAAAGACCGAGACCGTTGAACTGATGCATTATCCACATCAACAATATCACAGAGAGGGATGGGCTTATGGCTTTGGATTCCATGTTGTTACACGTAAGAATTATGGGAAAAATGGACGGTCATCTGGATCATTCAGTGGGGGTGGTTTAGCTGCAACGAACTTTTGGGTTGACCCTGAAAGAGAACTCATCGGCATTCTGATGACGCAGCTGATGAATAACCGTTATCCTTTTCAAGGAGAATTCAGGAAGCTTACTTATCAGGCTTTGATTGACTCAGAGTAATAACGTAATCAGAGACAAAAACAGACCTAATTTGAAAACTATAATTAACGATATTCCATTGATTGGCGCGCTTTCCACCAATGTTGATATGTTTATATGACAACCTAAATAAAAAGGAGAATAGATTGAAACGATTAACTTGCTTACTTTTACTGCTATTTTGGACCACTGCACTCGCATTCGGACAAGGACTTCCGATAGCTGAGCCAGAGGATGTTGGTGTTTCTACTGAACAGCTTAAAGAAATCGCACCGACGCTGCAGGCGTACGTCGACAAAGGACAACTCCCAGGATTCCTTACTGTCATCGCGAGGAAAGGGAAGATTGCACATTTTGAAACCATCGGCATGCAAGATGTTGACAATAAAAAACCGGTTGAAGCGGATACAATATTTCGCATCTACTCAATGTCAAAACCGATTACCAGCGTTGCGGTGATGGTCCTCTACGATGAAGGGCAATTGAAACTTGATGATCCTGTTGAAATGTATATACCCGCTTTTAAAGACATGCAGGTATTCAACAAAGAACAGACTGAAACTCATGACGCTAAAAATAAGATGACAGTAAAACATCTCTTAACCCATACTTCCGGCTTAACTTACGGGTGGGGTGACAAACCTGTTGATAAACTCTATGGTGAGTTGAAAATATTTAAACGTGGTTCCGGTTTAGCAGAGATGACAGAAAAACTGGGCGATATCCCGCTCGTTCACGAACCCGGAGCAAGATGGACCTACGGTGTTTCTACGGATGTTCTCGGTTATCTTGTGGAAGTCGTTTCGGAAATGCCGTTTGAGGAATTCTTACAGACAAAGATTTTCAAACCACTCAGCATGGTAGATACAGCATTTTCGGTACCAAAGGAAAAAGTAGAGCGATTTGCAGCGTTGTATAGACCTACAGAAGAAGGTGGACTTAAACTTGCGAGAAACGCACCGCTTGCAAACGATGATGTCACTTTTTTCCCTTCTGGCGGCGGTGGACTTGTTTCTACTGCTGCGGATTTTCTCCGTTTCTGTCAGATGTTACTTAACGGTGGTGAATTGGAGGGTGTCCGCATTTTAAAGACCGAAACTGTTGAACTCATGCGCTATCCACATCATCAATACGGCAAAGATGGTGCTTTCGGACTCGGATTTCATGTTGTAACCCGTAAGGATGGTGATAAAAATAAAAGGTCTACAGGGGCATACAGTTGGGGCGGTGCAGCCGCTACAACCTTTTGGATTGACCCAGAAAAAGAACTCATCGGCATTCTGATGACGCAGCTGATGAATAACCGTTATCCTTTTCAAGGGGAATTCAGGAAGTTGACTTATCAGGCTTTAATAGAGTCAGAACCAGAACAGTCAGATAATCAGAAAAAATGATAGATCCAAGTTGCCATCAAATTTATTACGGACAACTTGAGTGATAATACCATTTCTAATTAATAAACAGGACTTACGCAGTTTCTCTTAAAGTCCCACTGATAAGGGGGATTTAGGGGGCGGGCCCCCATAGCGATAGCGTGTGGGGAGATAAATCACTGAAATATCGTTAAATAACGCCTTTTTAACCCCCTAACCCCCCTTATCAAGGGGGAATGCGTAAGTCCTGTAATAAAGTA
>PYJA01000073.1 GCA_003635185.1 Candidatus Poribacteria bacterium | reverse complement strand
GTTTCACTTTTTTTAGCAAGTGAAATTAATAATGTGATGTATAATTATCAGGACTTACGCATTTTCTCTTAAAGTCCCCCTTGATAAGGGGGATTTAGGGGGTTAAAAAGACGAAAAACAGTGAAATACTGGACTATTTAACCCCCCTGCCCCCCTTGAATGAAGATTAATTTTTTAATCGGGTAATTTTCCGTCCGCACAAGGAAGGTTTCCACCTATGCTGGCGAGGTTTCCTAACCTCGCTAAATTACCCAATTTATTTTTTAATCTTCATATAAGGGGGATTTAGGGGGTTAAAAAGACGAAAAACAGTGAAATACTGGACTATTTAACCCCCCTGCCCCCCTTATCAAGGGGGAATGCGTAAGTCCTGATTATTTTCAAAAGAGTTGTCTGAATCTCGGATTGGCGCGAATAACGCGGATCGAGAATTCTGTAACATTAGGTAATCCGCTAAGGAAAGAGTTTTTATCAAACAACCGACGAAACCCCATGCTTTAGCTTGGGGATGTCCTCGGCTAAGGTGTTTGTTAGTCAAAAAAGATTTGACTTTAGAAATATTTTGTGATATCATATATTCAGCATCTTAGGATAGGATTCTCACCCCACATAAAACTCAATGTGGGTCCTATCCCCCACCCGTGAGAAGGTGTGTGATGCTGGTGCGAAATCACATTAAACATTAGAATGTGGTAGAGAAAACCTAATTGAGTTGTTCACTCAACACCCCTGCCACATTCGCTAAAATCATCTACGGTGGGGCACACCGAAAGTTACGCCTGTGGAGTCCAAATAAGACCTAATGCTGTTCAGGAAAGGGCACATGGGCAAGCAGGAAAAGCCATTTGGCAGCAAAGCTGCTAATATAAGAGCTAAGAATCCCCATGCTTTAGCTTGGGGAGTATGTCAATTTACTACTAAGTGGTTAACTCGCTAAACATTTATTGTATGTCCAAATGAAGATTAAAAAATAAATTGGGTAATGTGGCGAGGTTAGGAAGAAATCAACGGTATGAATCATGGCGAATGCCGGACGCGCATTCGTCTTTAGGCATTCCCCGCCTCGCCAGCAGAGATGTACACTTGCTGCTGGCGAGATTTCCTAATCTCGCTAAATTACCTAATTTATTTTCATACGGACAGAATAGATCCAAAACTCCCTCCCCCCGCAAAAATGGCATGCGCCAAATCAACGGGACCAATGCCATTTAGGCATTCCCCGTGTGGCATGCCAATTGGGGGGATAAAGGGGGGTGTATTTAGAGATTTCAAGACATAAAAACTTGCCGAGTGAACCACTAAATAACCCTGTGTTAGGGATTTTACACCTTGTTTACAGGTTATAACCGCGTTCATTGTGCTGTGATAGGTCAAGACCCATACGTTCATCGTCCTCTTCAACGCGTAATCCAACTATCGCGTCAACGATCTTAAGAATAATAAACGAGATCACACCACTCCAAATAATGGTAATGACGATACTAAGGAACTGTGCCCAAAGCTGGCTTCCTATCATAATATCTTCAGAACCACCTAAAACTGTAGCAGAAAAAACGCCTGTCAACAGTGCGCCGACAATCCCACCGATGCCGTGAACACCGAATGCATCCAATGAATCGTCATAACCGAGTTTCGATTTCAAACTGGTAGCACCCCAGAAACAGACTGCCCCAGAGGCAAACCCGATAACAAGTGCGCCAATCGGGCCGACTGTTCCAGAAGCAGGCGTAATCGCAACTAATCCCGCAACAGCACCTGTGACAATACCCAGAACACTCGGTTTGCCATGTTTAGCCCATTCAATAAACATCCATGTGACAGCAGCAGTAGCAGTTGAAACCTGTGTAACAAGCATTGCCATACCAGCGGTACCATCAGCGGCAAGTTGACTGCCAGCATTGAAACCGAACCAGCCGACCCAGAGCATTGATGCGCCTACGACAGTAAGTGTCAAACTGTGCGGCGGCATTGCTGTTGTCTGGTATCCGATCCGTTTTCCAACTAAAATTGCGGCTACTAATGCTGCGATACCTGCGTTAATATGCACTACATTTCCACCAGCAAAATCAAGCGCGCCGATAATATCACCAAATAGTGAACCATCGCCAGACCATGCCATGTGGCAGAGAGGGGCATAAACGATTAGTGACCAAATTGCAGAAAAGAGCAACATTGCTGAAAACTTCATACGTTCTGCGAATGCACCAGCAATCAGAGCAGGTGTAATAATCGCAAACGTCATTTGGAAAACAACAAAAACGGTTTCAGGTATACTTCCGCTTAAAGTCCCTACGCCAATTCCTTTCAGAAAAAATGTGCCGAGTCCTCCAACAAAAGAGTTAAGCGTTATTTTTCCTTCCTCCATCCCAGCGGTGTTAAAGGCGAGGCTATACCCAACGACGATCCATAAAATAGTGATAAGCCCTGTTAGTGCGAAACACTGCATGAGTACAGAGAGTACGTTCTGTACACGCACAAGTCCACCATAGAAGAGGGCGAGTCCTGGAATCGTCATAAATAGCACGAGAGCAGTTGCAATAAGCATCCATGCGGTGTCACCCGAATCAAGTTTTGCTACCTCTTCTTCTGCCGCCACTTCGGCTGTCTCATGTTGGTCTGCAAACACATCATGTGTCAGAATTAAGCTTGGTACACCAGATATCAGTAAAATTAGTATCAGCGCTCCAATTAGTGAGTAATTAAAACGCTTCTTTAAAAAATGTGATGCACTTCGTTGTTGCATCTGTATCCTCCTTAGTATTAACAAGCGATGATGCTTGTTAAGTTATTTTCTATAAAGGCAAACGACTTTGCCTACCTTCCAATTTCAATTTAAATAAGAAAATTATCCAACCTACTAACGTTCTAAAAGAAACCTACAACTCTACAAGTTTGATTTAGCATTCTACCAAAATATCACAAAGGTTTCAAGGGATTACATCAATGGCAAAACAAATAACGCCGTCCAAACAGCAAATGAGGAACGCCCATAAGGCAAGAAGTAAAACTCAGGGATAAAAGTGAAACTTCCTGTGGGCGAACCTTATTCGGTTTGTACCTCAATCTTTCAATTGAGGGTTTCTGAAAACATGTTTAACGTATGGATGAGACGTTGAAGTCTGGATAAGCACTTGCCCCGTGTTCTTCGTAGTCAAGCCCTGCTTGTTCTTCCTCTTGCGTAACCCGCAAGCCTGTAGCTGCTTTGATTGCATAGAAGAGAATAAAGCCTGTAACGAGACACCATACGAGAACAGCAACGACACCTATAAACTGCGCCCAGAGGAGGGTAAATCCACCACCAGCGAAAACGCCGCTTGACGAATCGAAGAACCCAACAAGAAGAGTCCCTAACGCACCACACGTCCCGTGAACAGAGATAGCACCAACTGGATCATCAATGCGAAAACGTTCAAGCAATAGCACGCTGAGAACAACTACGATACCACCGAGTGCCCCCATAATAGCAGCGGCATAAGGCTCAACGGAAGCGCAACCAGCAGTAATTGTGACTAACCCCGCAAGTGCACCGTTGAGAGACATACCAGCATCAGGTTTGCCGAGGAATATCCACGCTGTAATCATGGCTGTAATAGCACCAGCAGCTGCCGCAAGGTTCGTCGTTACAGCAATTCCCGCAATAGTTGCGGAACTAGCACCCATTTCGCTACCCGGGTTAAATCCAAACCAACCCAACCATAAAATAAACACACCAAGAGCAGCAAGGGGTAAATTGTGGCCAGCAATCGGTCTCGGTTTGCCTTCACTATCATACTTTCCAAGACGCGGCCCTAAGACAATGGCACCTGTCAATGCAAGCCAACCCCCTGTGGAATGAACAACTGTTGAACCAGCAAAGTCGTTTACGTCTAACCATTCTACTAACCCACCGTCTAACCAGCCACCACCCCAAATCCAGTGACCAACAATCGGATAGATAATACCTGTGATAAAAACACTATAAATTAGATAACTTTTGAACTGTGTCCGTTCTGCCATTGCACCGGAAACAATTGTCGCTGCGGTTGCAGCAAATACGAGTTGGAAAAGCCACGCTGCATAAGTCGGAACAGAACTCCATTCTAATGCACTGAAAATACTGGTATCGGTTGCTGCACCTGCCTCAAGTGTCTCAGACGGTACAAACCACCCGCTTGTTCCCATAAACGCATTACCTGCACCGAACATAATAGCAAAACCGATTGCCCAATATGCTATTGAACCCATTGAAAAGTCCATCAGGTTCTTCATGAGAATGTTGACAGCGTTCTTAGCACGAGTAAAACCAGACTCCACCATAGCAAAGCCAGCCTGCATAAAGAATACGAGAAACGCAGCGACTAACACCCACAGTGTATCTGCCATATATTTTGCATCATCAACCTTTTCAAGAGTTCCATCGCTATCTGTCAAACCATTCAGGGCAAAAGCGTTGAGACTCAGCAGGAAGGTGAATGCAAGAATTGTTATGATAATCTTTTTTTTCATTGAAAAGATCTCCTATATTTCAATAAACTGCTTCTACTTAAAACTTCCAAGAACTTAAGGTTACATCCGTTTGTGATATATTGGATTCATCGCGAATCAAATACTTTTTCTGATTCGCGATGATTTTAACCTATAGGCAAAGGACAGCAAATTTGCCGTCCTCACAAACATGTTTCTTACCAAGTTCGCATGAAAGTCATTCTACCGGTAAGTCCTGTATCTTCAGAATCTTCATCGAGTTGGGTTTCAAAACCGACAAAGAGACCGAGCGTGTTATTTTCACCGTAACCAAGATTGATGCGTCCACCAACAACGAGGCTTCCGAGTCCACCATCGTCACCTAAATTAATTGTCGCTTCAACTTGTGGACCGATTGCAACTGTATCGCTGAGTGAATAGAGGATAAAATCACGTGTGTATAACGAATCAGTAGCCTCTTCGTCAAAGGGTGAGTTGAAAAAGCCCTGGATCCACGATTCAAAATAGATAGGACTTGCATCAAGAATTGTAAACAACTGCGGAGCAATCAGAGAAGAGGGACCGTTCGCTGAGGCATAATCAAATCCGATACCGACCATGGGCGTAAAGCTGAGTGACATTTCGTCACTCTCAACAGCCGTAATGCCGATACCGAGATCAAACTCACCGAAGGTATCCACAACATAAATATCACTTGCTATAGAGATACCGCCAATAGAATGGCTTGCGCCAAACCATATCTGTGTACCGAGGCTATCTGTATCCGTCCGGAACCAACCGGAAATACCTGACTCTTCTTCCATTGCCATCTCTTCACCCGCTTCGTGGCCATCAGCGTAAACCATCGGAACGCTACCAACTGCGAGGATGCAAACTATTGCCAATAATTGGGGTAACCAAAACGCTTTAATTTTCATTTAAATCTCCTTAGATTTATTTAATTCCGACACGAACAAACACCGTGCCATAATGAATTGTGCCAGTATTGTTATTGCTAACTCTTGATTCTGGCATCAACTTGTGATAGAATCTGTGCTTATTAATTGCACTACTTCAAGTTAAAGCAATATACGTGCCAATTGTATAATATTATGTCTACTTTACTTAATCTGCTATGTAAGGTTGATATAAGCGTAACTTTAGTTTATACTTATACGAACCTGCGTCATAAAGTGGCAAAAATACGGCAGAGTAGTTAGTGAATTACATATTTTGAGGAGATTGGTTTCTATCAAAAATGCTGAAATTTTCATCACAAAACTGCCTAAAAAATAAGCATATTCTGCTTGCCTGTATCGTCAGCATCGGTGCGTTGCTTCGATTTTGGAATCTCGGACAGTGGAGTTTCTGGATTGATGAGGTGCTCACGGTGCTTGATGCCGAAGAATTTTCTCTTTCCAATTCTCCAATTAATCCGGTCCCTTATATCGCAGCGAAGTTTTCTGTTTTTTTAGGTGAAAAGTTATTATTTATCATAGACGGGAGCGGTGAGTGGAACAGTCGTCTTATTTTTTGTATCGCAGGAATCATTTCCATTCCGATAGTTTTTAGTTTAGGAAAGCACTTATACGATGGTAGAGTAGGATTATTCGCTGCGGCGTTTGTGGCTTTGTCAAATTGGCATCTATTTTGGTCGCAAAATGCGCGTTCCTATATCTTCACCTTCCTGTTTGCGGCGTTGACAGCATGGTTTTTCTACCGCTCCCTTGAAAACGATTCAACACTGTTGACAATATGTGCTCTCTTTTTTTGTATCTGTCTTATCCTGTCGCATTTATTGGCAGCAGCGATTGTGCCTGCCTTGGCAGTCTATGCAATACTTCGGTTGTTAGAGGAACGAAACAAAAAACGGTGGATAAATCTACTTCTATTTTTTCTGCCGTTTGCTCTACCTGTGCTAATGCTTGCACTTCCGCAAATTCGCGGACACCTTTTTTCTGGATGGGGACATAATGAATGGGGGCGTAGTCCGCTCTACATTCTTCTAACACTTGTCCAAGGAGTCAGCATTCCGATAGCGGTTACTGCTTTTTTTGCCGCTATCGTAAATCCGCGTGACCGTGCTACCCGCTTTTTACTCTGTTTCGCTGGTGTGCCTTTGGTGCTTCTATTGATTGCATCTCAGTTGCAGAATGTAGCAGGCTATTATCTGTTTTGGACAACCCCCGCTTATTTTATCCTCGCGGCAGCTGCATGCACCTATATCTGGGAAGCAATAGCCGCAGACAAATCCAACTTATTCAAAGTGTTACTCCCTTGTCTAATTGTTGTTGTGTTGTTATCTCAAGATTACCTCTATTTTCGATATGAAAATGGAGGAAGACCCAAATGGAGAGAGGCATTTGAAATGATTGAGACAGGGCATAAACCTACCGATATATTGGTACTATCAGAACCTAAAATGGCACGGTATTATTTGCCCGAAATGGAAACGATTGACATTGACAGATTGGTAAAAGACAATGCAGCTTTTGAGAGAGAGTGGAAAAATTCAGGTGGGAAGAGGTTATGGTTTATCGTAGACGCAGCGAGTTTTAACGTCTTTGATTCAGATATGACTGTGCGTAATTGGATACGCGAACGAAGTCACCTGGTAAAAACGTTACCGTCATATTCGCGCGCAAAAGACAGGACGATGCTGCTTTACCTGGTGGAATAAAGCAGGCGCGGCACGTAACCGCGCCTTTATTGAACAGGACTTACGCAGTTTCTCTTAAAGTCCCCTTGATAAGGGGGATTTAGGGGGTTAAAAAGACTAAAAACACTGAAATATTGGACAATTTAACCCCCTGCCCCCCTTATCAAGGGGGAATGCGTAAGTCCTGATTGAATTTATGCTACCAGAAACGGGTAAAATTCATTCTACCAGTAAGCCCAGTTTCCCCTTCAGCTTTTTTCGTTTCATACCCGATATATAAACCAAGTATATTAGCCTTACCGTAACCGATGTTAATGCGTCCTCCAAAATTTAGTTTTAGAGGTTTATCCAGCTCATCGGCAAAAACGAAAACTGATTCAACTTGGGGACCTATCGCGATGGTATCATTCAGCGAATAGGTGAGAAAACTGCGGTTGTAAAGTTCATTGGTAGCAGTATCATCAAATATGGTAGAAACTGTCCCGATTGTCCAATGGAAAAAGTAGATGTTAGGTGCGGTCAAAAAAGCAAAGAATTGCGGAAAAAGTGCATCGGGTCCATCCGCTCCAGTGTAGTCAAACCCAATACCGAGCATAGGCACCAGATCAAGCGATACACTTTCCGTTTTCACTGCGGGCAATGAGACACCCAGGTCAAATTCACCGAGATGATCATTTACATAGATATTAGAAGCGATTGAGACACCTTCACCTCCGATCGGATGGTTGGCACCAACCAAGAAATAGGTGCCTAAACTATCAACGTCAACTTGAAACCATCCTGACACACCCGGTTTTTCTGCTGCCATTTCGGCTTCAGGTGCCATTTCCCCCTCAGACTCATGTGCGTCTGCAAAGACAGCGGAAGGGGAGACTACGCAAATTATAGATACCGTTAATAATAAGATAAAGGTTAACTGTAATGTTTTGAACTTCATAAAAGTCTCCTTAAGTTTTTGAAATAAATTATGTCCTTTGCTCCTTGCTTCTACAAAAAAATATGAAGCAAGAAACCATTCATTGAAAGAAAAAGTTGTTCAAAGTTTATTTTAACTCTTAATCAATCACTCTTCATCAATCTAAGAGTTCTTCACATCGTTATTCCAATAATTAGTATACCTTAATTACCGAACTGATTTCAACAATTTTAGAACAGCAGGCCATTTAGTTTTCTCAATTTTCTTTGGGGCACGACCGGCAATCAACAACAGGGTTTTTGATAATTCAACGATTTAACTTGCCAAAGCCACAGAAAACATGGTATATTTTAAAATAAAGTATTTGGAATAGAAAAATATAGTAAAAAGGCACAAGTGGATTTAACATTAGCTAATCCGTATCTCACACATTATCAGCCGCCACCTGCACACAGTTATCTATACCGACAGTGGTGTGCAAGAGGTTATCAACCAGGGCTCCATCCTATTTCACCTGATAGTGAATTAGGCACATGCATTGGGCAAATGGGATGGGTAGGGGCGCATGCACATACCCACGACTACTTATGGGCTTCGGCAGGTAATATGGGCGTGATTCTATCAGAACCGGTAGATGCGAAATGCCTTATCCCTTATGATGAGGCACCGCGGTACACATTACCTGCCGCGATTGTCGTGAAAGAGTTAGCGGGTAGACATGTGCTTTTGACCAAATCAGGTTCACGGTTGGACATGATAGGTATAGAACATCCAGCACTAAATGTCACGGTTATTGAGGTAGAGCCGGATGGAACGCATTATCGAATGCGTTTTGGCACACAGCCACAGGCTGAGATAGGTAATTCTACAGAATCAGAGAATGCCACACATTCTTGTGTGCCAACAAGCGAGATGTTCCATTATCTCCTAATTTTTGAGCAACTTGAAAAACACGGATTTCAAGCATTAGTCCACTTACAACCGAAGTTTCTAAACCTAATCTCACGGACAGAACACGGTCATCCAGATCGTTTTTATAGTTTTCTTAAGGGGTACGAACCGGAAACACCAATCATTTATGATGCATCTGGCGGAATAGGATTCGTTCAGGAACGGGTACCGGGAATACCGGAGTTATCTTATGAGAGTTTACGGCTTTTTGAAAATGGCTCCGAACCAATGCGCCATATCCTTTACTGGATTGGACACGGCACTTTTTCACGGGGAACAGACGTTTTAGAGGCATATAAACATGCAGAGTACTTTGAAGCAGTAGCACGAATGGCGTGGGAGGCAAATCAGAGGCAAGTTTCAGCGGAAGCATATAGCGAGGAAATTGTCAACTGTATCCTCCGCGAATTTAATGCAAGCCGCACCACAGTAGAAAATGAACCTGTAAAGCAAAGCGAGGCTGCCACAGTGCTATTAGACCTTCAACAAGAGGACCAAACGCCAGAGAATTTGTACAACTATCCATAATGCGTTTAGTCCGTAAGTTTACTTCAAGCTATATCAGATAAGATGTATGATGTAAAATACTAAGATTTGCGAAGGAGATATTTAATGAAAGAGACACAGCAACCACCTGTAGTTGAAGGGACAGAAGAATCACAACAGGCAAAACCGCAAAACTTAGAAACCTATCTCAGAGAGAGTATCTTTGGAGATGAATTCCGTGATTATAATGAAAAACTTGAAAAATTGACCCAAGAACTTGAAATTGTCCAACAGAATATTGTTGAAGTCGAAACGCGGTTGTTGAAGGAAATTGCGGCAGTTAAAGCGCAATACGGAAATATACCGGATAATATTGTACAACGCGTTGATAATCGTATTGACGAACTTATTAGCCGTAGTGAAAACGACCTTGAGAAGTTGTCCGTGCTTATCAATGAGTTTGCAACCGACTTTCAGGTGCAAATTGATGATCTTCGAACGGAAACGCAAAAACTCCAAAATACCGGACAGTCAGACAGACAAACGCTTGCCGATACGTTGATAGCGATCGGCACACAGCTAAAAAAAGAATCATGAAAACCACAACATATTTTCTCATTTTTCTGTTTCTGCTTATACCGTGTAGCATTACATTAGCAGCACCTACACCAAAAGCAGCACCTACATCAAAATTGGACACCGAAGAGATTTCTATCGTTGCCGTAGGCGATATAACAATAGGAAGCAACTTGACACCATTCATTGAACGGCAGGGTGCAGGTGCATTTTTTGAGGGGATAGCATCTATTATTCAAGCAGCGGATGTTGCCACAGCATCGTTAAACACCAGTATTTCGGACAGGGGAGAGCCGGATCCAAGTCGAGATCCACGTTTTCGCGCTGCTCCCGGACTTGCACGCGCACTCGCAAATGCAGGGTTTGATGCAGTTTCATTAGCAACACCGCACATCCTGGATTTTGGAATTGAAGCACTTGAAGATACGGTAACCAATTTGGAATGGTATAACGTTAAATATATGGGGGTGGGAAAGTCACCCGCTGCAGCAAATGCACCTGCATGGTTAGAAGTTAACACTAAAAAAATTGCCATGTTCGCTTATTTGCGCGGGAATGAATTCAATATAGCATCGTTAGACCGTGTCGCTGCTGCTGCGTATAGCCAAATGGTCCGTGCTGTTCAAGAGGTAGACAGTGCTGCAGAACTTGTCATCGTTTGGTTACATTGGGGGAAAAGGGATGTAGAACCTACGACACAACAAGCAAGTATCGGACGGCAACGTATCTTTGCGCATGCACTTATCAATGCTGGTGCCGATCTGGTTTTGTGTCAACAACTCCATACACTCGGCGGTATTGAACTCTACAAAGGGAAACCGATTGTATATAGCCTTGCAGACTTCATCTATGACACCTATTCATTACAGTATGCGCGCACAGTAATTCCGAAAGTGACGTTTGTAGAAGGAACACTCAAATCTATTGAATTGATTCCGATTTTGGTAGATAAATTGGACAAGTCAATTCCTCAGCCAATTCTTCTCAAAGCCAAAGGTTCTACCGCGGAGGATGCTGATAAAAATTTGGAAGAATCTGCCATAGAGACCTTGCAAGAGTATCAGAAACGGTGCGCTGCACTCAAAACAGAGGTAATCATTGAAGGAGAACGCGGGTGGATTAGCAACGTCCACAAATCCCAGTGAACCGTTTGAATAACGAACTATCCGAAGCAGTTAGCGATGCCCTGAAAAATATGAAAAGGAGAAAAAATAGCAATGGAAAACGAACACGAATCTATTACAGAACATGAAGATTCTGAAGAAATATTAGAAACAGCGGAACTACCCATACTACCGGTGAATGATCTTGTCATCTTTCCTTATATGCCACCGGTGCCACCTTTTCCGCCGCATCATGTTGCGCTTTCAGGAAAGATGGTAATGGATGCTGTTGATGATGCGATGCTAAACGGTGAGCGGGTGCTCTGTATTTTCCAAACTAATTCGGGGCGTAGCCTGGATATAGACCCGCGCGCAGTCAAAGATATGACTCTGGAAGAATTAAGCCCTATCGGTAGCTTAATTCATATTCTTCGCGCGAAAAAGGATGATGAAGATGTACTTTTTCTCGCCAACGGTCGCGCACGGGTTCAAATTGAGGAAATCCTACACAATGAACCGTTTTTGAAAGCACGTGTCCGCCTTTTGGAAGATGAAGAGGATTTTGAACAAGACATTGAAGATGATTTAGAAATTGAGGCACTTGTCCGCAGCACGGATGAAATGTTTCAGCGCATTGTCCACCTTTCCTCACGTTATCAAGAAGAACATGGCATCATGGCCAAAAACATTGATGAACCTGGACGGTTAGCCGATTATATTGCCGCTGTCTTAGACCTCAAACCTCAAGAAAAGCAACAAGTGCTGGAGGCAGTCTCTATTCCGGATCGGCTTAATAAACTTGCTGTTATCCTTGCAAGAGAGGTCGACCTGCATGAGTTGGAAAGCAAAATTCAGTCCAACGCGCAAGCCGTTATCAATAAAGGACAACGTGAATACTTTCTCCGTGAGCAACTCAAAGCAATTCAAACGGAACTCGGTGAGTCAGATGATTTAGCTTCTGATGTTGACGAAATGCATCAACAATTGAAAGATGCCAATTTACCACCAAAAGCACACAAAGCGGCTACCAAAGAACTTAATCGTCTTTCCAAAATGCAGTCCTATTCTCCGGAATCCACCGTCTCACGGAATTATTTAGATTGGCTCCTCAACTTACCGTGGTCAGTTCACACAAAAGACTCTATTAATCTGACAAAGGCGATGAAAATACTCAATGAGGATCACTACAATTTAACGAAAGTCAAAGAACGTATTGTTGAACATCTTGCAGTGAGGATTCTCAAATCTGACATGAAGGGACCTATCTTTTGCTTCGTAGGTCCACCAGGGGTAGGAAAAACATCTCTCGGTAAATCTATTGCCCGCGCTATTGGTAGAAAATTTGCCCGTATCTCCCTGGGGGGTATGCACGACGAAGCCGAAATCCGTGGACATCGCCGGACCTATATCGGTTCAATGCCCGGCCGTATTATTAAAGGGATACGGCATGCAGAATCTAATAATCCTGTTTTTATGCTTGACGAAATAGACAAACTCGGTTCCGATTTTCGGGGTGATCCAGCAGCTGCCCTGCTTGAAGTGCTTGACCCTGAACAAAACCACGCATTTACTGATAACTATTTAGATGTCCCATTTGATCTGTCACAGATAATGTTCATCACAACGGCAAACCAGATTTACACAATTCCGCCGCCACTTCGTGATCGAATGGAAACGATTGAGTTACCCGGCTATACTTCAAACGAGAAGAAGCAGATTGCGAAACAGTATCTGATTCCGCGCCAACTAAAGGAAAACGGCATTTCGAAGAAACAATTGAGTATCTCCGATGCAGCAATCGGAAAAGTGGTGAAAGAATATACACGCGAGGCGGGTGTTCGGAATTTGGAGCGCGAACTTGGCACGCTGTGCCGAAAATCCGCGCGCCGCGTAGCAGAAGGGCAGACTAACCGCACCAAGATCGGTGTCAAGGAAATACCGAATTATCTCGGTCCTCAGAAGTTCGATTCCGAAATTGCAGGTAGAACGGCTGATGTCGGTGTTGCTACCGGGCTCTCTATTACGCCTGCAGGGGGTGAAATTCTCTTTGTTGAAGCAACTGCCTCCCAAAAGCAGAGTGGAAAAGGAGAACTTCTTGTCACTGGACAGATAGGGGATGTGATGCAGGAATCAGCGCAGACCGCACTCACTTATGTCAAATCCCAAGCATCTGCCCTAAAATTTGACACACTTGCGCTCCAGGAAGATATTCATATTCATGTACCTGCGGGAAGTATTCCAAAAGATGGACCCTCAGCGGGTATCACAATTGCCATTGCCCTCGCTTCCATCGCTATGAAACAGGGTATTAACCCAGAAGTAGCCATGACAGGCGAATTGACGCTAAGAGGTAGAGTACTGCCCATCGGGGGCGTAAAGGAAAAAATCCTCGCCGCCAAACAGGCAGGTATTAAGAAAGTTATTGTGCCACAAGGCAATCAAAAAGATTTTGTTGAAATTCCAGAGGATATCCAAGAAGGGCTTGCATTCCTCTTTGTTGAAAATATGGACGAAGTTTTTTCCGAGGTATTTGTGTAACTTTTAGAAATATTTTTAATAGAAAAGGTTGACAAATTACCTTGTAGTAGTGTAAAATTATAATGTTGGATGCCCGAAGCACCACCTAACTTCATTCAAGATGGCGATCACAACATCACATGAATTCCTTGTTTAAGGTAAGGAGATATGACATGAAAAGCATTAGATGGAACAGCATAGTTCCTCTCCTCATAGTATGTGCCGTTGCTGCATATACATACATGTTAACTTCCTCAACCTGTTGGGGAAATACAGACACCGTAAAACTTAATAACAAAACAAAAGAACGTGCGCCGCTTTTTCTGAAAGATATCGCACCTATCCTTGATAAGCAAGGGTGTTCCGCAGGACTCTGCCACGGAAAATTCGGTGGACAAGGCGGTTTAAATCTATCCTTGCTGACTCTGAACCCTGAAAGTGATTATGAACCGATTGTGCATCATAACCGTGGGAGACGTATCAATCTGCTTGAACCTGAGCAGAGTCTCCTTTATCTAAAACCGACTGGGCAGATTCCGCATACGGGGGGTGTGAGATTTGGTGCTAACTCTGATGAAGCGGAGACCATTCTTCGATGGATAGCCGCTGGTGCGCCTTTCTCTCCCGACGAACCACGCTTGGAAAAACTTGAAATTGAACCGAGTGAAGTTGCGTTTACTGCTGTGGGTGAAACAACCCAGCTAAAGGTGCTTGCACGTTTTACTGACGGCTCAGTGGAAGATGTTACAAAGCAGGCAGTTTATGAATCTAAAGATGAACCGGTTGCCGCTGTCACGGAATCTGGACTGGTAACAAGTGAACGTTGGGGTGGGACTGCTATCTTAGCAAGGTACTTAGGAGTTGTCTCCTCCTCTTTCATTACCGTTCCCAGAGAAGCTGATGAGAAACCGTACCCGGAAATTCTAACAAACAATTTCATTGATGAATTCGTTGCGGCAAAACTTAAAAAATTGAATGTGCGTCCCTCTGAACTCTCTTCTGACTCTGAATTCATGCGAAGGGTCTATCTGGATACTGTCGGAAAGTTACCCACTTCCGATGAGGTTAGAAAATTCCTCGCTGATTCAGATCCAGAAAAACGTTCCCGCTTGATTGATACGCTAATAGAAACCCCCGAATGGGTTCATTTGCGCACATTAAAAATGGCAGATATGTTACGTGTGCATCCACGGCGATTAGGAAATGGACAATTCGGCGAACGCGCTGCTGTCCTATTCCACGAATTTATCCAGGATTCCGTTGCCGAAAACAAACCGTACAATAAGTTTGTACACGAAATATTGACGGCCACGGGGAGTACCTATCAAAACGGTCCCACCAACTATTATCGGATTGAACGGCAACCTTCAGGCAGAGCTGAAACCACTGCACAAGTATTTCTCGGTATTCGTCTCAGTTGCGCTCGATGTCACAAACATCCTTTTGACGAATGGACAACTGATGATTATTGGAACTTCGCCGCATTCACGGGCAAGGTTAACACCCGTGGTGGTGGAATCTACCAGGAATTGGTCGTTTATCACAACCCAGCGGGTCGCGTTATTAACCAATCTGTTCAAGGAAATCGGGGACAGGTTGCACAACCGACATTCCTGGGTGGCGAAACGCTTCCAGAAGCGCATAGAGCGAAGGCGATAGATCATCTCGCAGATTGGATTACTTCCGATTCAAATCCGTATTTCGCAAAAGCGACCGTCAACCGTTTGTGGAGTTACTATTTCGGTAGAGGGATTGTTGACCCCGTTGACGATATGCGCGCGACTACACCAGCAAGTGTTGAAGGACTCTTGGAAGCGTTAGCGGAAGAGTTTGTGCGCAGCGGGTATGATACCAAACATATTATAAAATTGATGCTTAACTCCCGGACCTACCAACTCTCTGCAACACCGAATGAAACAAACGAGTTAGACGATAGATTCTTCTCCCGTTTCATGCCACGGCCTCTAATGGCACAAGTGTTGCTGGATGTGCTAAATGATGTTACGGGAACATCAGAGAAATATGGACGGTATCCGACAGGTTTCCGTTCTGTTGAAGTAGAGCTCCCGTTCAATTCACGTTTTCTTAATCTTTTTGGTCGTTCCGATAGGGAATTCTTGGGGAACTTAGACCCCTTGCTTGAACCGACACTTACGCAAGCACTTCACATCATCAACTCCGGTTATGTGAACGACAAGCTGAGAAGTCGCAACGGCACAATTACCCAGCTACTTGAACCGAAGACAGGGGAAAAGTTACAACCAGCAGAATTGGTCACGGAGTTGTATCTCATGACCTTGAGTCGTCATCCCACCGAAGCGGAACTCAAAGTGGCTACCACACATCTTGCTGATAAATCCACAAGGCGCGATGATACAGAAGACCTGCTCTGGGCACTTATTTCATCCCGTTCTTTCCTGTTTAATCGGTAAACGTGTCCAAGTATTAACCTTTAAGGCAGGTGAAGATAGACGGATATTATTTCGTCATCTTCACCTGCCTTATTTTTTTATAGTGAAATCTAAAGGTCTATCCATCCTCCCTCTTGAAACGAGATACGCCACAAACTAAATGAAGATTATAGTAAAGTCCATAATTATTTACACACTTTTGCGCCTGTCTCCCTTCCCCTCGCTTGCGGGGGGATAAAGGGGGGTGCCGTCTTTCATGTGTAAACTTAATTATGGATTCCACTATAAGTTATTAATTCGGCCCTTTTCTGTCTGCATGCGGCAGGTGCACCTCCCTTGCTGGCAAGGTTTCCTAACCTCGCTACATTACCCATCTATTTTCTTAAACTTTATACAGTTCGTGCCACCACTTCTGTTGCCTATTTGCTTTTAAGTTTTGCCCACGTTGTAGAGAGTTTGCCACGGGGTTCAACGGGAAACGTTTCTGTTCCGCCGCGCGGGATATTATCGCCACGAATTTCGAGATCATCAAATACGGCTTCTGCATGTGAGACATAAAACCCAGCTAATCCGCCTTCTTTTATCGGTTCTTTAGTTTTTGCATTGAACGTTGCTTTGTTATCGGGATCATCTAAATTCTCTATCTTGAATTGGAGTTGATCATCGTTCAACACGGCGGCAGAAAGCGAATACCAACTATTTGACTTTACATCAAAGTGAAAAATGTGGGGTTTCATTTTAATTAAAATACGGTCATCAAGCAAAATTTTACCTGAAAATTCCACAATAGATGCTCTCTGTTCATCGTAATGCATAGAGAACATATAACGTTTGTGTTCCTCAGGTCTTACGTGGAGGACTAACCCTAAATCAACTGTTGGAAACCATTCTCCAACGAACTTTGCCCGACAAGAGACAGCATAATTTTTCCATGTCAGTTTCCCAGTTAAAAACGTACTCTGCCTACGAAATTCACGTTGTGCTCCGTAAACTTCTCCATCCTCGATCTCCCACTTAGTCGTGTCCACCTTGGGAATCTGCTGCCAATCCGAAATGTTAAATATCTCCCACTTCGTGGTATCCGGATTAGAAAAATCGTCTCTCCATGTTCCCGCAAGAATTGGTTGGGTCATAGAAAAAAGAAAGGACGCGAGCATAGCTGCTTTCATAAATTTATTCATAATTTCTCCCCAATTAAATAGCTGTCAACCTACAAATTCTCTCTGAAATAAACCGTTTGACTCACATTCAGAATTAATCTATTTGCTTAAGTAGTCCCCACAAAACGGCGAGTTTGTGTGCGGGTGTAATTGCAAGCGCAGCATCATCTATCCAATCTGGGAACCCGTCGTTACCAATCGGTGAATTGGTGAGGTTGATGATCTGACCGGTAGCGATGGTATACCGTAAAATATCACTCTGCCCGCGCCCATCGTCTTCTATAGCGTCAATGAGAAGATGTTGCATTCCCATCCAGCAAGCAGCGTTGATGAACCATGTTTCGCGTGGAGGCATTTCAATTTCTTGTACCAGATGTCCTGTCTCGGTACGAATAATGATTTTATTTGAAATCACCTGATTGTTTTTGCGTTTTGTCTCACAATATAGAATCTGTTTCCGATCAGGTGACCAGCGCAAAGAATAGTGGCGTGCGGCCACAGGACGAGTAAAACGACGTTGGTTTGTGCCATCCGCATCCACAATGTAGATGGTTTCTTGGTAGGGGTTTCTCCGTGTTGAGACATACGCGATCTTTTTCCCATCAGTTGACCAAGTTGCACGCCCCGCAGAGTGCCCCTCCATGTTAGGTGTGAGTTCTCGCACTTCGTGCGTCTCAACATTCATTATATGTACATTCCACTCACCGCTTCGAGTACTCGTAAATGATATGTGTTCACTATCGGCGGACCAGTCCGGGTTTATATCAAGACCAGTATAGGTGGTAAGTTTCCGCACCTGTGTACCATCTATATTCATAAGAAACAGATCGTGATTTTGTTCATTGGTTTCCCTTTCCTGTTCTCGCTCAAATGCAATGTGTTTTCCATTAGGTGTCCAACGTGGAGATCCATCATAGATATTATTATAGGTCAACCTCTGGACTTTTTTACCGTCATCGTCCATGACACAGATTTCCCATTTGGACATCCATACGATTTTTGTAGAAGCGCAAGGAACAAGACATAAGAAAAGTGTGCTGAAAATGAAAAAATTACGCATCGTGTTTCCTATTGATAACGGTGCCTCCCTTTACGTGCGAAATATAAACAGAGGCACCTGCATTTAGACAGATCATGTAACCCTTAATTTATCATTGTGGTGGACGCGTATGCCTAAACCTAACGAGGCTTTCGTCCCCCCAAGAGCAAAAAGTAGAGTTAGAGTCAGAGATATCATCAGGAGTCGCTAGCATGCGTGTGTACGCGAACATTTGGTAGTCTGTACCTGTCTCTGCTGCCGGTAGGTCGGTTATGTTCACCCAGAGAGTTTCCTCGTGATCAAGATAGTCTGTTGGCATGGCTTGGGTTTCCGAATCATATTCACTCAGAGTAGTATGATAAGATGGATTTACATAGAAATCAAGATCCTCCCAAACGGTAAGTAGAGGTCTGTACTCAATTTCAAAATCTTCGTCTTCATAGTAGTGATGGCAATAGAATTCGTGATCACTTGAAATGTAAGCATACGGGAAGTCAGCCGTTGCCGGATGATATGTGAGGTTACCCACCCAAGTGTAACCATAGATAAAGGGATACCACTCTTCATCAATAGAATACGACGCTTCGGAGGGTGTCTCATAATTATCAGCGATTACGAACGAAGCTTGGGTTAGTAAACAGATAACTGCCAATGCAAAAAGCACGGCGAGAATTAGATTCAAACGTTTCATAATTATTTTCTCCTTAACACCAATGAGGTGTTTGTTAGATAGAAAGGTTCATCTACAGTTTGTGTATTTGTGAAGACTGCACGAACCCTTACTAAATTATACAGTCTATTATCAACTTTAATAAATGATAACATGTTGTAAAAAAAAAATCAAGGAAAATCTTATGTTTTGTGTTTTACCGATGAGGCAGGTGTCCCCCCCCCTGCTAGCGAGGCGGGGAATGCCTAAACGGCATTCATACCGTTGATTTCTTCCTAACCTCGCCAATGTCCAGGTAATTGTGGATTTCACTATAAAACTAAATAGCCTGAAAACGAGTTTATTTCTCTATTTTTGGGCGCGGACGCACTATTCGAAATCCAATCGTATGTGTTGAATCGAGTGGATAGGACTTAAAACGTAAACTCGAACGTAGAAACGCACTACCCATATTCCATGCCCCACCACGAATGACTCGTGCGCGCAACACATCGCGGAAACGGAGGTTTAGTGGGTTTTGTCTCACATCTTCGCTGTTTTGCTGGTAAAAAGAGGGGTTATATTCGTCGAGACACCATTCCCAGACGTTTCCAGCAAGATCGGCAATACCGTTCGGAGATGTACCGTGTGGGAATTGTCCAATAGGTGTTGGACGGTTATAGCGGCGTGCAAAATTTGCATGGTGTCGTGCCTTTGGCGGTTCACTCCCCCACGGATATGTCCGCCCATCCGTGCCGCGTGCCGCACGTTCCCATTGTGCCTCAGTCGGCAAACTTCCACCGATCCATTCTGCAAAGGCTTGTGCGTCAAACCATGTTACACCTACGATAGGCTGTGTATCGGCATTGAAGTTTTCATTTTTCCAGGTTTCTTCACCTTGAGCCCCGCGTGGGGGTGGGCATCCGGTTGCTTCAATGAAAGCTCGGTATTGTGCGTTGGTAATTTCGTGCCGTGAAATTTGGTAGGCTGAGAGATAGACGCTGTGTTGTGGCACCTCAGCGTCAAAGGAGTGTTTTTCGAGCAGGGAACTTCGTAATTTTGCGTCTCTGTACGCGGCTTCTGCTTCCTGTGGTGTGGAGCCCATTATGAATTCGCCTTCTGGTATAGCAACCCATTCTATAGTGGCAAGTGTTTTTTTCGCAGCAGAACTTAATTCGGCAGTAATAACCCCTTTCCAAACACTGAGAAAAAATATCAGAATGGTAAGACAGACGTATCGCATAACCCAAAAATTCCTTTTAGTATATTTTCCATGCCAATAAGAATGTGTCAAATTTTAGGTAGATTCATTGATTCACATCAGGGATTCCACAAAGGGTTATAACGATCTATTTTACGCCAATGTGCCGCGTAACAATAGGTTGTCTTTCATCACTTCGCCATCGCGATTTCGGGTGCCAGATGGCATGTAATGGATGACCATCGCCCGACGGTCTCGGGATGATCGGTTCGGATTCGTTTGGTGGAGTGTCATGCAGTGATGAACCATCGCACATCCAGCTTCAACAGGCACAGGTACAGCACGATGGACATCAGCATCTACCTGCAACAACGCTGGCAACTTACCTTTTTCTGACTCAGCACGTCCGTGCGCCGCCAATCCTTCTAAATAACTGCCGGGAATAACGTTCATACAACCGTTCGCCTCGTCTGCATCATCAAGCGCTATCCAGATGCTCACAAGATTGGGCGGGGCGCATTGCCAATATGCGTTGTCCTGATGCCAATGCACTTCACCGCCGTGATAGGCGGGTTTGTAAAGCGCCTGGTCATGAAATAACTGGATATTGACTCCGATTAAACTCTCTGCAATGTCTAATAGCGGTGCGTGGTAGAGTAACTTCCGATATTCCTCATCAAAACGCCACATCTCCATGATTTGTAACATCTCTTCTGCACGATCAGCGTCTTCATCACTTTCCGATTCCCCTACGACCGCAAGGTTACGCAACCCTTTGCCAATTGTGCCACGTCTCTCCGTAAACAACGCATCGTAATGTTCGCGTAGCACGGCAAGGTGTTCGTCATCAATGACTCGTTTGTCTATTTTGAGATACCCTTCGCTTTTGAATTGTTCTACCTCTTCAGGCATAAGTTTCATAACATTGCTCCTTTTAGCGGATTACAAAAACACATAAAAATTATTTCCTCTTAAGAAAAAGAACTTGCCACTGCTTGTGAAAATAGCTCTGGAAACACATAAATGTCAACTTATCAATGCACCAAAACAGTAGATGCGGTTTCCTAACCGCATTTGATTTATTCCAAAGCATTGTTAGCGTTTAGTGTCATGCTGCATTGCTTGGAATATCCTAAAGATAAAGTTTTCGCTTAGGATCCGACGTGGTTAGGAAACCGCACCCATCAAATGGCAAAAGCGCATTTAGCGTTGATCCACCGTCGAAAAAATAAATTCCGTTAATTTGATATTACTCCAGAGTGAAACTCTTAAGTGAGGCGTGCCGGATATCGTCCAGTTCTTGAGCACTGAAAACACATGCTTGATAGAGATTCCGATATTCCTCGGAAACGCTTTGTCCGAATATAATCAAATCGTCTGTATTGATAGTCACAGGTACACCGTTATCAAATAAGATACGGATAGGGTGAGATGATAATTCCTTAACACCACCCAACATTACATTGCTTGTAGGACACACATTCAATTGGATCTGATTCTCCGAAAGCCATTGCATGACTTCAACCGATTCTGCAGCTGCGATACCGTGTTGAACCTCGTCTAAGTCAAGGACTTCAACAGTTCGCCGCACTTCCGCCGCACCTCCGAATTCTCCTACGTGTGCTTTCAGTTTCATGCCTGCAGCACGGGCCTTTTTGTATAAGGACCTTACCGCTTCTGGCGGGCATGCTTCTTGATGACTATAAAGATCAATTGACTTAAACACACCTAATTCTATTGCCTCGTGTGCCAATTTCATCCATTTTGGATCATCAGCGTGCGTCCGAGGAAAACCGAGTTCGGGTCGTAGATTAATTTGTGACCGATATTTCTCAACTAATCCTTCAACAAACGCCTTTACCCCAGCTAATCCATCTGGATAAAACCTTGTCATCATAATGTCAAAACTCATTTCAAGACCAACTACGCCATCTTGTATAGCATCGTTTATTCCAGATGTAGAAACAAATTCAAAACCTTCACGAGATTTTTGGTGAGGTGCTAAAACTGTGATGACGTACTCCATCATTTCTTCGAGTCCTCTCATTCTGTGAGGCGGTTTTGTGAGAGGAAATCCTAACCAATGTTCCAGGTTTTTTAATCGTGTGCTGAGGAACGCATGGGAGTGAACATCCGTTTTAGGTGCTGCTTTTATAGCATCTAAATCATCTGTGGATAGTGCCTCAATAAAATTAGTCTGTCTCATGTCATTTTTCTTTAGGTTCTTGTGTCAAACTTGTGTTATTGTAACACGAATGGAAACAGAAATCAATCAAAGTTGACTGTCGGGTGAGAAATTGGTAAAATAGTCCGCAGTTGATAAAGAGTTATGACATATTACCTTAACTTTATCAGATTAGCAGACTCTACGAAAATAATAAACGCAGCGACATGCTAACTTCACAACTTAAATATCTCAGTCAGCCAGATCATATAAAGAAGATAGGAATTTGGGTGGTATCAACCCTACTCCTATTTTGCGGTTTTTACACTAACTTATGGCGCGTGGCTGAACAGAACTGGTTTGACAATCATCAGAAAGACACCGAAAGCCACGTTATGGGAAGAATGGTCAAATCACGTCAAGATGGCATCTTCTCGGCAGGTGGTTTGAATGGGTGGGGCACAGCGAAAATTACTGATACGGAGTGGATACCGCCCACAGAAAGCACCCCACAATATACAGCCTATCTTCACAATCTCACCTTTGATAAATTTTCAACGTACAATTCACAACCTGGTGGTCAAGGCATTATTTTTAGTCTACTGGATAGACTAATTCCATTTTCGCCTCAAAAGAAATTAAGGTTATTCTATGTCCTGACAGCTTTACTTTCTGCAATCGCGTTGACATTCATTATAAGCTGGTTCTACGAAGAGTTTGGCTTGTTAACCGCTACATTCGTCTTAGGTTCAGCTCTGCTTTCGCAATGGTTGACAGTCTTTGGAAAGAATCTTTGGTGGTGTTCATGGGCATTCTATCTGCCCATGATTGCCGTTTTGTACTTCCTAAAACGCCACAGAGTCCCATCGAATCGACAGTATCTCTGGTTCGGCATATTGATTTTCATATCAATGTCCATTAAATGTTTCATCAACGGCTACGAGTACATCACAACCACGCTAATAATGATGATGACACCGTGTATCTATTATGCCGTTGTGGATAAGTGGAACAGACAGCAATATTTGAAATGGACGCTTGCAGCAGTGATCGGTTCTGGAGTAGCGATTTTTTTAAGTCTTATCATGTTATGTATCCAAATCGGTGCTGTGAAAGGTGGGTTTGTGGATGGGATTGAACATGTGATCTGGTCTTTTGGTAAGCGTACGTATGCAAATGCAGAAGATTTTCCACCAGTATATGCTGCCAGTCTTGACGCGGGTCCGTTGGGTGTAGTCATTACCTATATGAACGGTGTTTTCTTTGATCTCAACAACTATTTTTCTCTGGAAAATACATTTGTCCAGAACCACCTATTCAAAATACGCTATTATTACCTGATAGTTCTTTTTATTGCGATATCCGTTCCACTATTTTTACGTAGCAGAAAGATGACAGCGGAGAAGCGACAGCAAAACATTGCGTTAATCTGGACGATATGGTTTTCAATTTTAGCGCCGTTATCGTGGTTTGTGATCTTCAAGGCGCACTCATACATTCATACGCACATGAGTTTTCTCCTGTGGCAGATGCCTTTTACGCTCTTTGGTTTTGCAATGTTCGGGTCTGCCATTATAGAATGGACAAAAAAGACCGCATCAAAGCAAAGTTAGGTTGCGTTGAAGGAGAGAGCAACACCTCACTTGTAGGTAGGAATGATTTATTTAACCTTTTCTTATAAAACTCACGTCACCTTGATACCTTTATCTCTCCCCATGTGATAGCAAGTTTCTTTTGAGGACTCACGGCAAGTCCTTGTGATTTGAAGTTTCGTTCGATTTCATTATCTGTCAGTACCCGATTATAGATGCCCACCTCGTCAATTAGCCCTTCAAAATACCTACGCGTGTTTTTGCCGATTCGGACAGATGCGCCAATGAACAATGGAGATTCTGTGCTAACATCTGTGCCTTCAGAGGGCCCTCCCTCAGCATCAAGTTTGCCATCAATATAGATGCGAGTCGCATCCGATCTGTCTGCAACAAAGATCACATGATGCCATTTGCCATCTACAACATCACTGACAGAATTGAAGTCGATTTTGGGGCCTCCACCGCCTTCATTTGCTATTGTTACCTGTATTCGAGTCGTCACTATTTTCCAAAGAATCCTGGCGTTGCCACCACCATCTCCCTTACTAATAATTGTAGATTGCGCGCCGCCCAAAACTGGTGGTTCGTCTACTTTGATCCATGCCATCATAGAGAAATCTTTGTCATCGCCAAAATCCAGCCTACCGTTGGCAGGCGATTCAACATCAATCACGTCTGGGTCCCCTCCAAATTCAAACGCATCACCGATTTTGCCTTTGACATGCTTCGGGGCACCTACAATCGTTCCATCATTACCTCCTACAAGGTCCTTAACGGTATCGCCCTTAACATCTGCAGCATCAAAACTCCAATAACTAACTAATCCGTCTCTAACAACTTGGCTCTCAACGAGATTCGTTTGCAAAACCAAGATCGCTAAAGCCAAAATCAACCCTCTTTTCACGTTCATCAGATCTGTCCTCTCTTATGTTGAATATTATGATGTATAGTGGAACCTACAATTAATGGGACGCTTCTGTAGCGTCCTCTTTTAGTTTGCGTCTCATACCAAATTAACGTAATCCATCTTGCTAAGTGTAAGGTTGTCCCGTCTCTTGAACTTCCGTATGCGTAACATAGAGTTATCCCAACGGATCACCTCTAAGAGGCCCAAGAGCGTACCTGAACACATTTCTCAAACGCGCGATGGGCGAGAATTTAGAATTGACGCGACAAAAAAGCCAATAGCAAAACCAACGAGAAAACCAACCAAAAGTTGACCGGTGAAAATTCGGTTCAGGAAAAAGGTGATTTTAGTCTCATTTTTGCTTATCTTGATTGGAATGAAGATTTCGCCCCCTGATGAAACAACCTTTGATCTACTGACCCGGCTACCGTATCCTTTTTTGGAAACACTAATTGTATAGCGGCCAGCAGGTAATCTTGTCTTTTCGTAAGTACCATCCTTATCGGTTGTCACAGTATATGTCGCATCTGTGACAGTATTAACAATTGTAACAGTAACTCCCTCAATCGGTTTCTGTTCGGGGGACGTGTCAATAATTTTACCTCGGATCGTTGCGCTGCTATCCATAAATTCTGCTTCTTGCGCGTATGCTGTAGAAACAATAATGAAAATATATACATAGAAAACTACCAAGAAAATATTATTCATGCGTTTCATTCTGTTGTTCTCTTTTTATTAGTTTCCGATTTCGCCTGTAGATTCTAAATTATAAGATTTCTGCTGGTTAAGTGATTGTGCATTCGCCCTTACGCCTCTGGAAAAACATGGAACAAGCAGGAGTATCATAGCGTTTCATCGCTGTTTTTAACTCCAAAAATATGTGGACATCTCAACGAACAACAATCCTCACACCATTGCTGCTGGCGAGGTTTCCTAACCTCGTCAATGTTCAGGTAATTGTAAGTTTTACTATAATATTTACCACCGCACTTCACAAAATTCCTCATAGTCAATGAGCTCTTTAATAGTCGGATTTTCACCACACATCGGGCAATTTTCATCTTGACGGAGTTTCAGCCGTTTGAAATCCATTGTAAGCGCGTTGAAAAGTAGGAGAGTCCCAATCAACGGTTCACCGATGTCTAAAAGTACTTTAATCGCTTCAACAGCCTGAATTGTGCCGATAATACCGGGTAACACACCAAAGACACCTGCCTCTTGACAACTCGGTGCCATACCTTGCGGGGGTGGTTCAGGAAAGATGCATCGATAACACGGACCTTTCCCCGGATAAAGCACGGTTGTTTGTCCTTCAAATTGGAAAATGCTGCCATGCACAGTCGGTTTACCAAGCATAACACACGCATCGTTGATCAGATAGCGCGTCGGAAAGTTGTCGCACCCGTCCACAATCAGATCATACTGTTCCAATATCTCAAAAACGTTTTCCGAGTTGATCCGTTCATTGTGCGGGATTACCTTGACATCTGGGTTCATCTCCGCGATAGTGGCTTCTGCGGATTTCGTTTTCGGGATGCCAATATCACTTGTGCCGTGTAGAATTTGGCGCTGCAAATTACTGAGGTCAACCACGTCGTCATCAATTATGCCAAGCGTGCCAACCCCCGCCGCTGCAAGGTAAACGCCGATAGGCGAACCGAGCCCGCCCGCCCCGATCAGCAGCACTTTTGACTCAAGCAGCTTCGTCTGCCCCATCCCGCCGACCTCTTTGAGGATAATATGTCGACTGTACCGCTCAATTTGTTCATTCGTAAAGTTAAACATCTTATCCTCCAAGATTGGAGATGAGTTCTGAAATTGGTTTGTCTGAATTCGCTGAGATTCGGAGAGCGAAACGTTCGCGTGTGTCCTCAGAGGTGCGTTCTATTGTGAAATCATCACTACCATACATCTGTTTTAGTACAGGTTCAAGGTCTGCCTGAATTTTTTCCGATGTTTCCGCTGTATTCGGGGCAATGTGACGGTTGTTTATCATAAACAGAATGTCTGAACCGTTGAAATGGATAGCGTTTTCCAATTCTTCCGATACTTCAAGTAGTTCACATTTAGAAAGCGTTTCAGTGAGTGCTTGACGAATCTTTTCAGCGTTACCACCTTCCACATCATGCTTCCTGTTGTAAAGCAATCCAGGTTGATGGTAGGCATTGTCAATGCTATAGTTAGCTTGTTTCAAAATCAATAGCACCCCCGGTCCCGCATCAACGTGTGAATAGTCGGCATAGTTCAGGTAATCCTCAGAATCAGCCTCCGTTATCCAGCGGTTGAAGACCTTAATGAAGTTGGTGTAGTTGACCGTGCTATCTTCAGTTGCAAAAACCTTAATATTAATTTGCTGTAAATCCATTCGATAAAAAGTTTCCTTTCGTAAGTAGAAAAACGGTTGGAGAGATTGTCCTCTCTTAGGAACTTAGAAATGTACTTCTGTTACGCGAGTGGTAGTCCACTGATGTCTTGTCCATCAATACTAACAACTGTAACGTCTTCGGCTTGTATCCAGCTAATTTTACCTGTGCTATCACAGACGCAGACCATGGCGTATTGACCTTCATCTACATCTGCCAACCAATTACCCAAAAACATGTTCGGTTTTGAGGACTGAAAAACGCCAAACCCTGTGCCGAGTAAGCAGTAATTTTTGCCTGTTGTATTGTGTTTTACGATTGTTGCCATTTTTTAACCCCCTACCCCCTTATCAAGAAGGAATGCTCCATCTTGATTCTATTATACTGTAAGTTGATACGAAAGTCAATTTTTATTTTTTTCACTGAAGTCCAAACCTACCTTTAAATTTTATGGAGAAATCGAAAAAAGAGACGCACTCTATCAACGTGCAGATCAACTATGCAAAGATGTCAAATTAGCGTTGAATTTTAGCGAATCATCTGCTAAAATAGAAACAGATATGGACCAGAAAACATAGTGACAAACATGGATAATATCATCATAAAAGGTATTCGATTTCACGGGCACCACGGTGTGCCTGAAGCAGAGCGGCAGGTCGGAGGACATTACGAAATTGATGCGACATTGCGTTGCTCTCTTGTGAACGCTGGCAGAACCGATGCGCTTGAGAACACAATTGATTACGCGAGCGTTGTTGATCTCATTGTTAATATTGGCATACAACAGTCATTTCAACTGATTGAGGCACTTGCAGAAACAATAGCCGCAGAGATTTTAAAACAATTCCCAATAGATACCGTCCAGCTGACCGTCAAAAAACTGCACCCACCAATAGAACAACCAATTTCCTACTTTGCCGTTGAGATCTGTCGTCCATAAGGAGTGAGAATGCGATTTACACAACGATTGTGCACCTTCATATTATTTCTGTGTCTCATTAGTACCATGACACAAGCTGGCGGAAAGGAAACACAACTCTTTCCTGACCTGTCGGATGGACTCAATGTTTACCGCTACGATTGGGATGTTGAAACATGTGTCCTCTATGTTGCCGAGATGTCACGGCATGATCCAACGTTGCACTTTGAGGTGGCACTCGGAAATTCGCAGGTTCTTGGAAAAGAGACTGTGCGTTCAATGGCAAAACGCCGCACGCAACGAGGTGATCGGCGCGTCGTTGTAGCAGTTAATGGTGGTTTCGGTGTTCTCGGTGATATAAGAGGTTACGGTGGTGTTTTGGAAAACCTACATATCCAAGACGGTGAACTCATCACGCAACCAACGGATACTGAAGCATGCTTCGGTGTAACTGAATCCGGCGTATTCTTAAGCACGCCAGTGCAAATGAAAGCAAGCGTCCAGATAGGGACGTACACGCTGCCGCTCGGATGTATAAATCAGCGCAGACTGGATGGATGTCAGGTAACGCTTTACACACCACGCCTCGGTGAATCTACACATACTAACCGCCGTAGAGGCAGAGAGATAATACTTACTGGGCTTCCACTGCCTTTAACACCAAACTATGCACATCCCTATCAAGTAGAAAAGGTCTCAAACGATGGAAACAGTGCTATTCGTAAAGATAGTGCTGTTCTCTGGATTAGTTCTCGGATAAAGGATGCTGGAGTTTCCCAATTTAATCCTGGTGCAAGTGGTAAACTCAAAGTCTCTCTTTCACCGCCTGAGTGGAATCAAGTTCGCCATGCAATCGGCGGACGGCTTCGTCTCCTCAAAAATGGGAAAATAAATCAGAAACTTGTGGACATGCACTTTAAAGAAAAAAAGCATACTCCGGGCAAACGCAGTCAAGAACTAAACCTGAGCCATGAACCACGAACTGCACTCGGTTACAATACTGATACCCTGTTTTTAGTTGTCGCTGACGGACGACAACCCAAATATAGTACTGGACTGACACTCTACGAACTCGCCAGCATACTCCTTGAACTCGGGGCAACAGAAGCGATCAATCTTGATGGCGGATCCTCAAGTACATTTGTCGTTAATGATGAAGTTGTCAATAAGCCTTCCGGACAGCGGGAGCGGGAGGTGCTTAATGCAGCGTTTATTACGATGGATGAGGATTAATTCAATTTTGGGAGGTTAAAACGTGAAGACTTATTTTTGGATTTCAGTTATGTGCGTCATCTGTCTTGCGCTTTTAGTATCAAACAGCCAACAAGCAGAAGATATTCCCAAGCTATTAAAGGCAGTGCCGCTCTCGCAAACGGCGATTCAACTCCAATTTGATGGTAAGCTGCAAGCAGAAACGGCTGAAAACGTTGAACTCTACCAAATTGCGCCAAATATAAAAATAGAATTCGCGTGGCTTGATGATCGTCTTAATCGTGTACTGCTACTTACTTCTCCGTTAGAGATAGGGAAAACTTATCGCCTCACACTAAAAAACACACAAACGAAGATGGACATAACACTACCTGCCGAAAACAAAATAACTTTTGGAACAGGTAATGCAGTCACATTCTCTGGTGGCTTGCAGGACACAAGCTTAATTGTTAATAAAAACCGTAAAACACGAAACAACAACGCTGGTGCGGAGCTAACCCTCTCATGTAATCCGACTGGAAATGTTTTCTTTGTCGCCTTTGACCTATTTGATGCATTCGAAGATATGGGTATCCGAGAACCGAAACAGGTATTAGAGGCATCAATAAGTCTGCATGTGCAACAATCTGATTCAGATGTTGCACAAACCGTTATTCTCCGGCGCGTCCTACTGCCATGGCGTGAAGGCAGAGGCACATCAACCCGAGCAGAAGAGAACGAACTCACCTACAATAGCTCGTTACATCGCAACTTGCCATGGAATAAACCGCCCGCACAAGCCATGTTAGCAGGGATAGATGGTGATAATGAGAGTGATTACAACGGTTCTGAGGATGTCGCGCATCGAATTGATGGCGCTTTTAAGATTGAAGAAGCAGGAAAACATTATACTTTCAAAGGTGATTTAATTACCGATGCGGTCCGTTTTTGGGTAAAAAATCCTGATTACAACTACGGTTATCTTTTTGCCTTGCGGGATGGTAGTGCGCCTATCATTTTTTCCTCAAAAGAGAATGCTGATGAAAACTTGCGTCCGGTGTTAACAATTCGCTATCAGACAAAATCGGACGTAGAAACTGCCCCGCTTCGTTAATCTATGTTGAGTTTCCCTTCTGTTGAAACGAGTTGTGCACACAAGATTCACACATACTTCTGCAAATGTGCCAATGTCTGTTCGACCGCGCCAAGGTTTTCTTCAATTAAGTGTTTGCCCATATTTCCAGTTTTTGTGCGTTTTTCTTCGTCATTCAGCCATTCTGTAAGGACATCCGCCATTTGCCGTGGGGTATGCACAATTTTCGCCGCGCCCCTCTCCAGCAACAAAGATGCTTCATAAGAATTTTGGATAGTGGGGCCAAATAGTACCGGTTTTGCCATTGCTGCGGGTTCCATCACATTGTGAACACTACCGTGAAAACTCCCTCCGACAAATGCTATATCCGCTAACTGATACAACTTTGCTAAAAGCCCTACTGCATCAATGATAAGAATATCTATCTCTTCCAAATTTGCATCGCTATTAAGTGCTGATAAACAACAATGTCTGAATTTTCGCTTATTCAATTCTGCTTGAATTTCGGCTATACGTTTAGATGTCGGTTCGTGTGGCACTAAAACTAAGTGGAGGTTATGCTCAGGCATATCTTCACGAAGCATCTGATACGTCTCCAATAGGACCTTCTCATCATCTGAGTATGTGCTACCAGCCATAAGAATAGGGCGGTTTAAAGTTGCTTGCCCGGGGAAAAATTCAGTGTTAGGTTCAACTGAAAGTGCGCGTCGATAAACCTGTTCATAGCGGGTATCGCCGGTAACAACAACCTGATGTTCTGAAGGGCAGAGTTGTTGAAAACGAGCGGCATCCGCTTCCGAAATAGCACAATGTAACGTAATACACCGATGCACACTTCTGAAAAAACCCCTTACTAATCTGCTGAGACGTTTCGATTCAGCATGTAGCGTGCCAGCAATAACAATGATAGGTATATCTTGTTTAGATGCTTGCCAAACGAGGTTGGGCCAAATATCATATCTTGAAAAAATCAGGCACGTAGGTTTAATAAGGTGTATTAAACGGTCCGCATTACGGGGAGTATCAAAGGGGAGATAAACAGCTGCATCCACGTACTGATAGGATTCAACATTCGGCGCAACCGAAGGGGAGAAGAAAGTTAGAACAATGCGGGCATCTGCATAAATTGCTTCAATCAGCGGTTTTGCCTGCTCAAATTCACCGACAGAAGTAAAATGAAACCATGCTGTTTTCTCTATATTTCGCGCGTCACGGAGTTGGTCCGTCAATTTATCAAATACTTGTCTCCGCCCAATGATACCTTCCCGGATTTTGCGATTGCAACACGCTGCCAAGTGAAAACCGATAAATATAACGGGAAGTGCAAACGCATTGTAGACAAATCGCCAAAACATAATACTCCGCTAAGGAAAACAGACTATAGATCGCTGATACAGCGCAACCCTTGCAGAAGCCTGCCGAAACGGGACATGCTTCGGCTTAGGTGCTTCTACACAGAGAGGGATAGATTAAATGGCATCCAAGATTTTTTTCTTGAGCGCATCTTTGGGCATTGCGCCGACAATCTGATCCGCCACCTCTCCATCCTTGAAAACAAGCAGTGTCGGAATACTGCGCACACTATATTTCATTGCTGTTTGGCGGTTGTCATCCACGTTTACTTTTCCGACTTTGAAAGTGTCCGCATTTTCAGCGGCAAGTTCTTCCAAAATAGGCGCAATCATTTTGCACGGACCGCACCACTCTGCCCAAAAGTCAACAACGACTGGTGTATCAGATGTTAGCACCATTCCTTCAAATGTATCGTCAGTAATTTCAAAAGTATTTTCAGCCATGATAGCTCCTTTAACTTTAAATGATATGAAAATGATTCAGGTATGTTCGTCACTATGGTTCTCAAAATGTTGTAATGATATTTCAGAATTTTTTTTTTAAGACATCCACAACCTTTTGAATTGGCAAGGTTGATAAACAAACTTTCTTCAGACGAATCAATATGTTAAATATGTTACCCTATTCCAAAATTAATTTCCACATATAATTATGCACTTTCAATTTTGGATAGGGTGCCGCTCCATTTCAATCTAAACTTTTGATATACATTTATACATGAAAATCGTCAACCAATCTCAGATGCAGATGTTTTTCCGCTTGAAAATGAAATTGATAAATTGGTATATCAATTGTATAATTTAACATCAGAGGAAATTCGCATTGTGGAGGGCGGTGTGAATTGTCTGAATCTCGGACTGTCAAGGATTTTGAGATTTTGGTGTCAGCGTAACTTATAAAAATCCAATTGGGAATTGATAAGAGATGGAAATGATTAATAGATTTCGTGGGAAGGAAGGGAATAAACGGTTTATTTCCGCGTTACGCAAACAGAGTATTCTTCATAACAACGAACTTATATTGAAAGAATTAGCAGAAAAATCTGAACTGATCCAAGTTGAGTCTGGTGATAAACTAATCACTCAAGATGGTGCAGACAATGACATCTATTTTATTCTCGCTGGGCGACTTTCTATTGTTGTCAATGGATGGGAAGTTGCAATCAGAGATTCTGGACAATGTGTGGGTGAAATGGCACTAATTGATCCGTCTGCAAGACGTTCCGCGTCGGTTGTCGCTACCGAACAAACGGTTGTTGCAAAAATTTCTGAGGATTCCTTCTGTCAATTAGCCGATAAGCATCCGAAAGTCTGGCAGTTAATTGCCGGAGTACTTGCTGATAGGCTGCGGCAAAGAAATAAGTTAGTTATTTCTAAAAATCCGCGTCCTGTTATATTTATAGGGTCATCACAGGAATCACTCCCTATTGGACGTGCGATTCGTTCAAATTTCGATCATGACGATTATGTGCTAAAATTATGGACAGATAAAGTTTTTGGTCCTTCACGTTTTCCGATAGCAGACCTTGAACAAATGGTCCAAGAAGCCGACTTTGCGGTGTTGGTACTGGGGCCTGACGATAAGGTAGAAAGCCGGAACGAAAAATTTTTCACCCCTCGTGATAACGTAATTTTAGAATTAGGACTATTTATCGGAGCATTGTCACATGAACGCACCTTTATGGTTATACCTCGCGATTGCGATATTAAGATTCCTACTGATTTGTTGGGTCTCACTACTCTGAGTTACAAATCAGATGATTCTAATAACCTAAATGCCTTGTTAGGCCCAGCATGTGATGAACTTCGTGACAGAATTAACGAGATGGCTGTTAAATAACTTCATATAGGAGAATTATTCCAAATGAGTTTAGTTGAGGATTATACTGAAGCGGTTGAGGAGATATTTAATCAGAAATGGGACACCAGAGATGGGAAAAAAGTGCCAGAGCCTGAAGATTTACGGTTAGGTAATGATGCAGTGCAGTTGAACGGGACTGTCCTCTATGCAGACCTTGATGCGTCTACAAACCTTGTGGATTCGTACAAACCAGGATTTGCAGCTAAAATATATAAAGCATACCTCAGCTGTGCTGCTAAGGTGATAAGGTCTGAGGGTGGTGTTATTACTTCTTACGATGGTGATCGTATCATGGCAGTATATATTGGGAATTCAAAAAATTCTTCTGCCGCCCAGTCGGCATTAAAAATAAACTACACAGTTACACAAATAATTAATCCTATTTTAAAAAAATATTACCCCGACACGAGTTACCGCGTAAGACAGGTTGTGGGAATTGATACAAGTGATTTATTTGTGGCACGTACTGGAATACGTGGATCAAATGATCTTGTATGGGTTGGACGGGCAGCCAACTATGCAGCGAAATTGTGTTCACTTTCACCTGATTATCCTTCATGGATAACCGAAACAGCGTACAATAGACTGAATGATGCAGCAAAATATTCAAGTGACGGCAAACTAATGTGGGAGGCTGTAACATGGAACAATATGTATGGAATGAAGGTGTATCGGTCAACTTGGTGGAGAAGAGTATAGGCGCGTGAAAAATCCTTGCTTGATTGAAATGATTGTAAATCGTCTAAATTAAATAAATTCTAAATGTGGATTCAAGAATTCAAGATTATCCAAAATGCCTTTGACAAACATCTCTGTAAGTTGTATAATCTGATTAAGGACTGATTGGGAATATAGGATCAAAACAATATCGCATGAACACACCCATTGAAATCTCAAGTTTAACAGAATACATTGAGTTAATAGACAAGTTAACGGATCTTGGTACAAGCTATCTCTTTCGCGGTCAGGAAAACGCAGCATGGCAAGTGAACAGTAGTGCCTATCGTCGCTTGAAAATCCAAACTGATGTTGACATAGGTTCGTTAGAAATCCAAACTGATATTGACATGGGTTCGTTAGAAATCCAAACTGATGCTGAAACAGGTTTGCTGGGGGATTTATTCACGGGTTATCTTAAACAGATAATCGATGAGATTCAGCTAAGATACCCCTCTACATATAAGGAATTGTCTCCATTAGAATGCATGGCACATTTACAACATAACAAAGTAGCAACCGGGCTTATTGATTTTACATTTAGTCCGCTTGTTGCACTTTGGTTTGCTTGTGATAATCAAAAAAACACAAAAGGTAAGGTTTTCATATTGGAAAAAGACAATTCAAAAATTATAGAGATAACAACCCCAGAGAGGTTACAACAAGGTTTGGATGTGTTTTTTGATATGGACCAGGCACAGTGGTATCTTTGGTCTCCGACTTTGGACAGCCATGCAGTTGACACACAACGTATGATGATGCAGCAGTCCGTATTCCTATTTGGATTACCTGAAGTAGATACCGAGATGATTGTGCGGGAAATTATAGTCCCTCAGGAACACAAAGAAGGTCTAAGAACAGCACTGGCAAAATTAGCAATCTTAGAGAAAACCTTATTTGCTGATCTGCTTGGCTTTTTTGAAAGAAATACGCATGCACACCCTTATGATCTTTCACTTGCCAAACCGTACTATGGAGAAATGACCAGTGATGAAGGACATACAGCTTAAGCAGGACAAGGATTACTATAATTATTTCCAGCGCGGCAATTTTCGCTTAGCCTCAAATGAATACGATGAAGCTATTGAGGATTACAACGAAGCAATTAAGCTAAACCCTCAGTACCCTAGATCTTATAAGAATCGAGGACTTGCTTACTACACCAAAGGCGAGTTTGATAGCGCTATCACAGACTACAACAAAGCGATAGAACTCAAACCCGATATGTCTGACGCTTATAACATGCGCGGTATCGCTTACAGCACAAAGGGCGAGATAGACCACGCCATTAAAGACCACAACAAAGCAATAGAACTCAAATCCAATAATCCCGATGCCTATAACAACCGAGGCACCGCCTATTCTCTCAAAGGTAATGTTGATTCTGCTATTGAAGACTATACGAAAGCAATAGAACTTAAGCCCGATTACGCTACAGCTTATTTAAACCGTGGAGTTGCTTTTATCATAAAAGGAAAGACTAATCTTGCTCTTAAAGATTTTAACAAAGCGATAGAACTAAAACCCGATGATGCAGGTGCCTATTATGATCGTGGGCGAGCTCATAAAATGAAAGGGATCCTGAACATTGCCATTGAAGACTTTACAAAAGCAATAGAACTTAAACCGGATTATGTTGAGGCGTATAATAATCGTGGTGATGTCTACAAAAGTAGACAAGAGTTCGACCTCGCTATTAATGATTATAGTAAGGTGATTGAACTTAATCCTGAATTTCCTTACACCTATTTCAATCGTGGGGGTGCTTATGTGAAAAAAGATGAAATTGACAAAGCTATCAAAGACTACGACATGGTGATAAAATACTTGCCAGAGTTTGCCGGTTCGTTACCAGAGTTTACTGTGTCTTATTACAATCGTGGAATGTTGTGGTTGCGCTTGGAAAATTGGCAAAAAGCCAAATCGGACCTAACGATTGCCAGAAACATGGGAGTAGATATCATTGCTTTATTTCGTAACGCTTACGCGAACGTTGCCGACTTTGAGCAGAAACATAACGTCAAACTACCAGAAGACATCGCCGCAATGCTAACGCCTCCGCAGGCATAGCAGTCCAGCAAAAAACTGTCTGAATCGCGAATGGGCGCGGATTACACGGATAACGCGGATTATTGAATCTTCATGTTCAAGTCCCTATTCTTGTGTAGTTCCGATCTTACGGATTATGCAATTAACGCTGTTTTTTTGGAAACAGATTTAGGATATGCGGAGACAAAATCCGCGTTCATCTGTGTCATCCGTGCTAATCCGCGATTCAGAATACTTGTCAGAATCGCGGATTTGCGCGGATTTATCGGATAACGCAGATATCCTAATCCCGTGGAAAGCACCTGGAAATAACAAACAAAAAATCCGCGTCCCTCCGCGTCATCCGCGATTCAGACAACACGCACGCCAAAAACTTTACACACCACATAACTCTCTCCTACAAATTTTAAGAAAAATATGATATACTAAAAGATACATCCTAAACACATGATTTCTCACAAGGACCCTACTAAGGAACAAAAATGAGAGAACATTTTGACGCACGCCCCACAATTTCTCCTATTAATGTAAATCCAGAAATACCGTCAAAGCCTTTTGAGTTAGTCTCAGAATTCGAGCCGCAGGGCGACCAACCGCAAGCGATTGACAAATTGACTAACGGTATTCTACGCGGCGATAGAGCACAAACGCTATTAGGTGTTACGGGTTCTGGTAAAACGTACACGATGGCGAATTTGATTCAAAACATTCAACGCCCAACGCTTGTTATCTCTCCAAATAAAACGCTTTCTGCCCAGCTTTACAATGAATTCAAAACCTTTTTCCCACATAACGCTGTCCATTATTTTGTGAGCGATTACGAATACTACCAACCTGAGGCATATATCCCTTCAACGGACACATTCATTGAGAAAGATGTGCGGATTAACGAAGAGATTACGCGAATGCGGCTTGCGTCTACTGCTTCCCTTATGTCAAGACGTGATGTTGTCATTGTGGCAAGTGTTTCATGTCTATACGGTCTTGGATCACCACGCGAATTTGAAGGACAGAAAGTTGATTTAGAAATCGGTAACACTATCCGACGCGATGAATTTCTACGTTCCTTGGTGGATATCCAATACGTGCGAAACGATGTTGATTTTTGGCAAGGCACGTTTCGTGTCCGTGGCGATGTTGTTGAGGTATTCCCAGCCTATAGTGAAAGCGCATTTCGCATAGAACTTTTTGGAGACGAAGTTGATAGAATTTGCGAAATTGATACGACTACCGGTGAAATATTAGGAAAACAAAACTCGCTTGAAATTTATCCTGCCAAACACTTTATGACAGATGCCGATCTCTTTGAAGAAGCACTCATTAATATTGAGCTTGAACTCCATGAACGGATTGCCACATTTGAGAAAGAAAATAAATTGTTGGAGGCGCAACGCATTGAACAACGGACCCGCTTTGATTTGGAGATGCTGCGTGAGGTAGGTTATTGTTCGGGTATTGAAAATTATTCGCGCCATCTTTCCGGGTTACAACCTGGAGAACCTCCGTATTGTCTTCTAAATTATTTTCCCGAGAATTTTCTACTGTTCATTGACGAATCACATGTAACAATTCCGCAATTAAAAGGAATGTATCGAGGCGACCGCGCAAGAAAACTAACGCTCGTTGAGTATGGATTCCGTTTGCCATCCGCATTGGACAACAGACCGCTCCGTTTTGAGGAGGTACAAGCTTATCTCGATCAAGTTATATATGTTTCTGCCACCCCCGGCAAGTATGAGATAGAAGAAAAAGGAGGGGGACAAATCGTTGAACAGATTATTCGTCCTACCGGATTAATTGACCCCCAAATTAGTGTCCATCCCGTGCGTGGGCAAATTGACCATCTGATCGACAAAATACAGGAGCGGGTAAAACAGAAACAGCGAGTACTTGTCACGACGCTCACAAAGCGGATGGCAGAAGATTTAAGCGAGTATTTTATAGAGGCAGGCATTCGGGCAAACTATATGCATTCTGAAATTGATGTGTTCGACCGCGCCCGAATTTTGCGGCAACTCCGCGAGGGAGAATTCGATGTACTTATCGGTATCAATCTACTGCGTGAGGGGCTTGACCTACCAGAAGTTTCCCTCGTTGCAATTTTGGATGCGGATCGTCCCGGTTTTCTCCGATCTGTTACCTCATTGGTGCAGACATCTGGACGCGCTGCCCGTAACGTTGATGGTGAAGTCCTGTTATATGGCGATACCATCACCGAAGCAATGGCAAACGCAATGGCAGAGACACAACGCAGACGCGATATACAGTTGAAATACAATGAGGAAAATAACATCACACCTGCAACGATTCAGAAAGCAATTGAGCAGCTTATCTCTGAAACGAATGAGGAATACATAACAGAGAAAACGAAGAAATCTGAGAAAACTTTTCCTACTCCTATTCCTGTTATTGAAGAGGCTAATGAGGAAGATATTAAAGCGACAATTGACGATTTAACACGTCAGATGCGTAAGGCTGCTATAGACCTTGAATTTGAACTCGCAGCATCGTTACGTGACCAAATATCAGAACTAAAAGAACAGGTTCCCTCACAGAAATAAACATCCCAAATCATTGCAGAAGCAAACGTTCAAGAAGATGTGTAATATGGTGAACTTTGAAATTATAGTGAAATCCACAATTTCTTTACATTGGCGAGATTAGTGCTGTGTCAAATGCTAATTGATGGGTTTGAAAATAGGCGGGAATCGGAGTTCCCTCCTACCATAAGCGGTTCATCGGTAGGAGCGATCTCCGAATCGCGACCTATAATATATTGACAAAGCATTAGGAAGAAATCAACGGTATGAATCATGGCGAATGCCATACGGGGAATCATGACGAATACCGGACGCGTATTCGCCAAATGGCATTGGTCCCGTTGATTTAGCGCATTCGTCTTTAGGCATTCCCCGCCTCGCCAGCGTGATGGTGTGGGATTGTTGTTCATTGAAATGTCCACATATTTTCGGATTGGACTATAATAACCTAAGTTGCCACTTATGTAGCATAATCTGCCAGATTGTGCTTATGTGTGTGCAAACTGGCAGTGGACACTACAAATATTCGCTAATTATCAGCATTTTTTTATTAAAGACGGTGTTCCATGGCTAAAATCTTATAGGTAGCAACTTGGGTTAAAATAGAGTGTGTTGCCTTCTCAGAAAGCGTGTCAG
>PYJA01000072.1 GCA_003635185.1 Candidatus Poribacteria bacterium | reverse complement strand
GATACCTGTAAGAATGCAAGGAATGGGTTTGACCATTGTTGACGACATTATTAACGCCATTGAAAATGGAGGTTCGCCTAAATGTTCTGATGAAGATGGACGTGCTGCGTTAGAGATTGCAATTGCGCTTCGTGAGTCGCATCGGCGTGGTGGTGTCAAGGTGAACTTGCCGATTGAAGATCGGAGTCTGCGTATTTTATCTTCGGAGATTCATGGTGACGATACACCTGCGCGGATTAGACGATTACGGAGCTGAAATAACTTGGATGTGTATTAGAAAAAATGAATTTTTAATTTGAAAATATGTTGAAAATATGGTATATTTACAGTAAGTTTTACTTTTTACATTAAACCTTAAAGTGTCAAGAATAGAATAGTTATGCGTATACAATTAATCCAACAAAAAGTTCCAATTGGAAGTCAAGTCACATTTACACTGAAAACTGGCGAGAAAATGTCAGGTTCGCTAGCGGAGCTTGGCACAGATTATGTAGCACTAGATGTCCCAAATGGACAAGAAATTTTGGATGTTGAAGAGATAAAAGGCATTCATCTAGGCAATCATGTTGATGAGTCTCCAGATGATTCCGTTGTTTCATCTAATAAGGACTCTGGGGCTTCAGATGATTCCGCTGATAAGACTTCTGAGTCTTCAGATAATTTTGTTGTTTCATCTAATAAGGACTCTGGTAATAAGGACTCTGGGGCTTCAGGCGATTCTTCGGAAACTGTTGAAGATCCTGAGAATTCAGATATTGTTGGTTTAGAGGAACAGGCTTCTGAACAACTTGATGAAATTGAAAAACGGTTTAAGTACGAAATTGAATCTGCTAATATTGAATTGCAACCTCCAGATTTTACTTTTCCAGCAGATGAATTGAAAGGTTGGCAAAATTCAGATATTGCCGGCAAGTGGTTGCAAATCAAGAATAAGTATGAGAACGCCCAGAGAATCAATGAATTAAGTACCAAATTTGGTAGAATCCAACCACTTCTTATTGAACTCACCCCTTTGGTTAGACGTTTCCCAAATTCACCATCACTAAAACGGGCATTTGCCTATTTTAACACCCTTTCACATCCAGATGATTGGCAAAAGACAATTCATACCTATCAAGAAGTGGCGATTACTTCAGATGACTCTAATGATTGGTTTAATGTTGCGGTATCTGCGTTGAATCTCAATAAAGAAGAACTTGCCTGCTATAGTCTGGAGAAATTTTTCCACGGTGTTTCCGTTATTGATGCACCTGATGCGTGGTATGTTTATATCAGTCTCATAGAAAAATTCAACAACCTTTCTGCCTTCCGTGAACTGTGTAGAAAAGACGAAAACGATGTTGTTGAGGATGAAATTGAGGTTTTATTAGATGCGGCTATATATCTGTTAAAAAAGAAGATTGCTGCGGAATTCGCGATAGAAATTGTACAAAGACGAATTAAAGGCGAATCTGCTGAATCTCTGCTAAAAGAAGTGTGTCAAAAACTAGGTGGTCAGTCTGCTGCATCTTATCGTCAGTTTTTGTCCGAATTCATGAACGATAGGATTGCTGCAGAGGAAAAAATACGTCCGACAACTCCTGAGCCAATTCATCCGCTGAAACGGTCTACTCCTGACGCAAAACAATATGAGATTCGAACGAAATGGATGCAGAATAACCTCTTGAATGCTCTTTACAGAAGTGCAGAGCAAGAGGATCAAAACGGGAACCTTGAAGAGGCAGAGCGTCTTTATCAAGACTGTATCGATCAAGATATCAAACGTGACAGTGCAATCAAGAATTTAGCGATGGTCCTCGTTCGGTTAGGACGATCAGCAGAAGCAGTAGGACTCCTTGAAGATAATCGCCAAAAAGTTAAAGATAAACGGGCTTTAGATAACGTCTTAATTGCTGTATATCCTGCTGCAGCTCAGTATGAGAAAGCAATTGACTTGCTTAACGAAGCCCTCAAGCAAGCCCAGGATCATGAACGAAGATCGCGAATTCGCATGCAAATAGCGAACACTTATATTAAGTTAGAAGATTATGTAAATGCCGAGGGCCAATTGCGCCGAGTTCAGAAGTTGCGACCGCAAAATATTACTGTACAAAGGAATCTTGCCTTTTGTCTCTCAAAGCAAAATCGTTATGATGAAGCAAAGCAGATTTTAAATAAAATTCCGAGTGCATATCCTGCTCCGAAAACCAGAGAACTATTAGAAGCAATTGAAAGAGCACAGAGGACTGGTAAATTTAACCTTGATGAAGACACTATCATTGAGATTGAAACTGTTCTTTCATATTTTTCGGGTGAATTAAGCGATTTTACACAATTTTTCTTAAATCGGTGTGCGTTTGACGGTGTTGCCCCTGAGCGAGTGAGCGAAGGGAAATACACAGGTTCTGATAAAGATTTTCGATATGATATATCAAGGCTTGAAGACGTAGCTAAACAATTAGGTACAAGACGGCCACGTGATCGCGGTCACTATTATCTCTCAGCTGCAAGAATCTATTTTGATTTGGGTGGTAATCAAAATTTATTTTATCGCTACCTCTGCCGGAGTTTTGCTTCAAGAGGTGATGCTGCGGTGAGTGAAAATAAACATTTGGATACTGTTCGAGAATGGTATTGTGAGGCATTAACTGCTTATGATGGAGATAAGACACGTCGTAGAAGAGATGAGCAGGATGCAGTTAATTCCCTCGTCAGGTATCTATATTCAACATTAGGACCTGCCCATATTGATCTAACTCCGAATACCCAAACTTTCGACAAAGTAGTGAGAGATGTGATTAACAACCATCCAGAGAAGAAAAAAGTTTTTGATGCCATTGCGTATCTTGTTTTACACAGTCGATTTGCTGCCGATAGGGTTTTGAACCGTCTATACGGTAATGAAACTTTAAGGACGATGGCTGTTGAGTATTTAAAAGAAATGGATATAGAGGTCCCTGATGTAATGAAACGGCTCGTTGATTTCGTCCATCCATGGAACGAGTTGCGAAATAAAAAATCCAATGCAGATCGTGACACATCAGACAAATTACGACTATTGAACAACTTTGATCTTACTACGTCGTGGTTAGAAGATAACATTAGATTTGCAGAAGACATTCGATCAAGTTTATCCTTTGAATTAGATCGACAGCGAGTTGGAGAGTTGCAGAGGATCCTTGAAAGTGCATTGGAACTTTGCAAACAGGTAACGTTTGAAGAACGAGAACGCTTGTGTTTTCAACTTCATAGTTTTTGTCAAGATCTACTTAGAGACATTGAAGAAAGCCCGACGAGAGTATCTGTAGAAGATGTTTATCCTATTACTGAGGTAATTCAAGATAAAGTGGACGCATATCTCAACGAGCTTTACGAGGCTTCAAAACCGCAATTGAACCTTAGACTACCTGTGGAATCTTATGTTCCTGATACTGATCGGCAAATAGAGGTGCAGATTGTATTAGAAAATGAGAGAGGTAGGAGTCCCGCTGAGTCGTTGGAGTTAATCGTTCAGGAGGACAAAACATTTTTTATGGTGACAGGATCGGAGATTAAACAGAATGAATCTTTACGTGGAGGAGAACAGTCAATTCTGACAGTTCCATTACGCGTAACTCTGCATGCTTTACAATCCCAAACATTTTCTTTATCCCTTTGTGCTCGGTATCGTACTCGGACAGAAGAACAATTACAAACTCCAATCCAGGATCTCTCCATCCGACTCTATTCAGAAGATGAGTTTGAGAAAATAGAAAATCCCTATGCTGCCTATGCTGAAGGTGGTATTGTTGGCGACACGAATATGTTTTTCGGGCGTGAAGAGTTAATTCAAAATATTGCAAAGGCTATCCGAGAATCTCGTACACAGAGCAAATCTGTCATGGTATTTGGGCAAAAGCGATCTGGTAAATCTTCGGTGTTATATCACCTAAAAGAGTCGCTCCGGGAAGATAAAGAACTTCTTATCCTTGATTTAGGAAATATGTCTACGCTTCTGGATCAACATGCCCAAACCTCACTCTTGCACCAATTTCTCAATGGTATTTTGAGAGCACTTAAACGTGCGATTCGGCAAAAACAACGTGAGGGTTTCAGTTCTCTTGAGCTTACTATTCCTGATAAAGAATTCTACGAGTACCCCGCGCCTCTGCAACTTTTTGAAGATACTTTTGTGACACTAAAAGATTTGACTGACGATCAAACAAGTCGAGAAGATTGGCGTGGCGTAAGGGCTGTCCTCCTGATAGATGAATTTCAGTACATCTACGAACCAATCATTAAAGGTGAGATTCCTGACTCATTCATGCAGAATTGGAAAGCTTTATTGCAAGCAAACTATTTTAGTGCTGTGTTGGTCGGACAAGATGTGATGCAGAAGTTCAAACTCCAATTCCCCAATGAGTTTGGCACAATGCAGGATGAGCGAGTCACTTATCTCAAGGAAGAAGATGCACGTGCACTTATTGATGAACCCATACGCATTGGTGGAAGACAAGGTGACAGCCGTTATCGGGAACAAGCAATAGAGCGAATTTTAGAGCTCACTGCGGGAAGTCCATTCTATATTCAAATTATTTGCAACCGTCTCGTTGACTACATGAATGTGAAGCGCGCTGGGCTGGTAACAGAAGCGGATGTAGAACAAGTCAAAAATGAACTTATACACGATGTAAATGCCCTTGGTTTAGACAAATTTGATAATCTCATCAATTCAGGAGATACATCACCGGATGCTATTTCAGATGAAGACGCTTTAAAAATCCTGAAAACTATTGCTGACAATAGTAATAGGACAGATCCTTGTCATCGCGATAAAATCATTTGCGAAACCAATTTACCAATTGACACAATTCTGGATGATCTTGTGAATCGGGATGTTGTTAAACGCCGCGATCAATCTTATCAAATTCAGGTTGGACTTTTCAAAGAGTGGTTTGTTGTCAACGGATAAAAGGAAGCAGCATGAATCCATTTGCTAACTACGGTAGAATCGTCCATGGTGACCGTTTCATTGGACGTGAGACACTTGTGAACAATATCGAAAACCGGATTATTCATCCTGATAATCCGGGGAATCTCGTTATCATTGGAATGCACCGTATCGGTAAAAGCAGCCTGGCACACAAGGCAATCATTGAGCAGAAAGATAACCTAATCAGAAAAGGGGTTCTACCGATTTGGATGGGGGTTGCCTCATACGATTTGCCATCGGATTTCTTCCACGCGCTTGTAAAAAGATGTGTTAGAGAAATGACAAGGTTAGATTGGTTATCAGACGCGGTTCAAAACTTAGCTGACTACGCATTGGAAATTGAAGATTCGTGGGACGAGATTAAAGATTTTTTTATAGAAGTTAAAGAAATCGGGTATCAGATGCTTCTTATTCTTGATGAATTTGATCACGCGCGGCATCTCTTTAAAGGAAACACGGCCTTTCAACGTTTACGAGAACTTGCTGATTACCCAGATTACGGGTTTTCCCTTGTTCTGACCTCTCGTCGAAGTATTAGAGATATTGAACAGTTAGCCGGCTCAACCTCTCCGTTTCATAACATTTTCCAGGTTCAACGCTTGGGAATGTTTAATAATGACGACTTAGAAATCTACTTTTCCCGATTTTCAGACATCGGAATATCAATTTCCGATGAAAATAAAAAACGTATTTTGTTCTATTGTGGATCCCACCCCTATCTGCTTGAAATGTTAGGTTGGGAAATAGTTGAGGTGAATCATCAAAATCAAGAACAAAAGGTTGATGTTGACAAAACCGCTGATAGTATTCTACAGTCTATCTTTGGTCATTATGATGATATGATTCGGTTACTGCGGGAGGAAGAAACCCTCAATAAACTCCTCCAGATTTTGTTCGGCCCTGTCGTTGATGTTAAGCCGACTGATGTTACTGAACTTGAAAATTACGGTTTAATCAAACAGAATGATAATGGTACATATTCAGCTTATTCAGAACATTTTCACGATTATCTTAAACTACATGAGCGTTCTGCAGAATTTTCTGAGGAGATTTGGCCAATTTGGAGGAGAACTGAAAAAGCACTTCGGGAGGTAATTACAATCACCATGTCCGGTGTATATGGAGATGACTGGATTACAGAATTAGAGAAAGGTCGTTCTAATTTAAAGAAGATTTTTGATGTTTGTAGAGAAGCACAACAGAAAGAAGAAAAAACATTTAGTGACAGGGCCTCAAAAAATTTAGTTGATTTTACCTATCCTGCAGATTTGTTTACGATTATTTTCGCAAGGGGATTATGGCAACCATATTTTCAACCACTCTTTGGACATAATCCTAACTATTGGGAACAACGTAAACAGTTATTGTCTAAATGTCGTAATCCATTAGCTCATAATCGTGGCGAAACTCTTAAACCACATGAATTCAAGACTATTGAAGCATACTGCACTGAAATTTTAGATATATTGTCAGAATATGTATCATAAACCTGATGTATCATGCCACAAAAAACCGCATTCATCTATCACCCAGACTATCTGAACCACGACACAGGCCCCGAACACCCTGAACGACCTGATCGTCTCAGAGTCTGTCTCGCAGCACTCCAGCAGAGCGATGTGTGGGAACAGCTACACCACATTGACCCAACACCCGCGAGCATTGAACAGATCGCTTACGCGCACAAACCCGGTTATAGTGATCACATCCGACAATCCTGTGAAGCAGAAATTCCGCTGACCTACGACACAATTGTCGGGCATGAATCTTACGATATTGCCTTACTTTCAACAGGTGGGGTGTTATGTGCAGCAGAAGCTGTAGTTACAAAGAAGGTGAAAAATGCTTTTGCATTGGTACGCCCACCGGGACACCACGCGACACCAGGGCAAAGCATGGGGTTTTGCTTGTTCAATAACATCGCCGTTACAGCACGCTACTTGCAACGAGAACACGGTGTTGGAAAGGTGGCAATCGTTGATTGGGATGTGCATCACGGTAACGGCACACAAGACATATTTTATGAAGATGCATCGGTTTTCTTTTTCTCTATCCATCAATCCCCGCTTTACCCCGGCACAGGTTCACGTTATGAACAGGGCAGCGGAAAAGCGCGCGGCACTACACTCAATGTGCCGATGCCACCCGGAAGTGGGGACAGTGAATACATCGCTGTCTTTGAGGATGTGCTTATCCCTGCATTACACGGTTTTTCGCCTGAGTTTATCCTAATATCTGCAGGCTTTGATGCGCACTATCTTGATCCACTCGCTCACATTGACATAACTGCAGAAGGATTTGCGAAGTTAACCGATCTGGTTCTGAATGTTGCGGAGGAGATTGCATCAGGCAATGTTGTTTCCGCATTGGAGGGTGGGTATAGCTTGAAAGGTGTCTCTGAATCTGTTGTGGCACATGTGGAACGTTTGGTTGGGTAAGCGTTGGAGTTTTCGCCATTTTGCCAAACCTTTCACATCTTTTTCCCTACATGAATTGCGACAATCCCCAAAGTTTTCCGAAAATACTGCACATCTGTTAGTCCGCACTGCTCCATAACTGCTTTCAACGCATCGCAATTTGGGAACTGCATAACAGAACGGGGAAGATAACCGTAAGCATCGTCTTTGCTACGCGAGATGCAATTGCCGATGAACGGTAAAATCTTTGTGAAATAGAAATAGTAAAGACTACGAAATATCGGATTGACAGGTTGCGTAAACTCTAAGATAGCAATCCTACCGCCCGGTACAGCGACGCGTGTCATCTCACGAATGCCCAATTCAAGGTCAGCAACGTTTCGGATACCAAAACCGACAGAAACAATATCAAAAGTATTGTCCGCAAACGGGAGGGTAAGGGTATCTGCTTCAATCGGAACAAAGGCGTGTGCCCTTCCCTGCCGTTCTACCTTTTGTTTGCCGACAACTAACATCTCAAAACAGAAATCGGAACCGATGACAGAACCATCTGCCCCAATTTTGTTCGAGTAGGCAAGCGCGAGTTCGCCTGTGCCTGTGCAAACATCAAGCACCTTACTTGTTGGGGTTACACTACTTGCTTTGACTGTCTCTCTCCGCCATACCCGATCAAATCGGAGGCTTAACAACGAATTAAGAAAATCGTAGTGGCGTGCAATAGCTGAAAACAAGTTCTTTATACGTTGTGCCTGCATAACGGTTTTGTCCGAGTCTTCCAATGGGTTACATTCTTAACTTTGCGCCAAGTTCTTGATTCAGTTGTTTAACAACCTTGTCGTGAAGATCGTTAACCGCCGTATCTGTCAAGGTCTCGGTTGCTGAATGATATGTGATTGTGTAAGCAAGACTCTTTTTATCTTCTGGCACCTGATCCCCGACATATACATCAAACAGTCGTACCGATTCAACCAATTCTCCACCAGTGGAATAGATAATTTCTATTGGCATATCCGACTGCATCTCTTGATCTACCACGATGGCAAGGTCGCGCAGGACGCTGGGATAGATAGGGATCGGTTCAAAACGTTTGGAAAAATCGGCTGCGTCTGCTAATGCCTCCAGGTCAAGTTCAAAGAGGTATGCTTTGTAAGGCAACTCATAACTTTCCAACACTTTCGGGTGTGCTTCTCCGAGGATACCGATGCGTTTATTCTCCAACAACACCTCAGCGTTGCGTCCCGGATGGAAGGTTGGGTCGTCCGTTTTCTTGAACACATAATCGGTAGTCCCGCAGACATCAAGGACCCCTTCAACAGTCCCCTTAATGTCAAAGAAGTCTGGAGAACGATGGGGATTACCGTAAACACCTTCGCCAATCTCTCCTGCAAGAATGCCAGCAACACGAGCCGGTTCTGCTCCTTGGATAAACACAGTAGACAGTTCAAAGAGTGTGATATTATCTATCTGATGATTGTGATTATGCTGTGCATTTTCGAGCAAACTCGGCAGTAATGTTGTACGCAAAATTGACATCTCTGGACTTAACGGATTACGCAGTTTCAAGGTATCACGAAGTGAATTGTCTGCTGCCAACCGAATCTTGTCAAAACAGTTCGGATGACAAAAACTATAGTTTACCGATTCCATCATGCCAGAGCCGAGTAGAAAATGTTTTATACGCCTACGAACTTCTACTGAAATGTTTGGCGCAGGGATAGGGATGTCGCCTTTCGGTAATGCTGTTGGAATGTTGTCATAACCGTAGACACGCGCAATTTCTTCTATCAAATCTATTTCGCGTGTAATATCTCCGCGGAACGATGGGACGGTAATTTGATATATATTTTCTTCTGGTTGTGATGCCTCCACATTAAACCCTAACCGACTTAAAATCTGCTCTATCTCATTGGTTTCAAGTGTAGTTCCCAATATGAAATTCACACGTTCAGCACGAAGTTGAATTTGCAGCGGTTCCCGTCGTCCGGGATAGACATCAATAACGTCTTCACATAAGGTGCCGCCTGCTAACTCTGCGATCAGTTGTGCGGCACGGTCAAGCGCCGGGATAACAGCCTCTGGATCCGCGCCACGTTCAAATCTGTAAGATGCTTCGGTGTGTATTCCCAACTTCTTTGCGGTTGCACGGACGCTTGACGGTTGGAAATTAGCACTTTCCAGTAACACATCACACGTTATCTCAGTGATTTCAGAATCATAGCCCCCCATAATTCCTGCAAGTGCCACAGGTTTTTCTGCATCGGCAATAACTAACATATCAGGAATTAGGTTGCGTTCCTCTTCATCAAGGGTTTTGATCTGTTCATTTTCTGCTGCACAGCGCACAACAATGCGATTTTCTGTGAGTTTGTGATAATCAAAGGCGTGCAGCGGCTGCCCATATTCCATCAAGACAAAGTTAGTAATATCTACGATATTGTTGATAACACCGACACCAATAGATTCAAGACGTTGTTTTAGCCATGCAGGAGATTCTCCAACTTTAACACCACGGATAACACGTGCTGCATAACGCGGGCAAAGGTCCGGATCGTCAATTATTACAGATGTAAGTTCGTTTATATCTGCCTCGCCTTCTTGTCCGTTCACTTGTGGGAGTTTTAAATCGTTGCCCGTTTCAGCGCGAATTTCGCGGGCAACACCTATCATACTGAGACAGTCCGGACGGTTCGGGGTTATCTCCAATTCAAATATCACATCGTCTAAACCTAACGCTTCGGTAAGTGGTGAGCCTATGGATAGATCAGAAGATAATTCCATGAGTCCCGCGGCTTCATCAGAGATGCCTAACTCTTTCTCTGAGCAGAGCATGCCGTGTGATTCCTCACCGCGCAGTTTAGCACGTTTAATTGTAATACCTGTAGGCAATGCTGTACCGATTGTTGCGACAGGTGCAAACATGCCTTCATATACATTCGGCGCACCGCAAACGATCTGCAGCGCATCTGTCTCACCAATATCTACCTGACACAACACAAGTTTATCTGCATTCGGATGTGGTCTGATGGCATCTACTTTGCCAACAAGGACACCTTCTAACGCTGCGCCGAGCTGCTTGACAGATTCAACTTCAATGCCTAACATCGTTAATCTTTCTGCGAGTTTGTCTGGGGAAAAATCAAAATCGATATAGGTTTTTAGCCAATTTTGGGTTACGTTCATAGGTAAGTCCTTCAATACGGTACACGGAAAATCGGGGTTACAAACCCTCCAACAAGAGTGTCAAGAAATCGGGATTACAAATCCCTCCAACAAGAGTGTCTACTATTAAAACTGATGTAAGAAACGGAGATCGTTTTCATAGAAGGTGCGGATATCTGGAATACGGAACTGTAGGTTTGCAATTCGCTCTACACCCATGCCGAAAGCAAAACCGGTAACCTCCTCTGGGTCATAGTTGACAGCGCGGAACACCTCTGGGTCAACAGCACCTGCACCTAAAATCTCAATCCATCCTGTGTGTCCACAACTGCGGCACCCTTTACCACGACACATCGTGCATGAGATATCCACCTCTGCGCTCGGTTCTGTAAAGGGGAAAAAATGTGGGCGGAAACGCATCTGCGTTTGGTCGCCAAACATCTGCCGCGCGAAAGATACCAAAACCCCCTTCAGTTCACTGAAGGTAACATGCTTATCCACAAGCAATCCTTCAACCTGATGAAACATAGGCGTATGTGAGACATCGTAATCAACACGGTACGCTTTTCCCGGTACAATAATGCGTACCGGCGGTTTTTGGTTCTCCATCGCGCGTATTTGAACAGGCGAGTTGTGGGTACGTAACAAGTGCCCATCTGTTAGATAGAATGTGTCGTGTAGATCTCGCGCGGGGTGGTCAGGCGGTGTATTGAGTGCGTCAAAATTGTAATGCTCTGTTTCAACTTCTGGTCCCGTCACCACTTGAAAACCCATTTGCATAAAGATTGCTTCAATCCGTTCTAATGTTTGCATGACCGGATGCGCTTTGCCATACGCAGGTTTTCGTCCGGGAAGTGTTATGTCAATAGATTCTGCTTCAAGCTGCTGTTCCTGTTGTTGACTCTCCAGAGCATTCTTTGCCGCTTCAAATGCTTCGGTTAGTGCAGCACGCACTTCATTACCGAGTTTTCCAATTATCGGACGTTCTTCATTAGAAAGTTGTCCCATGCCTTTCATAACATCTGTCAACTTTCCCTTACGTCCAAAATACGCTATTCTGAGCGATTCAAGCGTGTCCAATGAATTAACATCTTTCAAAGCTTCAAGTGCTTCTGCTTGAATCGCTTCTAATTCTGTTTTCATAGTTGCCTCTATTTCATTTTATTTTTAATCAATACCAATACGTGATTTTCTGCCTGTCGCGACCAGGAGGTCGCTCCTACAGGAAGAGAGCGTTCCTATGTATTACATTTGTCAACAAAAATACCCATCACTTCGCTCCATAAAGGTTAATTCCTTCTGGGGACGAAAGCGACAGGTATCTACTTCCGCGGTACCACCCCGCTTGACAGATTGATAAAATCTGCCCGCTTCATTATTTTTTGTCTAATTGGCTCCAGGATGAAATTCAGCAGCTGCTCTCAAAACCACGCTTCCAACCGATGACGCGGTCTTTCTTGTTGAGAGGTCTCAACTGCCTACTGTGTCCCTTCATTGCCTTTTAACAGTGTAATATCTTATTTGCAGATGTATCGGTATAACTTACCCTTTTGCGAGGGCGGCAAGTTGTTCAAATCCTGCTGCATCATGCACAGCAATATCAGCGAGAACTTTCCTATCCAACTCAACGCCAGCTGTTTTTAGGCCGTGCATAAAACGACTATATGTAAGTCCGTGCAGTCTTGCGGCGGCATTAATACGCATAATCCAAAGTTTTCTAAAATCGCGTTTGCGTGCACGTCTGTGTGCATAAGCGTGGTTCCACCCTTTTTCAACCGCCTCCATAGCGGTACGTTTTAGGTTATTGCGTCCACCGCGATATCCTTTGGAATGTTTGAGTATCCGTTTCCTCCGCTTCCGGCGGACATTCCCTGTCTTTACTCGTGCCATTCTGAACTCCTAATATATTAGACGTTTCAAACGTTTTGCGTTACTCGGGTCTACCAATGTGCTTTGTCTTAAACGGCGTTTCCGTTTCGCAGATTTTGAGATAAAAAGGTGTCCCGCATACGCACGATTGCGGCGGATCTTTCCTTTTGCGGTAAATTTAAAACGTTTTGCTGCGCCTTTATGTGTTTTGATTTTTGGCATAACAATATCCTTCTGTTGATGGCTTATTCAAACTATAGTAGATTTATAATTAATCGCACACCGTTGATCGAAATTGATTGTCGGGTTTCGCTTTGCTCTACCCGACCTACGAACTGTGAGTGAGAGGTAGGCATAGACGCAAAAAATCAATAGGGAGAATCACGGTCTCCTCACAAACGATACTTCTCTTTCAAAAGCCGTCAAATCATAAGAGAAGCACGAATTTGCCACACACTTGCAATGGGGAAATCTTGAGTTATGAAGATTTCGGTGTCAAGAGCATGGACATAGTACGTGTTTCCATCTTAGCAGGCTGTTCGACCTCTGCAATTTCGGCAACATCCGCTTCCAATCGAGCGAGCATGTTTTTGCCTAACTCCGTATGCAGCATCTCCCTACCTCGGAAACGCACTGTGGCTCGGACCTTCCACCCATTTTTCAAGAAGTCTTCAACGTGACGTTTCTTAAATTGATAATCATGCTCAGCTGTATCTGGGCGGAATTGAATCTCTTTCAGAACGATCTTTGTTTGCTTCTTTCGCGCCTCTCGTTCACGTTTGTTCTTTTCGTACTGATACTTCCCGTAGTCCATTATCTTACATACGGGAGGGTTGGCATTTGGAGATACTTCCACCAAGTCCAATCCGACTTCTTCAGCACGTTCCATCGCCTCGCGCGGAGTCATCACACCGACTTGCTTGTTTTCATGGTCAATGAGCAAAATCTCTTTGGCTCGAATCTGATAATTCGAACGGCTTTTTCTTGCCCGTGGTTTCTGTGTACGTCTACCTCTATAGTGTATTTTTCACACCTCCAAGTTGTGCTGCTAATCAATCAGCGGTTGTGCGGGGACAAAAAATCAGGTTTTTGCAAACAAAATCAACAACCTTTTCCCGCACATAACTAAATTTCACCAAACATGTGCTTGTATTCAAATAAACCAATTCTTACAAATTCAGACACTTGCTAATACAGTGTCAGAAATATATCGTGCAAACATTAATTATGATATTATATCACATTTTTAACATAAATGCAACTAAAAATAGCCAATTGTCCATAAAGTGCGTAAAATGATTATCCCTCCTGCTAAACCGCCAAATATAATGATAAGACTGAGGTTGATTATTAACGCGTACCGAAAGATGTGTTCAGCCAATTCCGGTTGCTCCTTTACCCATGCCCGCGCTAAGTTGAAGGTGAGGACAACGCTAATCAGGCTCAGGATTGCCGCGCCTAAAAATGCCACGAGAATTCCTCGAAAATCTACCATCTCCATCGTATCTGGAATTGAACCGTATTGTGAATAACGTTGGATGACAACGATTAGGATACCTGCCAAAATGACAATAAATCCAATGAATGCAATTAAGGTTTTTTTAAAGACTACCGTGAATGACTTAACCCATCGATACAAGGTTATCATGAACGACTTAAGCCATCGATACAAGGTTATCGTGAACGACTTAACCCATCGATACGCGAGTCCGATGAACACGATTAGGGCTTTTTTAAAGGCATTTCCCATCTTTGCTGAACTCTTTATGGATTATGGACTATTTATGGTATTTTAACATATTTGCGGTGTAATGGCAAGATGGATGTGTAAAGTGGGTGTGTAAAGTTTTTGTCACCCGTTTTTGTCTGAATCGCGGATTGCCACAGATTTCACAGATTTCGCGGATTTTTGAGTTGGGGATTCCCAAATGCTTATCCAAAGTTTGCCGCAATCTCTTGAAAAGGAACTTATCTTGCCAACCCCCCATCCGCGTCCTCCGGGGAATGCCTAAAGGCGAATGCGCGTCCGGCATTCGCCATGATACATACCGTTGATTTGGTGTCCTCCGCGATAATCCGCGATTCAGACAGCAAAAATGGGAACGTCTCAAACAACGCACCTTATCCCAAACTTTTGCCAAAATATTTACACACCCCTAAGTTGCTACTATGTAGCAACTTAGGTTATAATAGTGGCATGAGAAGAAATTTTAAATTTCAGTTGATATTAAGCAAAAAGTGTGTTATAATTTACGCAAAAAGTTCAAACATCTTTCTAAAAACAAACACAGAATAAGCAGGGTGCCGCTAAAATTACGTGAGCGTGCATATAATTGAGTGTCTGTTCTGAATGCCTGCTATAGTCTACAGCATCACTCAAAGTGTGGTAAATTTCAATCGAAACGAGGCAATAAGTTGTGAACAAGAACACGAAAAACATGTTTGTATGGTTTATTTTAGGGTTAGTTGTTGTTGTCGCTATCTACCAACTTATCAACCGTGGCGACCTTGTTATCCAGTTAGCAACATCCGACTTTCATTACTACATATCGAAAGAATACATAGAGATAGAGAAGCAAGGTAACCCCTTTGACGGGTATCTGATTCTTGATGATGAGTGGATTGAAGGTAAGTTTGACAAGGACTCTCTGTGGAAAATTACGGCTGAATTGAAAGGGAGAGATGTGGTGGTGCCTGAAAAATGGGCGGGAGAATTTAAAGCAAGTCGTGATACAAATGACGATTACGGAATCCAGGAGAAACTTGATCTAGTCGGTATCCGTTACAAAGCCAAACCTGCCTCTAATTTTCCTAACTGGTTGCTTGTTTTCGGCACAACAATAGTTCCATTATTGATATTTTTGGGGTTGATGATTTTTCTATCTCGGCAGATGCAAGGGAGCGGAAACCGCGCACTTTCCTTTGGCAAAAGCCGTGCCACACTCCATACTGAAAATGAGAAGTTACCAAAGTTTGAAGATGTCGAAGGGGTGGATGAGGCAAAAGAGGCACTTGAAGAAATTATCGAATTTCTCAAAGCACCTAAAAAGTTTGAGAGACTCGGCGGGACAATTCCTACAGGTGTGTTGTTAGTCGGTCCCCCCGGGACTGGTAAAACAATGTTGGCGCAAGCCGTTGCAAGTGAAGCAGAGGTACCATTTTTTACCATCAGCGGGTCCGATTTTGTTGAGATGTTTGTCGGGGTTGGGGCATCCAGAGTCCGTGACCTATTTGAAACAGGCAAGAAAAACGCACCCTGTATCATTTTTATTGATGAGCTTGATGCCGTTGGTCGTCATCGCGGGGCTGGCATCGGCGGTGGGCATGATGAACGCGAACAAACTTTAAATCAACTTCTTGTCGGCATGCAAGGTTTTGAATCGTCTGAAGGTGTTATTGTGATCGCAGCTACAAACCGTCCCGATGTTCTTGACCCTGCCCTATTGCGCCCCGGCAGGTTTGACCGTCAGATTATCGTTGATTTACCCGATGTTCGTGGCAGAGAAGCGATTCTCGGCGTTCACACAAAAGAACCTTATAAAATCGCTGAGGATGTTAACTTAGAGATCTTAGCGAAAGCGACACCTGGATTTTCAGGAGCGGACCTGAAAAATATGGCGAATGAAGCCGCACTCCTTGCCGCAAGGCAAGACAAAGAAACGATTGATATGAGCTGCTTTGATGAAGCTAAAGATCGCGTCTTAATGGGCCCCGAACGCCGTAGCCTGGTGATTAGTGAGGAAGAACGGCGCATCACTGCCTACCATGAAGCAGGACATGCTCTCATGTTACATTTTGTGCCAGAAAGTGACCCGAACTATAAATGTACAATCGTCCCGCGTGGTAGAGCATTGGGCGTAACAGCTAAGCTACCACTGGAAGAACGACATAATCTAAATAAGAAGGGACTCCTTGCACATATTATTTTTGCACTCGGTGGGCGTGTAGCTGAAGAAATCATCTTCGGTGAGCAGACGACTGGGGCACAAAACGATTTTGAACAGGCAACCCATCTTGCCCGCCGAATGGTCACGCAATGGGGAATGAGTCCGTTGGGACCATTAGCTTTCGGCAGAAGAGACGAACAGGTCTTTCTCGGCAAAGAATTGGCAGTACACCAAGATTATAGTGAAGAAACAGCGATCTCTATTGATAAAGCCGTTTACGACATTATTATGGAATGTTATGAAAAGGCGAAAGAAATTATAGAAACGAATCTTGACGGTTTAAAATTGCTTGCAGATGCCTTATTAGAACGGGAAACATTAATTACCGAAGAAATTGAAGAGATACTCGGCCCCCGGCCGCAGTTGCCAGCTAAACCCCTCACATGAACTGTCGCGGCAAATCGATCTCTTTTGGTGGTATCACCCATATTATGGGTGTTCTAAATGTTACCCCCGATTCCTTTTCGGATGGCGGGGACTATCTTGAGGTCAACACGGCTATTGCGCATGCTAAAACCATGGTAGCAGAAGGGGCAACTATTATTGATATCGGCGGAGAATCATCGCGCCCAGGAGCAGAACCGGTGTCAGCAGAAGTAGAATTACATAGGGTCCTACCGGTTATCCGTGCCCTTAACTCTGAACAACTGGATGTTCTACTTTCTATTGATACCACAAAAGCAGTGGTAGCTCAACAAGCACTTGAAGCCGGGGCACATATCATCAACGATATTACCGCACTTCGTGGGGATGCCGCGATGGCACACGTTGCAACAGAAATGGAAGCAGGTGTTATTCTTATGCACATGAAGGGAACACCACGGACAATGCAACAGTCGCCGCAGTATAAAAATGTTGTGGAAGAAATTTACGAGGCATTAGAAAGTTGGATTAACGATGCAACACAAAACGGCATTGATCCAAACCGTATAATTGTAGACCCTGGCATCGGATTCGGCAAAACTATCAAACAGAACTTACAGATTTTAAAACATCTTGACGTATTCAAGCAGCTAAACAAGCCGATATTAATCGGCACATCACGAAAATCTTTTATTGGCAACCTATTAGACCTTCCTGTAACTGAAAGGGTTGAAGGTTCTATCGCTACGGTCTGTTGGGCAATCGCACATGGGGCAGATATTGTACGCGTCCATGATGTTAAGGCTACAGTCCGTGCAGCACGAATGATAGACACTCTTTATCGGTAAACGTAAACAACTCACAAAAATTGATGCTCCAACAAAATATCCAAGGAATCGGTATTGATATTATTGAGGTTGAACGGATTAGGTGTCTATCGCTTCGATGGGGAAGTAGGTTTGAGCATCGCGTCTATACGCCTCAAGAACTTGCCTATTGCGGAAAAACACAGATTCGTTATGCACGGCTTGCCGCCCGCTTCGCGGCAAAGGAGGCAACTCTGAAAGCACTCGGAACAGGATTAACGGTTGGGATGAATTGGAAAGATGTAGAAGTTTGCGCGGATGCTGCCGGAAAACCGTCGCTTGTTTTGCACGGAAAAGTAAAGCAATATGCATCAGAACTCGGCGTTGTAACAACCTTTGTTAGCCTGTCGCATGCAGTTGATTATGCTGTCGCGCAAGTAATACTGTGTTCAGCTTAGTTAACCTAAATTGCCATCTTGTAGCACAATCTGCTAGTGTTTAGTCAAGAACTGTTTGATAGTTTTGACAAACATGGTATTATGAGAGGGACAATTATCTCAGTAATAGTGACGGTGAGGAAATCCCATCCGAAACACCGAGACTCATGATCAAAGTTGTGGAACGCGCTCCCGCAGCACCATCGGATGATTTTACCGGTCCCGCATGGGATGTCAACAAAGATGGTGAAGTCAACATTTTTGATATGATACTTGTTTCAAAAGATTTAGGAAAACCTATTGATGAAGCAAATCCGCGCGCGGATGTCAACGGTGATGGTGTTATTAATATTCTTGATCTTACTACTGTGGCAAACAATATGGGAGAATGAGATCAAAGGCAGAGGTTAATATATGTTAATAGATGTTAAAGACATAACAAAAGTTTATGAGATGGGCGATGTGCAAGTCCATGCGTTACGAGGGGTGACCTTCACAGTGGAGTCTGGTGAGTTCATCGCAATTATGGGACCTTCCGGTTCTGGCAAATCAACTATGATGGATATCTTAGGATGCCTTGCCACACCAACAGATGGTGAATATTATTTTGAAGGTGAAGAGGTAGGCAAACTTTCGGATAACCGCTTAGCAGACATTCGAAATAAGAAGATCGGTTTCGTATTTCAATCATTCAATCTGCTTCCGAGAACAACCGCGCTCCACAATGTTGAACTTCCGCTTATCTATTCAGGTTTGGGACGTAAAGAACGTAAGCGTAGAGCATTTGAGTCTTTGGAGGCAGTTGGATTAGCAGACCGAGTCGATCATAAATCTACTGAGCTGTCCGGTGGACAAGTTCAACGTGTCGCGATTGCCCGTGCCCTTGTGAACAACCCGTCGCTCGTTTTCGCAGATGAACCTACAGGAAACTTGGACACCCGCTCCGGTGCCGAAATTTTAGCCATTTTTGACCGCCTTAATGAGGAAGGGAATACCATCATCATGGTTACGCATGAACCGGAGGTTGCCGAACATGCAAGACGTGTCCTCCACATTCGAGACGGCCTCATTGAGCGAGATGAAAGACGAGATTAATCCTATAATAAACTGCATTAAAATTACCACCCCTGCTCGGCTGCACTTTTCACTGATAGATTTGAACGGGCAACTCGGTCGAATTGATGGCGGGTTCGGGTTAGCTGTCACTGAACCGAAGTTTGAGATTGTTGCCGAACCTTCAACAGAAATTCAAGTTGAATCTGCTGCCTATCATGAACGTGCTTGTGCAATTCTGACACAACTTCAAACAATCTATCAGTTTCCGGGAATCAAGCTAAAATTTAACACTGAAATTCCAACACATAGTGGCTTCGGTTCAGGCACACAACTCTCCCTCGGTATTGCTTCTGCTGTAAACATGCTATACGATCTGAAATTAAGTGTTTTGGAACTCGCTCATGCTGTGGGGCGTGGCGGTACATCTGGTATTGGGGTCGCAGCATTTAATACAGGCGGTTTTATCGTTGATGGCGGACATCGTTATCCCGAACAGAAATCTTCTTTTCTTCCGTCCTCTGTTGCAGCCGATATTTCACCACCCCCGATCCTACTTCGCTATACGTTTCCTAATTGGCCTCTTCTTATTGTCCTGCCAAATTGTTCACGTATCTACGGAGAAGCAGAATTGGAACTGTTCAGGACACTGTGTCCACAACCTGCATCTGTAGCACCAAAGTTGTCACATCTTCTGCTGCTACAAATATTACCTGCAATCCTTGAAGACAATATACATAGTTTCGGTAAAGCATTAAACCAGATTCAGACATTTGGATGGAAAAAGGTAGAAATTGACGCACAAGGTTCTGAATTGCAGCAAACACTTGAATTTTTACAAGCGAATGGCGCATTGGGTGCTGGCGTGAGTAGTTGGGGGCCAGCAATTTGTGCTGTGAGTGAGGAAATTGAGGTATTGAAACAGAAAACAGAAGAATATCTAACGACTTTACCGAATGGCGGTACCTGCTTTATTACATCTGCTAACAATATAGGCGCACAAACACAAAAAATTGGCTAAAGCACTATTGCTCCAGCCAACCTAATTGTTTTTGAATTCAATTTATAGTGAATCTATAATTACCTGGACATTGGCGAGGTTAGGAAACCTCGCCAGCATTATGGTGTGGGGATTGTTGTTCATTGAAATATCCAGGTAATTGTGGGTTGTACTATAAAATCTTTTGTGTGAACCAACTTCTCAAATATAGGGTGTTCCTTTTATCCTTTTCCAGAAGAATAGTACGGATTAGTCCCTGATGCGTGGTCAGTTGTATCAATAACCTGCTTAATTTCTGGGAATACTTCCTGGATCATTGCTTCAATGCCGTGTTTAAGCGTGACATTCGCCATGCCACATCCTTGGCATCCACCACCCATGTGAATATAAATGGCATCATCTTCAACGTTCAAAAGTTCAATTTGCCCACCGTGTGCTGCAACAGCGGGGTTGATTCGCTCATCAATCAGTTCTTGAATCTTCTGAGCTTTCGGATTATCCCACGTTGGTTTATTCGGGTTCTCAATCTTAAACCCACTTGAGTTGAGGTCTTCAACATAGTCAATCACAGCGCCTTTAAGGTCCGGGGCACTTTTAGCATCGACCAAAACCTTAAAAGTCTCCATTTCAATGACGATGTCGTCTTCTTCAGCTTCTGTAGCTAAGCCAAGGCTGTATTGGAAATCGGAAGCACTACGCCCAGCAATACTAATGCGTAGTCCTTCCACTTCCACCTCTTCATTTTCAATAACAGCTTGGATCTTTTCTTGCGCGGTTTTTGTAACTTCCAATAAAGTTGCTTCAGTTCCCGCGAGTTTTTTAAACAAATTCTTCATAAGTGCCTTTCGCTAATCTGGCTCAAGCAGCCGTTTGATCAGCGTTGTATTCTGAGCGGAATTCACCCATTTCGTTGTAAAGGTTGCTTAACTGAGAAATTGCATAGATTTCCAACTGTCGGATACGTTCACGAGTTACGTCAAGGACATCGCCAATTTCGCGGAGTGTTTTGCGTTCGCCATCTTCAAGTCCGAAACGCATTTTCAAAACCTTTTGCTCCCGTTCGGGGAGTTTACTCAGAAATTGTTCTACCAAATCATGTGTGATCAATTTTTCAATTGGTCCATCTTCGGAAGATGATGTTGGGTCTTCGATCAAATCTCCGAGTGTTGCAGCCGTACGTGAAGTCCGTTCTCCACCAATCGGTAAATCCATTGACACGGTATCCGCATTAAATACAAGCAGTTCTTCTACCTGTTGTACGGTTAAATCAAGTGCTTCAGCGATTTCAGCCCGTGTCGGTTCACGCTGAAGTTCTTGGCAAAGTGCCGCATACGTCGATTCAAACTTATTCATCTTGGCAACGATATATGCTGGTAACCGAATGGACCGGGCAAAGTTATCAAGCGTCCGCATAATTGATTGCTTAATCCACCAGATAGCATAAGTACTAAACTTAAAACCCTTCCGATAATCAAACTTACCCGCTGCTTTAATTAACCCAATGTTTCCTTCTTGAATCAAATCTTCAAGGGGGACTCTATTTCCTTGATACTTGACTGCAATAGAAATGACAAGCCGTAAATTAGCTTGAACCAGCTCGTCGCGTGCAGTTGTATCGCCAGCCTCGATTCGTTTCGCTAACTCAACTTCTTCCTCGCGCGACAATAAACGATGTCCCGCAACATCACGTAACCAGCTCGTTAAAGCACTCCTTTCACTACTTTTGTAGTCGTTTGCATACTCTGTTTCTTCCGAAGGATACACTTCATCTATATATGTGTCAACACCTTCAATGTATTCTGTTTCACCGAAAAACTCGGTTTCCATTCTTCTCCTCTCCTTATGGATAAATTTCTATAAAAATCTGCCAAAAACATATAATACATTATACTATAACGTTTTGTCAAGCAAATTGTTTAAAAAAAGTGACTTTATTTGTGAAATTTTCCGAAAAACCCTAAAAAACGCTCTTTCGCTCTTTTTAAAGTCCGAACTTTTAGATAGTATTTTAGTCTAATAGAATGATACGACAATTCATAACTAACGATTTACCGAACATGTTTTATACGTTTTTTGGGAAATGGTTACAATTTTAAAAATAAAACTTTGAACCAAGTTTAAGTTTATTCCGCATTACTATGTGAAGAGCTGGCAAGATGGATTAAGGGGTTGTGAGCTGGTATGATTTAATTGCAGAGGATCAAACGTTTCTTAGACGTATTAAACTTTTGACAATTTCTTTCGTCTAAAAATGGCAGTTACAGAATTACAGATTGAAACTGAAAACGTTCGTTGTTTTGCTTTAAAGAAGTTTAATAATCCCCGCAAGTGTTATATTTCTTTGCGCAAACCACAACCGTGGTGATTAAGATTAGATATACCAGAAAACAAACAATTTATAAAAGTGTTTTGAGCAGTTGAATTTAAACCGATTAACTTGGATTGCGTCAAAAAAATTCCAATTAATCTGAAAATCAATGAGGAACTATTATACTATGTACGGTGTGCCCACTAAAAAATCACTCGTTGAAGTGCTACGAGAAGCTGGACTGATTTCAGAACAGGAATACCATGAAATTCATGAGAAAATACTTAAAGGTTGGGCAAATAAACCTATTCAACCTGAGGACACGGCAAACGAAGCCTCTGAGTCCGAGTCACAAAGTTATCGGCAAATTTTGAGTGAAATTGAAAAGGCAGGGGAATCGGAAGAAGAAATTATTGTCGAATATGTGTCCCCCAAAATTCTTGAACTTGCGAAAAAAGGACGTGAATTTGGAACGCCTATTGTCCAATTAGAAGAAGTAAATCCCGAACAGGAAGCACTTGAAAAGGTGTCTGCAAGTTTTGCCTACCGCAATAAGGTTGTGCCAGTGCGGCTTGAAGGTAAGGTCCTTACCGTCGCAATTGCAGATGTTGAAGATGTGATGCTAATTGATCAAATACAATATGTCACCGAGTGTGAGGTTAACCCTGTTCTTGCTGATGAAGACGAAATATCAGAAGCGATTGTTAGACTCTACGGACAAACTGCTGCGTCTATTTTGAGTGCGGGCATTAAAGGGCCTGTTGGGGCTGCTGCAACAATCGAACGCACAAGTATTGAAGACTTTGGTATTGATGAAAAGGACCTCAGTGAAGACCCAACAGTTGTTGATGCGGTTTACCAGATGATTATTGATGCGGTGCGCGCAGGGGCAAGTGATATTCATATTGAACCTTATCCAGAAGAGTTGAAGATTCGATATAGAATTGATGGTGTGTTGGAAGACCAAGAACAACCACCTTCCTATCTACAGTCAGCAATCATATCCCGTATCAAAATTATGGCCGATATGGATGTAGCGGAGCGTCGTCGTCCACAAGATGGTAAAATTAATATGAAAATTGATAGCCTCGGTGGCCGTCAGATTGACCTACGTGTTTCCACAGTGCCTACCGTCGCGACGCAATATAGTGAAAGTGTGGTGCTCCGTATTCTCGACCGTCAATCTATTGAATTCGGTTTAACGGAGCTCGGGTTAACAGATGATAATTTTGATCTTTTCCAACGAATGATTCACAAACCGCACGGTATTATCCTTGCAACAGGCCCCACTGGAAGCGGTAAAACTACATCACTTTACGCTTGTTTGAAAGAGATCAACACGCCTGATGTCAAAATTATTACGCTTGAAGACCCGGTTGAATATGAATTAGAAGGGATAAACCAAATTCAAGTTAACCCTGATATTGGTTTCACATTTGCAAATGGGTTGCGGCATATTCTACGGCAAGACCCTGATAAGGTACTGGTCGGTGAGATCCGTGATGACGAAACAGCCGAAATGGCAATTCATACCTCACTTACGGGGCACCTCGTCTTTAGTACACTGCATACAAATGATGCACCAGGTGCCATCACACGTCTTATTGATATGGAGGTTGAACCGTATTTAGTTGCCTCCACGGTAGAAGGAATTATCGCACAGCGATTGGCAAGGCGTGTTTGCAAAGCTTGCTGCGAAATGTATCAGCCAAGTGTGGAGGAAATTGCTGGAATCCTTGGAAACAACGGTGTCCATGTGGAGTCTAATCTTGAAATCCCACGCGCAAACGATGATGGATGTAAAGAGTGCCGCAGAGGCTACAGAGGAAGAGTCGGAATTTTTGAAGTCATTTTTATGAATGAAGAACTGCGGACGTTGACACTTCAACATGCCTCTACCAGTGAACTGCGCAGGCTTGCAGTAAAATTGGGTATGAAAAGTTTACGCGAAGACGGATGGCAAAAGGTTACTTCCGGATTAACTACTATTTATGAAATTCTCCGACTCACGCAAGAAGATGCATTCGATTTTGATGGTGATACTCAGGATGTTGCTGCATAAGGGGTTAGTGGTAAACTAAGAAATAGCACTGTTGTAACGTTTTTATAAATATAGGAAGTTCGTAGATTGGGTAGAGCGAAAACGGCCCCCAACTTTGTAATTATATTATCGGTCTTACGCCGTTCAATACAACATACAGTACGAGAGATTAACTATGCCAAGATTTCAATATGAAGCTATCACCCATTCCGGACAAACTGTTAATAGCACTTTAGAAGCTGCTTCCAAAACGGAGCTTATCGCACAATTACAGCAGATGGGATACTGGCCGACACAAGTTGTGGAGGAAGGTGAAGCACTTGAAACGAAAGCGAAACGATTTTTTAGTTTCGGCACGCGTAAAATCAAATCGGCGGAAGTGGAATTTTTCACGTACCAGTTAGCAGCGCTGGTGAACGCTCACGTAGCCCTTCCTCGCGCTTTAGAAGTGACATTAGAACAGATTTCGAATCCGGAATTACACAGCGTTATCTCACAGGTAAAACAGGATGTTGAACAAGGCGCGACATTTAACGTTGCGTTAGAGCAACATCCGAAGGTCTTTTCCGATCTCTACATTAACATGGTCAAAGCAGGTGAAGCAGGCGGTGTGTTAGGAGAAGTCTTAGAACGACTGGCGGAGTTTGCTGAGCGGCAGCGTGTCCTCAAAAATCAAGTTGTTTCAGCACTGTTCTACCCTGCAATTCTGTTTGGATTGATGGTTTTGTCCGTTACAATCTTGATGATCTTCGTTATTCCGAAATTCACAAAAATGTTTGAGGATCTCGGAGGTGATTTGCCCGCACCGACACAAGTGCTAATCGGAATTTCAAATGTGCTTGCAAGTTATTGGTGGATAGGATTATTAGCTGCAGGGTTGATCGGTGTATTAATTCGGAATTATCTGAGTACGGAATCTGGAAAAACGCAGTTTGACAAGTTAAAAATTCACTTGCCACTGATCGGGCAAATTTTTAGTACCTTTGCTATCGTCCGCTTTACGCGTACAATGGCAACCCTCTTGGAAAACGGTGTCCGTATGCTTCCTGCTTTGCAAGTTGTTAAGGATACTATCGGTAATAGGTTTTTCAGTAATATTATTGCTGAAGCAGAAAAAGAAGTGGAACAAGGTTCAACGTTGTCACGAGAACTTGAACAGCGCAAAGACTTTCCAACGTTGGTAACCCACATGATTGCTGTTGGTGAGGAATCGGGGGAACCTGTCACCATGTTGTCTAAGTTGTCTGAATACTACGACATGGAAATCAAGAAAAGTCTCGAACGGGTAACGAGTTCAATTGGCCCCTTAGTTATTTTAATTATGGGATTGCTCATCGGATTTATCGCTGTAGCTATGCTTTTGCCTATTTTTGAGGCAAACAAGTTGATAGGCCAATAATACTCATCTATTAGAGTTTCAAAGTCAATTTTTCTAAACTATCACGGAAAATATATGTCTAAATATAGACAAATTTTCAAATAAACGAAACACCAGAACGTGAAGTTCTGCACAACTAAAAGGAGTGAGTTAAATGTTCAAACAACTGAAAACAGACGAATCGGGATTAACCTTGATCGAATTGACAATCGTTATCGCTATTTTGGGTATTTTGGCTGCATTCATTGCACCGCGCGTAATAGATGCAATTGACGACGCAAGGGTAGGAAAAGCACAAACGGAAATTGCAAGCCTCAAAGTTGCCTTAAGTTTGTATGTTATTGATGTCGGTTCATACCCGTCTACTGAAGAAGGCTTAGATGCGTTGTGGACAGCACCGAGCCAAGCAACTCCAAATTGGGACGGTCCTTATATTCAAGACCCAGTAACTAACGATCCTTGGGGGCGCCCTTACGTCTACCGCTATCCCGGGACACATCCAAATTACGAATACGATCTCTTGTCTTATGGCAAAGATGGCAAACTGGGAGGCGAGAAATTGAATGCGGACATCACTAACTGGGTTCAAGAAACAACCGCTGCCCAGTAAACCAATGCTTTTTGACGGTAGGAAACCCAGTATGTTTAAGATGTTCCAAAACCGGATCACTTCAAAAAACGAGCATGGTTTTAGTCTAATGGAAATCATGTTGGTTTTAGCTATTATCGCCATTTTGTCTTCTGTCTCTATGCCCGCGATGCGTGGGTTTACCGCATCGCGCAGGTTAACAACATCCGCACAGGCAATTGCTGATACGCTTGCATTTGCTCGAGACATGGCAATTACGGAACGAACTACACACCTCGTTGTCTTTGACGTTGATAGCAATAGATATTGGTTAGCTTCCAGCGAAGCTTTTGATGTCCAAAATCCTATCGCTTCAGCGGGGAGAACCACTAACACCGCAATTTCCGCAGGTGGGCAGGCTACGGTATCTCGGACGAGCGGAGTCATGGGAATCCCGAAGCCACTCAGCAGGGGCATTACGATAGCGGCTTTAGTTAAAACACGTAACGGTGTGGCGCAACAACTTACCTCCGGTGTGGATTACGTTTATTTTTCGCCGACTTCAACATCAGTGGATACCTCCCTGTACCTACGAAACGTTAAAGGGAACGTGACAGCAATCGTTGTTGAAGCAACAACCGGACGAGCCAGCATTCGTGAGATGTCACCAGAAGAAATTCAAACGTTGGGTTTAGGGAACGACTTGTAAAATGACAAAACTATCAATTTTCTCTCGTGAAGATGGATTCACTTTTGCCGAAATCCTTGTAACCGTAGCAATTATGGCAGCAGTATTCCCAGTGCTTCTAAAGGTATTTAGTGATACTTCTCGGAACGTATCTCTTTTAGATAACCGCATCACAGCACTCTATCTGCTCAAATCTAAGATGGAAGAAATGGAAATGACCGGTTACCCAGAAGTTGGACAACAGAATGATGTATTTGGCGGAAATTCTATCTTTGAATGGACATCTGATGTAACAGATATAGAATCGGAAGAAATATTTGGCCTCCGAAGGGTTCAGGTAACTGTCTCTTGGGAGCATTTAGGAAGGTTACGATCAATCAGTATGTTTACCTATATAGCTGCAAGGGAAATCCAACAACAGTAAAACCAATAAAACATTCGCTGTATAAAAAGACAGTTGATTGGAACACTGAATTATGAGAAATCTAATAAAAAAGTGTGAAAGTGGTCTTACGCTCGTTGAAATGCTAACTGCTGTTAGTATTATCGTGATTATGGGCGGTTCCACCTACGCTGTCTTTAATACAGCAATAAAAGCGTATCATCGCACCCAATCGAAATTGCTTCAATCACAACGTTGCCGTGTGGCTATGGACCAATTAGTCACAGATCTAAGGCAGATGCAGGCAGATACATCTGACGAAATGTTGGCACTCTATTCCGAAGACCGTCCGATTGCAATTGATAGGAGTACAGATATACTCAGCTTTGTGACATTGGTAAAAACTGATCCAGATCTGTTTGAGGTGAAGGATAATCCAGCTAACGTTTTGGCTACACCGCCTTTCAGCGATGTCCGTCGCGTTGCTTATTATGTCGGACCGAGGATTCAGATTCCTATAGGCGAGCTGCGGGACGAATCTGTTGTTCCACCACCTTATACGCCATCGCAAGTGACAGAACAAAACAGTGCCGAGCAGGAAGAAACCCTTACCCTCTATCGCATTGTGACTACAGCACTGAATCCAGAATTGGTAGTTGATGCATTTATGAATACAGGCATAGTTCCTACAGTAGATGAAAATGGGCTGCCGATTCACTTTAAACCGAAGGCGCTAATTGATGGAATTGTTAATTTTGACCTTAAGTATATTGATGGAGAATCAGAATCGATTTATGAATCTTGGGATCAAACAGACGCAATTCCGATTGGTGTGTTAGTCATGATTTCCGTAATAGATGAAGATAGACAGGAATCAACGGCACGGCAAGCTTTAGCACAAAACCCAGGCGTTACGACACAAGGCGCATTAACACAGGCAACTACGGTGTTCCTACCGCCAAGCGCAAATACCGCCAGAGAGTAAACAGCTAACTTCAATACAGAATTATAGTCGTTTTGCTGCCAACATATTTATTTTGGCAAAGAAGTTTTAGGAAAACCGATGAAAACATGTCATAATAACCTATACAGAAATACCAATCGGCAGGTGGAAAAGTCGGTCCCAACGACTTTTCGCTTAAGCGACTCTAACGGGTTATCGCTTGTTTCAACGCTTTGGATCCTGACGATTCTTTCTGTCTTAGCAATGCAGCTGCTCTATTCATTTCGCCTTGAAAATAGGGCGCGAAAAAACTTTGTGGACAGAATCAAGTATCATTACGCAGCCAAAGCGGGATTTGAATGGGGAATCGCAAAATTGGGAATTGATGAAACTAATTTTGACTCGCTTGGAGAAACATGGGCTGTACCTGTTCAACAACAGATTGATGATGGAATACAGCAGGGTAGATTCTTAAATTACCAAGTAACTATTGTTGATGAGGGATCAAAAATTAATATTAACGCTGTTGGGGAAGGTACCATCCGCAACTTTCTCGCGTTTTTAGGTGCGCAACCCGAAAACAATCAAACGGGTGATCTCGCCGCTCGAATCGTTGAAGGACGGCCGTATAGAACCGTCCGCGATGTAGCACGTGTTGAAGGGATGACACCAGAAATTCTGTATGGCATACAACAGCAGGTTGCAGCGGAACAAGCAACAAGTGATGCCGAAAATATTCCACAGCAACCACAGATAACAATGGCAACCAATAGTCTTGTGAATATGGCAACTATCTATTCCGTTGACGCGAACACTGATTCTAATGGACAGCAAAGAGTTAATATCAATACTGCAAACGCACAACAGTTGAGACAAATTCGTGGGAATAATAATCAGACTGTTTTTTCACAAGGTGAGGCAAATGCGATCATTCAGAACCGTGAATCTAACCAATTTGGGGGAATTTCCGCGCTGTTAGATGTCCCGGCTGTATCGGATAATGTTTTTAATAATATAAGCGGTCAAATCACTGTTGAAGCTCCCTCTGTCCAAAATACCAGTTTTGAAGATAACAACGATCAATTTGGGGATGGAAATAACCAAGGTGACGGTGGGGACAATAATGGCGGTAATGAAAACTCGTTGACTAATATCAATACCGCTGACTCAGATGAACTCCAAGAACTTCAAGGAATTGATAACGGGATTGCTGATCGGATTATAGCACATCGTAACTCACAAGGAAACTTCCAAAACATTGATGCGATTAAAGAAGTGAAGTTAATGACAGTCCAAGAACTTGCGGGAATTGCCGATAAAGTTACAGTAAAAGATGGGCAAACTGTAAATGGATTAATCAACATAAATACTGCACCTTTACAAATATTACAACTGTTACCAGGGATGGATCAAACAAAAGCACAGGCAATCATTGCTCGCCGTGAAGAAGAAAGCCAAGAAGCACAACAGGGCACATTAGGAGAACCCGTCCGAGGTACCCCTTTCAACGACATCGGGCAACTATTGGATATCGAAGAGATTGACGATCAGACCTTCAGGCAAGTTGTAGATTGGGTGACCTACCGTTCACGCGGGTATCGTATTGAATCTATTGGCGTTGCGGCGGATGGTAAAACTATTGCAAGGTGCGTTGGTATTGTTGTGCGGAACGGCAACCAATTCTCTATTCCACACTGGCGACAGGATTAACAAAAGAACTACTAAAAGACAAATGAGGCTTAATAGATGGCAAAAAAGCAGGTTGTAGCAATTGATATCGGTTCAGCCACAGCGAAAATAGTCCATATAGAAAAAACTTCAGACGCATTACATTTGATTAACGCCGGGGTTATTGCTTATACAGATCCGAACAATCCGCAAAATATCTCTGAAGCGGTCCGGAAATTGTGGAATCAACTCGGGATCAAGCATACCTTTTTTAACAAACATCGGATGGAAGTTGGGATTGCGCTGCCGCGTAGGTTTGTTGTCACGAAACGTTTACCCAGCTTGCCACCAGCAACAACAGATGCCCAGTTACCTTCCGTGATAGAAATGGCTGCAGAGACAGAGCTGCCATTTCAAACTGAAGAGTCTGTTTTTACATACCACGATGTTCAGCGGACAGCAGAATCACTCTCTGTTGAGTTAGTTTCCACTCGGCGCGATACCGTGTCACGATATATGGAGTTCCTTCATGAAACAGGGGTTACGCCTTCAGCAGTCATTCCGTCAATGTTTGCCATCGCGACCTCAGCGCGTAACGCACTCTCCAGTCCAACTGCCCGGACAATCATCGTTGACATTGGGGCGGAACATACAGATTTCTGTTTAATGCGTGGAACTGCTTTGGAATTCTCTCGCGCATTTTCTGTTAGTGGTAATCAATTGACACGGACCTTGATGACAGAAATGGACTTAGATACCGAAACAGCAGAGCAGGAAAAACAACATATTCCCGCACATCAAACACCGACCCGGACCTGGACAAGACGTTTCATTGGGGAGTTAGAACGTTCTATCGCTGCAGCCGAAAGAGAAATAAACCAGGATGCGCCTGAAGAGATCTCGGAAATATGGCTATGTGGTGGTGGGGCACGCGTGCCAGAATTGGTAGAGACCTGTCAGGAACAACTTCAAATCTCAACCAGGCTTTGGGACCCTCTCCAGGCGAGCGCTTTAGACACAAGCAGTGCGCCAGCACTTGAAACATCGGGTGACACTTTCGCTGTTCCTTTAGGTGTCGGAATACATCTTTTAGATGTTGAAAAACCTGTTTCGCTGTTGCCAACCGAAGTCGGTGTGAAACGGGTCGAATCTACTCGTAAACATCAACAACTGATCGCAGCAGGTATTGTCGGGTTTGTCCTTCTCATCTTTGTTCTCTGCGGTATTGCCTGGAGCAGATCGCTAAAATCCAAAATGGATTTGTTAGACAATCAGGTAGCTACCTTTGGAAGGTTAGAAGCTGATGCCAATAAACAACTTGCCCTTGAACTGATTTTAGCGGACAAATTAACACATCGCATCTCTCCAATGGATATTTTACATGCCTTCAGTACGCTTTTTAAAGATAGAACAAAAGTTGCATGGAAAACTTTTGAGGTTAACAACTTGGATGATCTCCAAAAAACACGGATAACATTTAGTCTGCAAGCAGATTCATATCCTTCAATTAACGCTATGGAAAGAGTTCTTAATGAAACAAATTTTTTTAACAACATTGAGATGGGAGAGGTCACAATCACAGGTGATGAACGTAGACCAACATACGAGGTCAAAGTAAACTGTCGATTGAGTCGTGAAGCAGTCCAAATGTTTGCACAAAAACGGTATCCAAAACCTGTTTTCGAAACGAAAAAGGTTGAAAAGGAAGATGTAAACATCTTTCTACCACCAGAAAACTTTGAAAACTTACAAGAGCCATCAAAAGAAGAAAACAAAAAAGACGAAAAATAGAAACAATTACAACTAACCTACTTTTGTAGATAAGGAAACAAAAAGTGGAATTAAATCTTCAACTGACAACGCAAGCCAAAATTTTGATTGGAGTTTTAGTAGTTGTGCTGATTGCTGCCGTTGCAACACAATGGGGACCGGGACTCTACGGTTTGATTTCCAATCCTGATATGGAAATCAAACGGCAAACACTCCAGACATCCAAGGATTTAGTGGCGGCATCAAAAATCCTGAAACCTATTGAAGTGGATCTGTACCAGAAAACCGGCCTTACCGAGAAGGATAAAACTGCGACCATTTTTGAAGAAAGTTACCCTCAATCGGTCATCCGAGAGAAAATTCACACAATTGTCAAAGAAGCCGGTATTCCCCAGAATTATCAATTGGATATGGATCCAGTACCAGGTAAAAAATCGGAGAAAATATCACCGCAGGCACGGCGAAACCTTGTTGTTTATCTTTATCAGAAGAAATTAAAAACTGAGCGAGATACGCTCACCGCCGAAATTGAAGCTGATCTTCAAGCGCAAGATAAAGCTGATCTTCAAGCAGAAATTGAAGAAGAACAAGCATCTATGGATATGTTAATGGATGCATGGTTGGACGAAACAGATGTGGATGTTGAAGAACCGAAAGCATCTGAAAAGTCTAATGAAAAACAAGAAGATGCTGAGGAGCCAGCCGATGTAAAAACAGATGTGGATGTTGAAGAACCGAAAGCATCTGAAAAGTCTAATGAAAAACAAGAAGATGCTGAGGAGCCAGCCGATGCCAAAAACCATGAAAAACCGCAAGAGTCCAACGAAATTCAAACCGAGACAGAGAATTCGGTGGATACTAATTCCCAGTGGGGGTTTGCGTCATTTCCGAAAACTATACCGAGTTCAATACAAGTTGAGCTGATTGAACTCATTATTTCAATGACAGAGCAACACCTTGTAGGTGCTGAAAAAACACTGTTTGAAAATCAATTCGATAAAACACAAACCACGGCAACCTCCGGTTTTTTGGGCATCGGTGCTAAAGAACCTAAAACCGAGATTTACTTTCGTCCAAATAGCCAAATTTTAGCCGCGTTCACAGAACTCATTGACACCTATGGGGAAGAAGGACTGAACAAGGACGCACTCACACAGGAACTCCTTGAATACCTTGCACAAATTCAATCGCAAATTGAAGAACTTGCGCAGAAGTTGACAAAGGCTCCTGCTTCCTATTTGCCCGAAAGTTATAATATAAAAATGAAGTTTAAAGCGGAGATTGATAAACTTGTTAACTTAAATCGCCTTATTGAGACTAAGACCAAATGGTTGATGGTGAGAGACCTCCAAATTTCCGCTGATAACAAAGACAATAAAATAAATATAGATGTGCTTATGATTGCGAGGGTTTACCAATAATGAAAATGCACAGAAATGATGTTTGTCCGATGTGGGTACAGAAACTTAATATTTACTTGATTGCATTGGTGTGTTTCGGATTATTCACACTTATTCCGGGGGATCTGTTTGCACAGCAGCGGGGTCAGGGCACGATGGAAGTTGCTGAACGGGATGAGGAAACAGGCGAAGCACTCCTGTTTAACTTTGACTTTACCAGTAACGAACTCAAAAACGTGTTTGAATGGTTGTCTCGCGAAACGAACCTTGCTATTCTCGCCAGCGAAAGTGATATTCGAGACAAAAAGTTCGCATTGATAAATCTTAACGGTGTGACGCTTGATGAAATCATTGAGAAAATCAAGACGGTGCTTGCACGGTATGACTTAACCTTTGTTAGAAGCGATAGTCTCCTCATCGTGACAACTTTTGAAAAAGCCACTACGATGAACGTGCCAGTCAAGATTATTGGCCCTGATCCTGGACAGGTTGAAATGACCGATGAGATCCAGACTTACATTATCCAGTTGGAGAACGCCTCCGCCTCGGAGCAAGCAAATGTTTTGAAACCTTTATTGAATAAACAGGCTAATATCTTCGCTGATGCGATGACAAACGCACTCGTTGTTACTGATGTCGCTTCAAGCATACATAGAATTGTCACCATTTTGCAATTTGCTGATGAAGGTGAGAGATTCCCATTAAAGATTGCTGTTATCCCCTTAGTTTACGCTGACGCTGAATCTTTAGAAGGTACACTTGAAAATATATTTGAGGATAACGAAGCAGATGACAATCCACCACAAAGGCAAGCT
>PYJA01000071.1 GCA_003635185.1 Candidatus Poribacteria bacterium | reverse complement strand
GCAAGCGATTATCATTTAAGACTACTCATCTGGACGCTGCAAGCACTTGAGGCACATTTCGAACAGAACCCGGAAGTCTATGTCTCGGGTGACATATTTATCTATTACAGAGAGGGGGATCCCCGGAAGTCTATATCTCCGGACATACTCGTCTGTTTCGGTATAAACCCGAAGATGCGGCGCACGTATAAAGTATGGGAGGAAGGGAAAGCACCCGATTTCGTGATGGAGTTTTCCAGTGAAACTACTTATGATAAAGACTTAGATGAGAAAATGGACGTTTACGCTTCATTGGGAATACAGAATTATTTCTTATACGATGCCGAGGGATTATATTTACCAACCCCGCTGATGGGTTATACTTTAGTGGAGGGTGTTTATGTGGCTATTCCGCCCGATGATGACGGAGGTATTCGTTCATCTGTGCTGGGTTTGGATTTTCATCTTCAAGAACTAAAATTAGGGATTTATGATCCTATTGCGGACGAATGGGTTCAGACACGCGCAGAACGTACAGAGACTGCAGAAGCACGTGCAGAACAAGAAGCCATTGCACGAGAAAACGCTGAAACACGTGCTGAGACTGCAGAAGCAGAAGTCGCACAACTCCGTGAAGAACTGGCACGTTTGAAAGCACGCAGCTAACATACTATCAACTTGAAACTTTATAGTAAAGCGGGTATTGTTTAAAACCGAATTCAGCTTCGGGGAAACTATTGATTATTATGGCTATCGGTTTCGGAAACATCAGTATAGAGAATATTGATTAATGTTTCAATTCTTTCGCCAACTGCCGATTGCTAACCGCTGATAGCCAAGAAAAGGAAAACATAGATGTCAAATGAAATAATACAAATAGAAACACCATTTCAGTTTAACGAAGAGAACAAACGAGAATTTGACGAACTGATTGGTCGGTACCCTGTGAAAGAAGCAGCGATGCTGCCAACACTCCACCTGGCACAACGGCAGGAAGGTTATATTAGTCCGGCTGTTATGAAGTATGTAGCGGAGTTGTTGGAGCTTTCCGTGATGAAGGTAAAAGACGTGGTGACCTTCTATCCGATGTTCTTTGAAGAACCGGTGGGGAAATATGTTATCCGCGTCTGTCATACGTTGCCATGTGCATTGCGCGATTGTAAAGTGGTTTTAGACCATCTCAAAGCAAAACTCGGTACAGACATTGCTTCGGAAACAAACCTCGCAAAAGGAACAACTGACGATGGTAAGTTCACCTTGATGAAAGTTGAATGTCTTGCATCGTGTGATGTTGCACCTGTTATCATGGTGAATGATGATTTATATAAGAATTTGACACCAGAAAAGGTTGATGATATTTTAGAACAACTTCCGAATTAGAGAACATGTGATAAAGAGGAAAAATATGGTTCAAGAAAGACAGATTCTCTACGAGCATCTGGATGTACCGAATATAAACACTTTTGATGTCTTTCGACAACATGAGGGTTACACCCGTTTTGAAAAGGCGATTGCCGAATATCAACCTGAAGAAATTGCGCAAATGGTGTGGGATGCAGGGTTGAAAGGCAGAGGCGGTGCCGGTTTTTCTACAGGGGAAAAATGGAGTTTTGTCCCAAGGGACATTGAGCCGCGTTACCTCTGTTGCAACGCTGACGAGAGTGAACCTGGCACCTTCAGTAACCGCTATGTCTTGGAGAAAAATCCGCATCTATTAATAGAAGGCATCTTGATCTGCTGCTATGCAATGGGAATTGAGACCACTTATGTTTACATTCGCGGTGAATTCACGCTTGGCAAAAAGATGTTAGATGCCGCCATTAAAGAGGCTTACGAACAGAGTTATCTTGGGGAAAATGTCCGTGACACAGGACAAACTATCAACATCTACACGCATCCGGGGGCAGGTGCATATATCTGTGGTGAAGAGACAGGTTTGATTGAATCGCTTGAAGGGAAACGAGGACAACCCCGCAACAAACCGCCCTTCCCTGCTGTCCAAGGTGTGTTCATGAAACCTACTGTTGTGCAGAATGTGGAAACTTTGTGCAATCTACCCTTCATCGTCGGGAACGGTGTTGAGTGGTACACCCAGATGGGACCGACGTATGCCGACACACGCAAAGATCCTCCGGAACCGGATCGTAACACAGGCACAAAACTCTACTGCATCAGTGGAGATGTTAATGAACCGGGTGTTTATGAATTGGAGCTCGGTTTGACATGCACAGAACTCATTGAGGTAGCAGGAGGGTTGCGTGGTGAAGAGGTCAAGGCTGTAATTCCCGGCGGCAGTTCCGCACCAATCTTAACGCACTACGAATTAGACACACGACTTGATTTTACTTCGCTCACACTTGCCAAATCAATGTTAGGTTCGGGTGGTATCATCGTAATGAATGAAACTCGGAATATTGTTGATTGCTTGCTCAATATCATGAAATTCTATGCACATGAATCGTGCGGGCAATGCACACCGTGCCGATGGGGTACCCCGTGGGTGCGCGATATTGTCCAAAGAATTGCAGATGGAGAGGGTAGACAAACCACTATCACACGACCGAAGTTCGGCATCACCGAAAGCGGTAGATGGGGTGATACTGGCGAAACAGAGGAAATTTATGAAGACCTTGATCTATTGGAAAACGTTGCGAATAACATTGCGAATGTGGATACAATGACATGGAACACTATTTGTGTATTTGGTATTGCTGTATCGTGGCCAGCAGTCAGTTATATGCGAAAATTCAGACCCGAATTTGAAGCCGCAATACGAGAGGGCAAATTGGTCACGCTACCTATTGCTGAAGCGACAGTGCCACCAGAGGAAAATTACGCGTATCAACAGCGGTTTATTCCAAAGGAGTTTGCTGACCTGGAATAAAGGTAAAGTAAGCACATAATTGGCGACGGTCAACAGGGACATCTATTATGAGGACGTTGTTCTTTACCATTATGGTATCTTTATGTATGAGCACTGTCGTAGCTGCGGAACTGAGCGTTGAGGATTTAGAGAAGATCCGCGAGATTGTGAATGAAGTTGGGGGGCGTTTGGAGAAGCGTATCACTGATGTTGAGGTGCGCTTAGAGAAACGTATTGCCGAAGTTGAAACAAAGTTAGAGAAGCGTATCACTGAAGTTGAAACAAAGTTAGAGAAGCGTATCACCGAAACTGAGGGGCGTTTGCAGAAAAACTTTACCGAACTCTTTGCAGAACAGAGCAAAAGATTAGACTTTCATGGAACATTGATAATAACACTCATCGGTGCGCTGATAGCCTTTGTCGGTGTGCCATTAGTCCTTATTGCGTATCAGCAGAATAGACGTACACAACAAGACGATACCATAAAAGCACAAGCCACAGAAATTCAGGCGTTGCGCGAGAAAATTGAGTCACTTGAAAAATCGTTAAGTTAACCCAAGCGTAACTTTCCTGATAGGAACACATTGGAGTAAATTTATGGCATTTATTAAACTAAATGACCTTGAAATAGAGGTTGAAGATGGAACAAATATAGTTGAGGCTGCACGGGAACACGGCATTGAAGTGCCTCACTACTGCTATCACCCTGGGTTAAGTCGTCCGGCGAATTGTCGGATGTGCCTCGTTGAACCTTACGGTCCCATACCCGGTGCTCCGCCAGGTACAATTGGTCCAGCCCGACAATTAGCAACGGGTTGTACATTGAGCGTTAGGACCGCGCCACCTGAAAGAAAATTGGAAGAGAAATATGACGCTATCGTCCAAACAGATAGTCCCCGTGTTAAAAAGGCACGAGAGGATATCCTCGAATTTCTCTTGGTGCATCACCCGCTTGATTGTCCCGTCTGTGACCAAGCAGGCGAATGTGATCTGCAAGACTTCAGTTACCGGCATGGACACGATAAAAGTCGCTATATAGAAGTCAAAAACGTGCCACCGAAAAAGGATTTGGGACCAGATGTTTTGCTATACTCAACACGGTGTATTGTCTGCACGCGGTGTATCCGATTCTGTGATGAGGTTTCAGGGAGTGGTGAACTGGGTTTGATAAATCGCGGTTCTCACGATGAAATTGACATTCCCCGAAGCCATGAAGGGACTCCCATACAATTGCTTGATAATAAACTCGCTGGAAATGTCGTTGATATATGCCCTGTGGGTGCACTGATTAGCAAAGATTTCCTGTTCAAGTCTCGTCCATGGTTTATGGAGAGGGCAAACAGTGTCTGTTCAGGATGCAGTGTCGGTTGTAACGTCACGGTTGAGTATAAGGCAGATGGGCTTTATCGCATTAAACCCCGATTCCATGAAGATATTAACCAACACTGGATGTGTGACGATGGTCGCCTCGGTTACCACTATGTGAACAGCGATGACCGCCTCCAACTACCCCAAAAGAGAGTTGACGGCGAACTCGTTACGACTCAGTGGGCAGATGCGCTGACGTTGATTACCGAAAATTTGTCGGAAGTTGACGCTACGGATATCGTTGTTATCGGTTCTGCACAAGGCACAAATGAAGATAACTACGTTTTACAGCAGTTTGCACACGATGTGTTAAAGACAACGCAGTTGGGACTCTTTGGGCAGCTACACGGCGAAGAACACAAATTCCCACAGTTTACCATTGAAGCGGACAAGAACCCGAACACCGTTGGCGCGCGAACAGTCCTCGGTTCCGCAAATGGAAATGTCGTTTTAGAAGGTGATGAGCTCTGGGAAAAAGTTGCAGGTGCGAAGGTCGTCTATCTTGTTAGCGGTGTGCCAGAACGATCCCTTGAAAATGCCGAAAGAGAAGCATTAGAAAAGGTTGATTTCCTCATCGTGCAAGATGTTTTACCATCAGCGGCTACGGAATTAGCCGATGTAGTGCTACCGGGAACAACTTTCGCAGAAAAAGATGGCACCTTCACCAATTCAACAGGATGGGTACAGCGAATCCGCAAGACAATTGATCCACCGGGCGAAGCACAGGTGGATTGGCAAATCACACAGCAGCTTGCGAAGCGACTCGGCAGTGAAATTGACTACCACTTTGCAGGTGAGATTGCGCTCGCGATTGCAGAAAATGTCCCGGGCTACAGTGACGCAACACATCAAAATATTGGAGATGCGGGTATTAAGTTAGACTAAACCACTAACTCAATTAGTGCGTCATCAAGAAGGAGAAATATGGATAATTTACCTCTTCACGTTTTCATCATCAGTTCAATCGTCAAAATTCTCATCATTGCACATCTGCTAATTATTGGTGTAATGGCGATGATTTGGTCTGAGCGACGTGTGAGCGGATGGATGCAAGACCGACTCGGACCGAATCGCGTTGGACCGCAAGGACTACTCCAACCTATTGCCGATGGAATTAAGTTCCTCTTTAAGGAAGACCTCATCCCAAATCACGTAGATAAGCCACTTTACGTGCTTGCCCCTGTCATGCTCTTAGTCCCTGCAATGATTGCGATTGCTGTTGTGCCTTTCGGAAGTTCTATGACGATATTGGGGCATGAAATACCACTTCAGATTGCAGACATCAACATCGGAATTTTGTATATTTTAGCAATAACGTCCCTCGGAGTGTACGGTGTAGTTATCGGTGCGTGGGCATCAAACAACAAATACTCACTTCTGGGTGGTTTGCGTTCATCTGCACAGATGATAAGTTACGAATTGACACTCGGATTGGCAATCATCGGTGTGTTGATGCTAACTGATTTACCTGATGAGATATTAACTAAGTTGGGCGATGACGAAGTTAATCCGTTGAGTCTTCGACATATTGCTTATGCACAAGGTGTGCATTCATGGAACATTCTGGTCCACTTTCCCGCATTTCTTGCATTTACGACTGCAATGTTTGCCGAAACAAACCGATTGCCGTTTGACCTCGCTGAAGCGGAGCAGGAACTTGTCGCGGGGTACCACACTGAATACAGCAGCATGAAATTCGCTATATTCTTCATGGCAGAATATATGAACATGATTGTCGGTTCTGCAGTGGTTGTAACGTTGTTCTTAGGCGGATGGCACTTCTTCGGATTGGAAGCAATCGGCGGACCTTTCTGGAGCGGCGTAATTTCGTTTGCTATCCTCTTTGTCAAAACAGGGGTTTTCCTATTCGTGTTTATATGGGTGCGTTGGACACTTCCACGCTTCCGTTATGATCAGCTCATGAATTTTGGTTGGAAATTTCTGTTGCCCGTTGCGTTAACGTCAATCGTTGTTACCGGCACACTGTATATAGCAACGAACGGAAATCGTCTTTGGATAGGTATTGGCAACGTAGTTGCGGCGTTTATCGTTGTAGCAATCGTGGCAGGGATGCTTGCAATGGACAATAACAGCAAATCTGCAGTGCAAAGCACACCCGCCGCAGCACCGCTGCGCGGCTTAGATGCAGTAGAATAGGAGGCATGCAAATGAATCCAGAAATGATTCTATTTTTTATCTTTGGCGCAGTGTCACTAATTGGCGCGATCGCTGTCATTTCGTTTCGGCACCCGATCTATAGTGCGCTTTCACTTATCGTAACGTTTTTCGCACAAGCGGGATTGTTTGTGCTTTTAGGCGCGCATTTTGTTGCTGCTGTTCAAGTAATTGTATATGCTGGGGCAATTATGGTGCTGTTCCTTTTTGTGATTATGCTGTTGAACCTCGGCACACTCTCTGCGAAAGGTGCTCTCACAGGGAAACTTAAAGGCGTTGCAATAGTTTTGGGAATTCTCTTAGCTGTCCAAGGTATTTATATTGCGGTGAATGCACTCAAAAATACTGCACTTCAGGACGCTGAAGCCGCAACGGAAACAGTAACAACTTACACAATTGGCGAGCTTTTATTTAGCAAATACCTTTTACCGTTTGAGGTCACCTCGCTTATTTTGTTGGCTGCATTAATTGGTGTTATTGTCTTGGTAAAACGCGAAAACCAAACTGAAAACTAACAATATATTTAGAAAAAAGGGTTTTATATGCAATTAGGTTTAGAATACTATCTCGTTTTAAGTGCGCTTCTGTTTACAATAGGCGTTATCGGTGTTCTCATCCGCAGAAACGCGATTATCATCTTTATGTGTATTGAACTGATGCTAAACGCAGCGAATCTCGCCTTTGTAGCAATCAGTCGGAATCTTGGTGATCCAGATGGGCAGCTGTTCGTCTTTTTTGTCATGGCTGTTGCCGCTGCCGAAGTCGCAATCGGATTAGCAATTATTGTAAGTGTTTTCAAGCATCGCGAAACAATTAATGTGGATGAAGTTAATTCGCTGAAAGGGTAAAACATGTTTGAACAACTAATTATTATCTTGTTAATTTCACCACTTGTCGGGTTTCTGATTAACGGATTGTTTGGCAAATGGTTAAAAGGGAAAGAAAAACTGAGTGGGGGGATAGGTGCGCTTGCCGTGCTTGTCTCTTTAATCTGTTCAATTATCGCTTTTGTTAAGGTCCAGGGCGGAACCACGCTTCCTAATCAAGATGAAAATGGAATCGTTTATGAATGGATTTCGGGGCAGCTTTTGAATGAATCGTTCACTTTCAATATCGGTTTCCACGTTGATGCCTTAACAACCGTGATGCTCTTGGTTATCACAGGTGTCGGATTTCTTATCCACGTATATTCCATCGGTTACATGCACGGCGATGCAGGATATACCCGTTATTTTGCGTATCTTAACCTGTTTGTGTTCGCAATGCTAATCCTCGTCCTCGGCAACAACTACCTGATGATGTTTGTCGGCTGGGAAGGTGTTGGACTCTGCTCATATCTACTGATAGGATTTTGGTATGAGAAACAATCCGCTACAGATGCAGGTAAAAAGGCGTTTATTGTCAACAGAATCGGTGATTTCGGTTTTCTGCTGGGAATGTTTACGTTGTTCGCAGCATTCGGCAGTCTTGATTTTGTATCCATATTTGATAACGCAGAAGCAGGTAATTTTCAACAAGTATTTGGCGCAAGCACACTTGTTATTGCAACATTACTCCTCTTTGTTGGGGCAGTCGGTAAATCAGCACAGCTCCCTCTCTATGTCTGGCTGCCAGACGCAATGGAAGGCCCAACCCCTGTTAGTGCGTTAATACACGCCGCCACAATGGTCACCGCGGGTGTCTATATGATAGCGCGTTCCGCTGTGCTGTATAATATCGCAAAAACAGGAGTGGTTGTCGCATGGATTGGTGTCCTAACCGCTTTGTTCGCCGCAATAATTGCCCTCAAACAGAACGACATCAAACGAATTCTCGCCTATTCTACCGTAAGCCAATTGGGGTATATGTTTGTCGGTGTCGGTGTCGGTGCGTATGCTTCTGGTATTTTCCATTTAGTGACTCATGCATTCTTTAAAGGACTGATGTTCTTGACTGCTGGCAGCGTTATGCACGCAATGGCGAATGAATTAGATATACGAAAAATGGGGGGATTGCGAAACAAATTGCCGATAACCCATGCCACATTTTTGGTTGGCGCGTTGGCAATTGCAGGTGCCCCGTTCTTAAGTGGTTTCTGGAGCAAGGATGAAATATTACACAGCGCGTGGGGAGCAGGCGGAAGTTCAATAGCAATCTATATCATTGGATTAATTACGGCATTCCTGACAGCCTTCTATATGTTCCGCTTGATTTTTGTAACTTTTTACGGAAAATCTCGCGTTGAACCTGAGGTAGCCTCACATCTCCATGAATCACCAGGAGTAATGTGGGTACCCTTAGTTATTCTTGCAATCCCCTCTGCAATAATCGGATTGTTGTTAGGGGTGGGTGGACATGATAGCTGGTTCCACCACTTCACAGAAAAGGTAGCAGGTTTTAAAGGTGAAGCGTTAGGCAGTGCAACTCCATTCATGATAATTTCATCAATTGTTGGATTAGCGGGCATTGCTTATGCATGGACACGTTATAAGAATCGCGTGCCTTCCACGGAACCAACAAACACATTGCAGAAACTCGTTGCCAACAAGTTCTATATTGATGAGGTATACAATACTTTTATCGTGCAACCCATCAAAAACGCTTCTCACTTTCTGTTATGGAAACTCTTTGATACCGGTATTATTGATGGAATTGTAAACGGTATCGCTGCACTTATCCGTGTGATTGGCGGAACGTTACGAAGACTGCAAACAGGACTCGTCCAAGTATATATCGTGTCAATGGTTATAGGCATTGTGTTGTTCCTTGCGTATTACCTGTTTTTTGCCAATTGATTGTTTCGTGATGTAGTTCAGTAGATGTGCATGGGTAAAGCACAGCGAAACTCAACAATTCAACCGTTAGACAAAAAACTTGAGAAAAGAAGTTAGAAACTGTATAATATAGAAAAAGAAAATTAGATGCCACCATGTTAGATATCAACAACCTCCTCGCTGCCTTAAAAACGCGTGTCAAGCAGTTTCCAGACAGAAGCGCGAAGTGGTTGTTAGAAAACACCGAGAACCTCCAGGGACTCCTCGAAATCATCGCCAGTGATATCGTTGCCCATCTCGATTTTAGCAAAGTTGAGATCAAGAGAACAACGTTTATCCCTGATGATCTACAGCAGCAGGAGTCTGACCTTGTTTATCTTTTGCCCTTCCGAGATGAGGATAACACTGGGTCGGTATCGGAGGTGCTCGTCTATATTCTATTGGAACATCAATCTACGGTAGATCGGACGATGGGGTTCCGTCTACTGTTTTACATGTGTCAGATATGGGAAAGCCAACGCCGGGAGTCCAAGTCTAAAAACTTACCGAAGCATGAATGGCGATTTCAACCGATCATCCCTGTCGTGTTTTATACGGGTGATCAGAAATGGGAGATGTTCCCTTCGTTGGAAACGCTGATGGAGTTGCCGGAAGCACTCAACCGCTTTGTCCCGAAATTTGAGACACTTTTACTTGATGTTAAGCGTGAAACCGATGAGACGTTGCTGCAATCGAATCATCCATTCGGGTGGTTGCTGACGGTGTTAAAACAGGAAAAGGCTGACACAGAAGCGTTCATTGCGGCACTATTGCGGCTCGGTGATCATATACGCAGCCTCCCCGAGGCAGAACGTTCGTTGTGGAAACAGACGATTTACTATCTTCACCTACTGATTTTTCATCGCCGTCCGCTTGCGGAGCAGCCAGCGTTAGATCAAATAGTTACTAAGAATCATCAGTTTTTAGACTTCTCAGAGGAGGAAAAACAACTTATGCAGAGCATGGCAGAACATTACTTACAACAAGGTATTGAACAAGGTATTGAACAAGGTATTGAACAAGGTATTGAACAAGGTGAAACGCGAACCAAACGCGAGGATATTCTCAAACTCGGACAACTCCGATTTCACAATGTGCCAGAATCACTCGCTGAAAAGATTCGCGGCCTTGAGGACCGCAACCGGCTTGAGACGCTTTTTGAGAAAGCCATCACTTGTCAAACACTTGAGGAACTTCAAACAGAAGTTGACGTACTCACTGAAAATAAAAAGCACCACGACCACAACCCGAAATAGTTGGACAAAATAGTACCGAACTTAAAAAATTAATCTGCCTAAAGTTGCTGGACAAAGATCAGCCAAGACATAAACATCTAAAATGAGTCAAACACATCTGGAATATAAAGACAGAGTCAACTTAGGGAGTTATTATACACCACCAAAAATTGTCCAGCTGGCATGGGAATTAATTGAACCTTACGTAGATTCACAGACGACCATAATTGACACTGCATGCGGATATGGAGATTTTCTGATAGATTATGGGCAAGCAGCCACAATCGGGTGTGATATAGACGAAGATGCAATAGAGATGGCGAGAAAGAACACAGATAAAGTCTTGTTCTTTCGGACAAACTCTCTACACAACATATCAAGGGAAAAATTGGAAATTCCTCAGCAATCCACAAAATTGATTGTCGTAGGAAACCCGCCCTATAATGATAAAACGTCACTGATACGTCACAAGATTAAACAGGTTGATTTTGAGGTAGATGAAGATATAGGGAGTAGAGACTTGGGCATATCATTTCTCCGTTCCTATAATAAGCTTGCGGCAGACTTTGTCTGTGTTCTGCATCCATTGTCTTACTTAATTAAACCAACTAATTTCAGACATCTAAAGGAGTTTACCGCAAATTATAAACTGATAGATGGCATTCTTATTAGTAGTGGGGAATTCCCGGAATCGGCTAAACACACGCCTTTTCCGATTATCATTGCCTTTTATCAGCGTGACAACAAAGGGATGGAATATAATTATATCCGTTCCTTTCCATTTAGAATAGGAGATGGACTTCATTTTTGCCTGAGTGATTTTGATTATATCACAAATTATATTCGCAAATATCCGAGCAAGCAGCATCAACCGGTCCCTGGTGATTCGCTGTTTTTCTGGACAATACGAGATATTAACGCATTAAAAAGAAATCGGACTTTTGTCCAAAACTATAGCAGTAACACGATTGTCCTTGACAAAACAAAACTGGATTATTATGCTTATGTAGATGTGTTCAAAAGAAACCTCTATAGACTTCCCTTCTATTTTGGAAACTGTGATGTTCCGATAGATGATGCATTGTTCAAGCAGTACAAACACTGTTTTATCAGCGATGCGATTAGACACCATCCTTTTCTGGAGAAGCACTTTCAGATAAATCCGATAACGGAGAAGGTGGTGGAGTCCAAAATAGATATGTATTTTAGAGAACTATTAGGAAAATATCACCAATGTAACACGGTGTCCTATGATTCGAAATCCTCTTTTTAGAAATACTGATGGAGAAAGTATATGAAACAGAGTGCTTTTCGGCCACGAAATATCACTAATAAGGAAGTTGCTGGCATCTGCGGTGTTGCAAGACTGACAGATAAAGCGCGGGCTGCCCATGCTGGAGAAATTGGAAGTTATAAATACGGTGCTGATTCTGAACAAGATACAGAGATTTTATCCTTCCTCGGTATTTCAGCGGAAGTTTTTCAAGATACCGCAGTCAGACTCAATAACGATCTCAAACTGGGTGCTTGGATTCTAAACAATTGTGAGAAATCGTCTGAGGAAGTACATAAGTTTAATCGTAAGTTGAAATATTCGTGGCAGCGCAAAATGCCTCAAAATGGATTCACAAAACGTCGTCGCGAATTAAATGCTAAAGAACCATCTATTCCATTTTGGATTTCACCAGCATAGTGGTTACTATCCAAAGTCTTCAGGAGATGGTAATTTGTAGTTTGTTGGCGACACTTAAGATGTAGGTTAAGAATTCAATAGAGGCAATAAACAATAGGTGAGTTTTCGATCTTGCCCGTAAAATAAAACACAATTTCACTATCCTAAAGTTACCTTATTAGAATTAGAAGGAGATTTTTTTTTGCTACTTTCAATAGTTATTTTTTTACCACTGCTTGGCGTGATAGCGATTGCATTGCTCAGAAATATGGGCGCATCTGCTATTAAAGGCATCGCGCTTGTCGTCAGTTTGTTGACGTTCCTTATCTCTATCGGACTTTACACTTGGTTTGATGCAGATAAAATTTCTACTACTGGATTTCAAACTAATGAGCTACTGTATCAACAAAAGAAGTGGGTTGACGATTTAGGTATAAGTTACCACATCGGTATTGACGGTATTTCGTTGTGGTTGGTGCTGCTTACAACATTCCTAACACCAATCTGTATTCTTGCCGCTTGGAATTCGGTAGAGAAAGGGTTGAGCGGTTTCATGATGTCGCTCCTCGCGCTCGAAACCGGCATGTTGGGCGTTTTCTGCGCCTTAGACCTATTTCTCTTCTTTGTATTCTGGGAAGCAATGCTGATTCCAATGTATTTCCTTATCGGAATATGGGGCGGGGAACGTAGGATTTATGCTACCATAAAGTTTGTGCTTTATACAATGGCGGGTAGTGCGCTCATGTTAGTCGGCATTTTAGCACTCTACTTCCAAAACGGGGAAAATGGTTTTGATCTCACGACACTCCTCGCGCAAACGGCTACTGAAGGATTTGCATTTCAGCATTCCTATCTACTATTCCTTGCATTTTTTATCGCTTTTGCCATAAAAGTTCCGCTTTTCCCCTTCCATACATGGCTACCCGATGCACACGTTGAAGCACCTACAGTTGGCAGTGTTATCCTCGCAGGGGTGCTGCTCAAGATGGGAACGTACGGCATAGTCCGATTCTGCTTACCGCTCTTCCCACAAGCAGCAGCTGACGCTACACCGTGGATAGTCCCACTTGCCGTTATCGGTATAATCTACGGTGCATTAGTAGCAATGGTGCAACCGGACCTGAAAAAACTGGTCGCATACTCCAGTGTAAGCCACCTCGGCTTCGTTGTTTTAGGACTATTTTCGCAAAGTGATGCGGGTATACAGGGCAGCGTTTTACAGATGATCAATCACGGGTTAAGCACGGGTGCTCTGTTCCTCTTAGTCGGCATGATTTATGAAAGGCGGCATAGCCGAATGATTGTTGATTTCGGAGGATTGGCAAAGAAAATGCCTGTTTTCGCCACTATCTTTTTGATTGTAACACTGTCGTCTATCGGATTACCAGGGCTCAACGGATTTGTCGGTGAATTTAAGATTCTGCTCGGTAGTTTTGTTGGAAATGCGTTCTCAAAATGGTACGTAGTTTTTGCGACAACAGGTGTGATTTTGGCAGCGGTTTATATGCTATGGATGTACCAACGTGTCATGTTCGGCACACCAGATAAAACAAACGAAGCTTTACCCGACTTGAAACCACGCGAAATTGCTGTACTATTACCCATTCTACTATTCATCGTTTGGATCGGTGTGTATCCGAATACCTTCTTGAAACCGATGAAAGTGTCTGTAAGTGCAGTCGCGGAAAAAGTAAAAGTAGATAACGATTCAAACACACCAGCAGTCGGTCAAATAATTATTGATGGTGAAACGCAAGACGTTGTTCCGGAAGTTGAAACCGCAGACCTGCAACTGATCAAAGAGGAGGCACAGACGAAATAGTGAAATCAAAACTCGCCTCCTATTTTATATTTTTTGTTATTCTGACACTAACCCTTTCCGTTTCAGTGGAAACCTTTGCTGCTGGTGAGGGCGGACACTATAAAGTTGATGGTACTAAATTACCGCTTTGGAGTATAATTCCATTTGTTGGTATCCTCTTATCAATTGCACTTTTCCCACTTCTATTAGATTCTCATTTTCTTGTCCATCATGGTGGAAAAATGTCATTGGCATGGGCGTTAATCTTCGGCATTCCATACCTTATTGCTTATGGAGGAGACGCTTTTCACGACATCTTATACATCTATTTGATAGACTATATACCTTTTATTGTCCTATTGTGGGGGTTGTTCACAGTTGCAGGCGGGATACTCGTACGAGGCACGTTGCGCGGCACCCCAATAGTCAATACGTTGTTACTACTAATCGGCACTGTCATTGCTTCATGGATAGGGACAACTGGTGCTTCAATGCTCCTCATCCGTCCGTTGATTAAAGCAAATGCCTACCGAAAGAGTAAGGTGCATTTAGTAGTCTTCTTCATCTTTTTAGTAAGCAATATCGGAGGTTCCTTAACACCTCTTGGCGATCCGCCGCTCTTTCTTGGATTTCTACACGGTGTGCCATTCTTCTGGACAACATCAGCACTCTTTCCACACATGCTATTTATTAGCGTAATTTTAATCGCACTCTTCTTTATCATAGACACATTTATGTTCAAACGGGAAGGCGGTGTAGTACCAGATGATGGTACAAACGAACCGATTCGGGTTGACGGTCTCTTTAATCTCGTTTTCTTGTTCGGTATCATTGCCGCAGTCCTAATGAGTGGCACTTACAAATGGGGAGATGTCAACGTTCTCGGCGTTCATGTATATTGGCAGAACATTGCTCGTGATGTGTTGATTGTTTTGATGGGGTTGTTGTCACTTAAATTTACACCCTTTAGTGGTGAATTACGGCAAACAAACGAATTCTCATGGGAACCGATTGAAGAGGTGGCAAAAGTTTTCGCGGGTATCTTTATTACGATTATTCCCGCCTTGACGATTCTCGGAGTCGGTAAAGAGGGAGCACTGAGTTGGTTAATCGTCGCAATAAAAGAACCGATACATTACTTCTGGGTAACTGGCGTTTTGTCCAGTTTCTTAGACAATGCACCAACCTATTTGACATTTTTCAACACTGCTCTCGGAAAATTGCAGCTTACCGAGGAGGTTGTTCCACAAATTTTGTCAGGACAATTGACCGGCCCGCAACACCTTGAGTTTGTCAGATTGCTAACTGCTATATCTGTCGGTGCAGTTTTCATGGGTGCGAATACATATATCGGTAACGCACCGAATTTTATGGTTAAATCAATTGCTGAACAGAGCGGTATTCGTATGCCGAGTTTCTTTGGATACATGTTATGGTCCGTTGCTATTTTGTTCCCGCTTTTTGTGATTGTTACATTCGTGTTTTTACGTTAATCCAAGTTGCTACGAACAATACTTAGACATGGAAACACCATCTTTAATCGAAAAATGCTGATAATTATTAACACTTATGTTGTAGCGCAAACTTCCAGTTTGCGTTCTATGAATGCACAAACTGGATGAAGATTAAGAAAATATTTCGGTAATGTGGCGAGGTTAGGAAACCTCGCCAGCAGCAGGTGTACATCTCTGCTGGCGAGGCGGGGAATGCCAACAGGCATTCATACCGTTGATTTCTTCCTAACCTCGCCAAAGGACCTAATTTATTTTTTTATCTTCATGAAGTTTGTGCTACAAGGTAGCAACTTAGGTTACGTTAGGAAAAAGAATATCTATTTGAAGTTTGATGCTACACTTTTCTTGTTAGTTCGGAATTTTAAAACGGAGGTTTTGAATGCCTGAGATACCTGATATTGATTTGTTAATGCCGGGACTTGTTATCGTTTTAACGTTGCTTATCGTCCTTATCTTCGACATGATTGACGCAATCTCAAAAAAGGTCTTGGGATGGATGACAATCGTTGGCGCGGGGATCGCCTTATGGGTTTCCATCAAGATGTTTTTAGGGAACGAAGTGGGAACCGAATTCAGTGGTATGTTTGAGGTTGATAGTTATTCCCTCTTTTTCAACATTATCTTCCTCGTATCAACAATTTTGGTTGCTCTCATCTCAATCAGTTATTTGGGAAGAGACGATAAGAAACAGGGACCGTACTATCTGCTTGTCCTACTCGCAACGCTCGGTATGATGTTAATGGCTGCTGGCAATGAGCTGATTATCATTTTCCTCGGTTTGGAATTGATGTCACTATCGTTGTATGTGTTAGCAGGCTATTTCCGTGAAAGCCCTGCCTCAAGCGAAGCTGGCATGAAGTATCTGCTGCTCGGTGCGTTTGCAAGCGCATTTTTCCTCTACGGAATCGCTTTAATTTACGGTGCTGCTGGTACAACAAGTATTCCAAGGATTGCAGAGAAACTTACCGCCGAGAGTCAATCTCCACTCCTTTTGGCAGGCACATTCCTACTCATCGTTGGGTTCGGGTTTAAGGTAGCCATTGTTCCGTTTCACCAATGGGCACCTGATGTCTACGAAGGCGCACCTACCACAATCGCTGCCTTCATCTCTGCCGGACCGAAAGCAGCTGGGTTTGCAGCGTTTATTAGGATTTTTATGGAAGCGTTGCCAAATATACAAACCGAATGGGGTGGGGTTGTTGTCCTATTGGCAATGTTGACAATGACGGTTGGAAACATCATTGCTATAGCGCAGACTAACATCAAACGGATGCTGGCATATTCAAGTATTGCACACGCGGGATATGTGTTGATAGGTTTAGCAGCAGCAAACAGTGATGGTAAATCAAGCGCAATGCTCTATCTCCTTATTTATTGTGTTATGAATATCGGGGCATTCGGTGCGGTTATCATGGCAAGAACTGCTGATGGAGAAAGTTTGACGATTTCTGATTACGCAGGACTCGGTTTCCGAAAACCTTTACTCGGTGGGTTTTTAACGTTAATGCTGTTGTCTCTGGCAGGTTTTCCACCCACTGCCGGATTTATCGGAAAATTTTATATCTTCAAATCTGCTGTTCAAGCCGCCGTTCAACCAGATGTAGTCAACACTTGGCTTGTCTCACTTGTTGTTGTCGGTGCTATCAATACTGCAATTTCGGCTTTCTATTATCTACGCGTCGTCGTAACAATGTATATGCGTGAACCGGAAGAAGAGCTGGAGTTCAACCCATATCCTTCTACCTTGGTCATCGGATTAGTTCTCGCGGCAATTGGCGTTTTGCTGATTGGTATTTTGCCATCGTTACTGGTTAATCCTGCGCAAAATGCGGTGCTTTAGATTATAGGTATAATGTCTATTTTCTAAGCGCATAAACAAAAAGGATCCTTGAAATGAAGATAACAAAATACTTGACGTTTATTTTGATACTAACTACAGTTATGTTTCTTGCAAACGGTTTTGCCGAAGATTCACCCAAATCTATCAAGGTGGACGGTACGGTAAATGATATAAAATACTCACCGGATGGCACGCTGCTGGCAGTGGCAACTTCAGAAGGGCTCTGGATATACGATATTGGAGGCAATGCAAAACCAACAGCACTCATAGGACACGAGGGGCAAGTTCTCGCCTTGGCCTGGTCAGATAGTCAAACACTCGCTAGCGGTGGGGACGATAAAACGGTGCGGTTATGGGATGTGAGAACGGCCAAAATGCTGAAGAACTTCAAGGGGCATAAAGGCAGAGTTAATGTCCTGGCATTTTCGCCCGATGGTAGAATGATTGCTAGTAGCAGCCGTTACAAAGAAAATTTCTCAAAATTGTATGATAAACCAATGACATCTATGCCGGACGATCCAATAAATTCGCCCTCGGATCTGCATGATCTAATAGAACAAGTAGAACAAGAGAGAAAAAGATGGGAGGAAGAAGATAAAAGGGAAGACAGACTACGCGAATCTTTCGACAACACCATTCACCTTTGGAATACTAACTCGGTAAAACACTTGAAACCTCTTAACATTTCAGGCACAGCCTTGGCATTCAGGAATAACAAAACGCTCGCTATTGCTTCTAACGATTCTCGGTCCAATGATAGTAGTATATTATTCCAGCTGTATGATGTTGAAACTGGTAAATCTTTTTCAAAAATAAATTTTTCTATTGGAAGGGAGAATATCGTCAAGCTCGATTCTTCCGGGATCAGAACTACCTCTACTACGATCTCTACGGTTGTGTTCTCACTTGATGGCACAAAGTTTGCCATGGCAAGGGTGCGAGTTATAGCTAGTGACGGCAGTAACAGATATCAGAACATAATAAATAATATAATAAATATAGTCAATGGAGGTACTATCAATATCAAAGATGCAAAATTCCCAGTGGCTACTATGGCGTTTTCTCCGAATGGTAGTTATCTCGCCACCGGCAGTGCTGACAAGACAATTCAATTGATAGACATCAAGAAGCGCAAATCAATAAGAACTCTTAATAAGCACACCGATGCAGTTACTGCCTTAGCATTTTCAAAGGATGGCACGCTTGCCAGTGGTAGTAAAGACGGGACAGTCCTGATTTGGAAAAACCTCACTTCAAAATAAGTCTATTGTTTAAACGAATAAAAAGACAAAAAACGCTCCCTATAAGGGGCGTTTCTTTTTTGCACCATAAGTGTCAATTTAGGGATAAATCCGTTGGGACAGGGTCTTCAGTCCCGTAGGGACGATATGTTTATAGATAGGAGATGTCCATATGTCTTTAGTCCCGTAGGGACGATATGTGTCCCCAACGACATCTTTTCTACATATCGTCCCTACGGGACTAAAGACAGGGGCCTCAACGTTTTTCTATAAACATATCGTCCCTACGGGACTGAAGAAGGTTCCCCTGTTTAGAAAATCCTTAAATTGACGCTTATGGTGCGGTTAGAAACCGCACCATAAGCGTCAATTTAAGAAAAGAATTATGCGCTAAATGCCCCAGGCCGGTAGGTTCGGTTTGTAACCGAACCGGATCGGACGCAGAAACCTTCACCTATCCTATCCACTCAGCAGTGCTGCTCAACAAAACACCCATGATTCGCCTGGGCTCAGTCCGGTTCGGTTACAAACCGAACCTACCGGGCCTGGATGCACGCTAAATTGACGGCTATGGTGCGGTTAGAAACCGCACCTACCGGCCTGGGGTATATAGCAGGTGTAAAAAATTCGTCCGAAAAACCGAAAACTAAATAACCCTGCACCAAAAAGAAAATATTTGACATCCGACAAAAAA
>PYJA01000070.1 GCA_003635185.1 Candidatus Poribacteria bacterium | reverse complement strand
GCTATTTCAGTCCATGAAGACCGACCCGACGGTATAACCGATACGTTTAGTGCTGAAGTAAACGATCAAGTGTTTTTGTGGCTTTTATGGAAAAATATTGACGAATCACATACGGTCAAGGTTTCGTGGTTTTCGCCTGAAGACGACTTAGACGATCCGCCATTTTGGAGTGAGGAACGGACTATTTCTTCAACAACAGGTGAAAAGATAACCTGGTTTTATATTGACGCTCCAGAACGGGGGTTAAGAGGTAATCAATTTGCAACGGGCGAATGGTTCGTTGAAATTTTTCTTGATGGACTTTTTGAACGTAGTCATCTTTTTTATGTGGAATAATAGGACAACGTAATTCGCTGAACTTGGATAAAGGTGCGGTTAGGAAACCGCACCATAGCCGTCAATTTAGCGTGCATCCAGGCCCGGTAGGTTCGGTTTGTAACCGAACCGGACTGAGCCCAGGCGAATCCTGGGTGTCTTGTTCAGCAGCACTGCTGAGTGGATAGGATAGGTGAAGGTTTCTGCGTCCGATCCGGTTCGGTTTCTAACCGAACCTACCGGCCTGGGGCATTTAGCGCATAATTCTTTTCTTAAATTGACGCTTATGGGTTCGGTTAGGAAACCGCACCTACTGTACCTGGCAAATCGGGATTAAGTGAGTTCTTCCCCGACAATGAGTCTATATGCTTCTCTGTATTTTTCACTCGTTTTTGTAATAACGGTATCCGGCAATTCAGGTGCAGGGGGTTGTTTGTTCCAACCAATTTCAGAGAGGTAATCCCGAACAAACTGCTTATCAAAACTCTGCTGCGGTTTTCCGGGTTCATACAGATGTGCAGGCCAAAAACGGGACGAATCTGGCGTGAAAACCTCATCTATAAGTATCAACTCACCATCACATTGCCCAAATTCAAATTTTGTGTCACACAGGATGATACCTGAGTCTTCAGCATGCTGACTTGCAGCTTTGAATAGCGCAAAACTAATGTCAATGAGTTTATCAGTGAGGTCAGTTCCAACCTGATTTCGCATTTCATCAATAGTGATAGGTTCGTCATGTTCACCTTGTTCCGCCTTTGTTGTGGGTGTGAATAGAAGTTCTGGTAACCGTTCCGATTCACGTAACCCCGATGGGAGTTTCTGTCCACATATTTCTTCTGTCTTCTGATACGAAGCCCATCCTGAACCGGCAAGATAACCGCGTACAACGCATTCAACATCAACACGCTCCGCTTTACGGACAAGCATTGAACGTCCTTCTAATAGGTCCACATCTGTCTGCAATGCGTCCGGATATTCTTCAACTTCTGTGGCTATAACATGATTATCTACAACAGATTTGGTATAATTGAACCAGAATTTGGACAATCCGGTTAAAACTCTACCCTTATCAGGAATACCGTTCGGTAGGACGACATCAAATGCAGATATTCGATCCGTAGAGATAATCAGATACTCATCTCCGAGGTCGTAAAGATCGCGGACTTTTCCGCGATGTGCTGGCGTATAGTGTGTTAAATTGGTGGACGTAATAACATTTTGAGACATATTTTTCTCCCAAATTTTATATTTTAATTATTCGTTCAACATATTTTGAAGTACAATAGCCGTTTTGTTTTCAGCATCAATTTTTAGCGTTTTATCAACTTCTTGTTTTGCCAATTGACTTTCTCCGAGATAGAGATAGCACGCTGCCTTCAATGCATATAATTCAGCGTTAGAATCATAATCATGCCGATAGAGGTACTGTGCATCAGCTTGTAGCGCGTTATCAATCGCTCGGATGGCATCGGTGAAATCAGAACTATCTTTGTAACGTAAATAAAGCACATTTGCTAAGCCTACCCACGCATCAGCATTAGATGCGTCGTAACGCAGCGCATTTTGGAAAGCTTCTTGTACCAATGGTAGCGTGAGCGAAAGGCTTAGATGGCTCCATCCAACGCCATTATGTGCATCAGCGAATTCTGGATCAATATTGAGCGCACGTTCAAAACTGAGCAGTGCCTGTGTATAGTCACCCAACTTGTAAGCATGCCACCCTTGTTGAGTGTGACTCAAGGTAGTGGCAGCATCAGTTTCTGCGTCGTTTGAACAACCGCCCAGCATTAGAAGTGATAAAACGAATATAAAGGTTGCGGGAATTGTCCATATAGAGCGCATCATAAAACCTCTGACACCGACAATTAAATCTTGTTTTCTATTCCGTTTTCAAGGTTGATAATAATGGACTTCTTAGTGCTACGGCAACGGCAATACTATTTGCAATTATACCAAATCCGAAGATGAATAACAAGGTAATCGTGAGCGATAACCATGGAAATGCGGGCAAGTGCCCTTGTGAACCGAGAATTGCAACGAATCCAGCGACAATCCCAATGAGCATCCCAATTGTCAGGAGAAAGGAGCTTTCAATGAACAATATTTTAGAAAGCAGCTGTCGACGGAAACCGAAAGCACGCAAGGTTGCTAATTCACCTCGCCGGTCAATAATATTTCTGAATAGAACCAGGGCTAAGCCGAAGGTGCCGAGTAGTACTCCTAACCCACCAAGACTTTGGAAAGTGGAGATATAGGTATTTTCAACAGCACGAAAACTTGCCAATCGTTCTGATGCTGATGTAACGTCAAAGCCGTAGTCTTCCAATGTTTTCTCAAGCGTCTGTAATGTTTCTTCTCGCAATTCAGGTGGGGTTTTGATAAGAAAAAATTGGTACCCACTTTGACTCGGAAAGTATTTCTTAAAATCAGATTCAGAGATTATTAATTGACTTTGAAAAAGACTATTATCAACCGTTTTAAGTTCTAACAATAAATATTTTCCAAATTCATCTTGGATCAAAAAATTTTCCTTAGGATTATGGTGTAAAATCCAACGCAGCGACTTCTCATCGCCGATTGCATGTATTTTACCTTGTTGACTGTTTCCCAATTTTAGGATTTGCCACGGATTCTCGTTTAGCATTGCATCCGATGCACCCAAAATCTGCGGTTTCTGAGGTTGATAGAGATTGAGACAACTCACATCTTCCCCCGGTAAGACACGAAATGGCAAAATCTCTGAGGCAGACAGTAATTCAGAATCTTTTTCATTAAATCCGAGCTCAAGCCTGCCATCAGGTGTCCTTAGACTGTGGTGTAATGGCAGAGAAGACTCAGCGACAAAAGCGTATTCTGTTTCTGGCAGTGCATCATGCCGATTTGCGCCAACAGCCACGATGATGCAGCATGCTAAACTTATGGTCATAACACAGGTTCTGCTTCTTGCTGGTTGTCGTGCGGTGTTCTTAAGCGCAAATTGAAATTTACTAAGACGGCTTGATTCTTTCTGCGCCCTTAACCACTTGCCAAATATTGTCCATCCTAAACTCAAAATACAGATGATAAATATAGTAAATTTAGCTATAGGATCTGCTACCAAAGCACCGAAAAGTAACCCGATGACAAAGATTATTATATATTTTTTTGACACATTAACATTTTTTGTCTTTAGTTTTGAATGGACTTTTCCAAAATCTGTTTGCCCCGCAAGAAGTGATACGGTTGCAACTTTACCCAATTTGCGGACAGTCATTTGGATGGAGAATATCACTACAAGAAGTGAAATGAGTGCGCCGCTAAGTAGACTTAATAAGTTCACATGCAGTTTCAAAAATGGAGTCCCGATAGCAGGTAACCACCATGTTTGTAAACCGAATATCATCAATTTTGCATATCCTATCGCTAATAGACAACCCAACAGGCTTCCGATGCTTGTAATAAGGATTCCTTCAAAAAGGAAACGGTGGCGGATTTTAGTAAGTGTATAACCGACCGCTTGGAGGATACCGACCTCACGCGCTCTCTGTTCTACACCGATTCGGAAGACCATCCCGACTAACAGTGCCACGGCAATAATGATAAATCCGCTCAAACTGCTAAATAACATTCCAAAATCTGTGGAACCGGAAGACGCATTTAGTCCCTCCTCTTTGAGAGATAAGAATTGGAATCCGATCTGTTCTGGCTCAATCTTTTTGAGGAATTCGGTTTCAAAAAGTGATCTGGTCGCTTCTATGTCTTGCCCTGGTGCTGTTCCCATCCGAATAGTAGTGAGATCGCCAAATCGGTTTTGCCAAAGACGTTTACCAACATCTAAAGAGACATAAGCTTTAGGCATTGCCTTGTATTCATCCCAATACGTTTCGTCTTTGTCTCGGATGAGACTATAGTCAATCGTAAAAGGTGGTTCCCATTCAGATATGTCAGTTGTGTCGTGAATGCCCGGAAATTTTGGAATTAAGTTTGTGTCTGCAGCGATGCCCTCAATGGGCACAATACCTTTTAGTATAAATTCTGCGTTTTCTGTAATATAGTCTTCGTCTGCGCTGACACTATAGTAGGTGAGGTTAATTATATCACCTTCTCTCACACCAAGATCGTCTGCTGCCCATCTATTGAGATAAATTTCAGACGGTTGAATGATGAATATGAGTTCATTTGCTTTGCTTTTTACTTTTGTGAGTGCACTTTTCACTTCAGCCAATCTTTGTGTAAATTCAGGAGTGCCTCGCAGTTCTTGTCCTTGGACTTCTAATTCGGTTATCTCTTTTTCTATTCTATCCAGTTCGATACGAACCTTTTTGGTTTCTTCATTATATTTTAATTTGCGTTGTTCGAGTTCTTGCTGTTGTGCTTGTACATACCGATTCTGCTGCTCTTGAGTAGTGTGTCTACTAAGAAAATCTGCAAATACACCTTCCTCAACAGGAAGTGCCAAGATAGTTGAATATGGGATTTTCTGTGTGGTAGTCGTCGATGCATCTTTTTGTGACGAATCGGTATTAGAGATGGTGTTTGCAAGATAGGTTAGGGTTGGCAGCGTAGGGATGTCGTTTTCTAATGTAACAGCTAACGCTGGTTCTGATAACGCTGGTTCTAATAGGAATTGTTGACTTTGCAGATCTAAATGGTTTTCATGCTCCGTAATGTATAAGCCAAGCCCCTCCAACGTCAAATTTAACATATCCGTTGAGATAGGTGCTGGATCAGTAGTAAACAGCGCATTCACTTTACCAGATTGTGCAAGTGCTTTTTGCAAAACAGGGAGCGAGATGTATGCATTCAACGGGAGGTTTTGATGTGCATGGAGCCTAAATCTACCAACGTTTTCAGTGGGGACAACATCGCTGACTACTAAGCGAAGCCTTTGGATAACATCAGATGCATCACGTTTACCCAGTAAGAACTCTGGGTGGATTTCAACTGCTTGCGGAAAATTAACAAGGATTGCGTCACCAATTTGGACCTTCAGTTCGTTTTGAAGTGCCTCGTTGATAACAATGTCTGCAAAAGGTTTGTCAGTGGCACTGCTCAAATTCGGGCCAGCACTGTTTTTCCAAAGACGAAAGAAGGTGTCATCTACACCGTAGACGTTAACCTTTGAAGCGCGGGTTTCGGTTTCAGCCGCAACAACTGTTCCATTCAGCAGAATTGCTGGCACGGTAGGCTGTCGATTTAGTATATCTGGTTTAAAAAAATGGTCGGCGATGAGCGCGTGTTGAATTGAACCGAGGCGTTCCAATGTGATGTCGCGTAGGCTGCCCCGCATGGAATCGCCAACAATCAATGCACCCGCAAGCACACCTGTCGCTACTGCAGTGCAAAGCGCAACAATAAGATGAATTTGCCAATAGTGTTTTGCAGTTCTCCAAAATGTTTGCATAACTTTAAAGTTGTTTCTCACCCACTGTTTCTAAAGTGCAAATCCCATTGGCAAGTTTGAGGCGGTTTTCAAATCTACCAGCAAGTTCAAGGTTGTGCGTTACGACAATTAAAATATTTTGTTCTATACGATGCAATTCAAAAAGCAGGTCTGCTATGGTTGCAGCAGTCGTTGCGTCAAGATTACCGGTTGGTTCATCACAGAGGAGGATATTCGGTTTATTGATGAGGGCACGCGCAATTGCGACTCTTTGACGTTCCCCCCCAGAAAGTTCAGCTGGGCGGTGCGACATGCGGTCAGTTAGTCCAACTCGTTTCAAGAGTTCTTCTGCAAGCTGTATAACATCTGGTTGCTGTTCGAAGGCAAGCGTAGGAATAAGTACATTTTCAAGTACAGAGTATTGTGGGAGGAGATGATGATCCTGAAACACAAACCCAATCACAGCATTCCGATAGCGCGCAAGTTCAGGTTCAGAAAGATCAAAGGGATCAGTACCGTTAATCTCAACCTGTCCGTTAGTGGGCTCTTCTAATGTGCCGATAATATGTAAAAGTGTGCTTTTGCCAGAACCTGAAGGACCGGTAATAGCGACTGATGTGCCTGCACTGAAACTGAATGAAATATTTCGTAGAACCTGTAATTTTCCAAAGTTTTTAGACAGGTTTGAAATTTTAAGTTGATGCGTTTTACCTATAGTTTCTTTCATATTTATCGGAAGGGAATTAAGACAACCGCAGCACTTGGACATGCTATAGTAAAAACTATAATTAATGGGACATTTCTGTAGAGCAAACTGTTAGTTTGCGTCCTCTTTGTGGCACAAACTAAATGAGGATTAAGAAAATAAATCGGTCCTGTGGGCGAGGTTCGGAAGAAATCAACGGTATGAATGCCATTTAGGCATTCCCCGCCTCGCCAGCAGTGGGGTATCCGTGCCTCGTGCGGACAAAAAATTACCGAATAAATCTTCATACAGTTTGTGAGGCAACTACTGTTGTCCGTTATGTTTTCAAAATAGGTTTATCAAGCGTCTCAATAATTTCCAAAGTTCACTATATTATTGTGTAACAATCTGTGAAGTGATGAATTCGGGGATAGGGATGGCGCGCATTTTTTTACCCGGATTTATTATACAACAGACTGTGATAAGTTGTCCCCGCGCAATATCTTTGCCTTCATGGGTAAAGTGAAATTGGTATGTGAGTGATTTCGTTCCTTTTTTGGATATCCATAATCGGATGTCTACCTCATCCTCAAATCGCAGTGGACTGAGATATTCACAGGAGGCAGTAAGCCTCGGCCAACCGATTTTGTTACCATCCCATTCAGTTGCAACACTTGTTCCTAAACTGCGTAAAAATTCGTGTTCTGCGGCCTCCATAAAAACAAAGAATCTCGAAAAATGGACAATCCCTGCCATATCGGTATCGGCAAATTCAATCTTTCGTTTTGTTCGGTATTCAGTGTGCATTTGTGTTGATTCGAAGTTGTGCCTACATGGAGCAATAAGTCCCCTTTTCTATCATCTTGTTCATCGTAAAATAGATTCAGTTTTTGGGGAACTTAGGCACATCTTCGTAGAGACTCCAAGTTTCGGCATATATTTTCCAATATCCGTCAGAAGGATCGATCATAAGGATCAACTCTTTGGTGCCGACATCGCGATATGCTGGGCGCGTGCCCGATGCGGGTGTTCCCTTAAATTCTTGCAAAAAAGTGGTATTCGCAACGGCCCTATCCCCATTAATCTCCAAATGAGATATCCCGACCTGAATATCACCGTAGTGTGCGTTTAACTTTTCCATATTCCGGCGGAGCTGTTTTTTTCGTAGATAGATGGGTGTTTCTTTGCCACCTCGCACGGTAACACGGGTGATGAGTGCTCTCTCTGCATAGATTGACATATAGGTATCAAGGTCTTTCTCCTCCCATGCTTTCTGCCATTTGAAAAGAATTTGGCCTACTTTGAGTTGTGTATCAATCGGTGCGTCACCGTTATAGATACCTGGCTCAGATTCTTCTGGGACAACGTCAATATCCGGTTGGTCCTGTTGAGAAATAGGTGGAGTAGTAATATAATCATCACCTATTTCATCGTTTATCAGTTTCCACCGTCTGAAAAAGAAGCCTTTCTTCTCAATCGTTAGTGTGCGGGGATGCGTTTCTATGATAGTTCCATCGCTGCTAACTGTAACACTGATATTGTCAGCTACGTGTCGGGTCTTTGAGTGTGCAACAGGGGTATATTCTATTTGGCTTAGATCCACTTCTAAATCTTGGGACATATGGAAGCGAGCAAGTCGAAAATTATCTATTCGCTTATTTCGGGCTGATTTATCCCAGAGTGAATCGTACTTCTTTATATCCTGGGCTTCAAGTGCTTTTTTCCATTGTAATACCAATGGAGCAACGGGGCTGTTAGTTTGAGTTGTCGTGTCAACAGTAACTTCTGCTTCAAAAGCACTGAGATCAGAGCCAAAATCTTGACTAACAACTTCATCTCTGACAAGTTTCCAACGTTGTTGAATAAGTCCGATTTTGGCAATAATCAGGGTTCTTGATTGAATCAAAGGTTCGCCATCGGGACGGAGGAGCATTGGGATTCCTTCAATCCGCAAGTAGCTCGGATCCTGTGGATCCTTACGTGTCCTATTGACAGCATTAGCGATTCTGACCTTTATTTCGATTTTTGCTTTAAAAAGGTCTGCGGTCTGTAGATAACCCGAATTAGGTTGGGTTTGTGCCTTTTTAACCCAGAGCGCATCGTAACTTTTTAGGTTACCTGATTCAACAGCATTCTTCCATTTTGCTAAAAATCCTGCCGGCGTTTCACTTGAACGGCTGAGCAGAATGCCACTAACAACCAAAATCACAACTAAAACGACGATAGCCCCCCATTTTAGGGAATTGGGCAATGAGAATTTCGAATTGTTCTGTGTAGTGTTTGGGAAGTTGTTCATCAGCTTACCTCCTAAAATCCGGAATATTTTCGTAGATTTGCCAAGTTTCGCGATAAATTTTCCATTTTCCCTGAACTTGATGCATCCAGATTTCGCGAGTCCAGCTATGGAATAATGCCGTATCATCCTCAGTTTGCGCTGGAGAAACCAACTTGCTAAATCGGTATATCCCGATCACACTTTCTTGTTCCACCTCCGTGGAAGCTTTTACTTTTTTCCACGGCTGAGCGTTCATCTCACGAAGGGTAGCCTCAATTTGATTGGGGGCAATAGTACTCTCGTTCTCTTTGCTTTCTTGCGTAAGAATTTTTTTGACAGTAATATTTGGGGTGTAGAATGCAAAATGTGCCGCCATATTTTTGCTGCTCCATGCATTTTCCCACTTATTCAGCGCTGCTTTGCCAGCATTAATTTGCTGGGTAGAAAGTGATGTCCTATGTGTACGTGGATCCTTATTACTCGGCAATTGCTTCGCGAAGGCGCGTGCTTGTTCAGCTGCTTTTTTGATATATTCCTGATGCTCAGCTGCGATATTCTGCTTTTTGGCTTTTTCCAACATATTAGTGTAAACCTTAGCTTGTTCACGCAACTGTTTTTTCAGAGATTCAGTTTCAGCGACAGCCGCCCGTTTTTGTTTACTTGAGGATTTAGCCATCGTTTCGGCAGCTTCAAGTTTTCGGGTAAGTTCTTTCACTTGGTGTCCATAATTTTGCACATCTGCTTCAGAACGCACCACTCTCGCTTGAATCGATTTTAAGGATTCATTGAGTTCAGCAACCGTTTGCTCGCTGACTTTCCGAGTATCGCTCAGTTTCTGTTTCTCTTTTTCAAGTTGACTGATAGTTTGCTCGAACTCCTTCTCTGTCTCACGAAGTTGCTGGATGCCAGTCTCTAAACCTGAAATTTCAGTTTTTTTCGTCCTGATGTCTTTTCTAAGTTCAGCAATAAGAGCATCTTTTTCCAGAATGTTAGCGTTTAATTTCGCACTCATTGTGTTTTGCACAGCTTTTCGCTGCGCAATTTTCGCATGAGTGATCGCTTTCGTAGCAAATCGAAGTGCATCAATGCCATTGTTCTGATTCAATGCATCTTTTGCCTTTTCGAGATAAGTTTCTGCTTGTTCATACTCCTCAAAGGCGAGAGAGGGTGCATTGACATCATGCGCTAATTTGATCGCCTGCTCTGCTTGGAGAAGTTGTGCATCAACATCTTGCTGTTGAATTGTTCCGAGTTTTCCACCACATGCGACAAGAAATATTGGAAAAAGGAACAAACCCGAAAAAAGAATTCGACTTAATAACTGATAGTGTTTTTCAAATAATGTTCTTTCAAAAGTAACACAGAATTGTTTCATTTTTAGACTCCTTACTTGTAAAATTGTATTTTGAAGATTTTATCTATTTGGTCAACTTATAGTAAAACTTACAATTAATGGGACACTCCTGTACCGCAATCTGCCAGATTGCGATTTGTGGCACAAACTGGCAGTTTATGCTACCACTTCTATTGTCCATTATGTTCCATAATAGGTTTATCAAAGTGCCCCAATAATTTCAAGCTCACTATATATATATTCAGAAATAATACCCAATTAGTGTGATCTGTCTCGCTATGTATGGTTAGGAAACCGCACTACCGAGAATTATCGCGTTAATTTGGTATAAAAACTCCCTTTCAATCCCAATCAAAAATTGGCAGAGTTAAAACCTGTGGTTGTGATGTTCCCGTTTTCATTTGAACAAGTGCCTCTTTAATCGCTGTCGCGCGCGTTTTGCCGACACCTTCAACGTTTTGCAGCGCGTCAATGTTTGAGGTGATAATTGCATCTAACGTTTTGAAGTTTTGAACGATATGCTGAACGATACGCATTGGGATATGTGGAATTTGACTAAGCATTCTATACCCGCGCGGTGCTAACGTTTCTACATAGTCCCTAAAATCCTGTGGATAACCAAGTGCTTCACTTATATTGCTCTCCATAGCTAAATCAGCTGCATCAAGTTCAAGAATAAGTTCATACGCTTGGTATTCGTCTCGCTCTTCCTCTCTATAATAGTCCTTGATGATGAGTAAAGCTCTTTCGATTTCTGTTGATAATTCTGAAGGTATCAGTTGAAGAGATTGCGCCTCTGTACCTAATTCAATCCGGTACCTGTTAAGTTCATGTTCTGTGCGTCTAACCCGTTCACATACTTGAATTGCCGTAATTACGTTTGATAAAGTGACTGTGCCGTTGAGTTCTGCCCAGTTCAGTGTTGCGACAATGTGCTGCATAGTTTTGACATATTGCCTGAGAATAAGCATAGCTTGGTTGGCACCGGAGATCAAAACTGGGCGTTCACGAAAAATATAACGTTGGTTGCCTGTGTATAGGGTAAGCGTATTCCGACGCCTTGAAACAGCAAGTACAATATGACCTGTCTCTTTAGCAAATTTTTCTGCTGCACGATGGCGTAATCCTGTTTCATTAGAGACAATGGCGGTGTTTAACATGAGTGTGACATTCGCGCGTACAATACGTTTCATATCCGATGAGAGGATAATAGCACCATCCATTTTTGCTAATTCAGATAAGCGTGTAGGCGTATATGAGCAATTTATCCGAAAACCTCCCTCTGTCAAATTTAAGATTTCAGGGGTATCTCCAACAACGATCAAACCTCCCGTGTTGGACTGGATAATAAAATCAATACCTTCGCGAAGAGAAGTACCGGGAGATAGTAGTTTCAAAGTGGCTACGAGTTCGCGTTCTTTGTGATTTTCAGTTGGAATTCTGAGCACTACTTTCACCTCCCATTAGTTACAGTTTAAAGTAACACATGAAAGTGTGTTATGTCAAGGCAATCTTGCCAAACTCTTACGATAAATCCTTATAGGGCATTATTCACGTAAATTGTGTAGCGCAAACTTCAGTTTGCGCACTCATAGGCACAATCTAACAGATTGTGCTACAAGGTGGCAACTTGGGTTATATAGCGTGTTTGTTATTATTTTACTATAGTTTGGACAGTTTTAAGATTTTTAGAGACAAAAAGCAGAAAAGAGGGTATCCTTTTAGAAAAAACATTTTTTGAAAGGATATTCAAAATGGATCCTCTTTCCCACTTAGAAACTATATTATCAGAATATCAACCGGTTTTCAAGTATAATGCGAACTTCAACCATTTTCGCACTTATGTGAAAGGTTTGATAAATACTCCGCATCGTGGCACAATGACACAAATATATCTATCCACACAACCTGAAACAACCTATTGGTCCTTGCCGAAGTTTCTGGGTCGTTCCAAATGGTGTCTTGACGAACTCACATCGGTTTTGACAAGACAAGTTCAAACAACTTTCAGCGAAGGTGTCTATACCTATGATGAAACCAAGTCTATCAATGACGGTGTTTGTCAAGAGGGCACACATTTATTCATAAACACACGCTATAACAAACGGAATAAGAACCAATCCAAGTTCCATCACGGACACGAGTTCGGTGCTATCGGGTGGCTCTGTGAAACGCCGCAAGGGGTGCGTCTGTTTCCGTTGACTGCCCGGGTGATGTGTCCGGGAGACGAACAAGCTAATAGCGGAGAAGTGCTGAAATCCATCTGTGCCAATGTGCCTCCGGGTTTGATCATATTTGATAGAGGTTTTAATAGACGCAAAGTGTTCACAACAATCCTCGCACAAGGACATCACTTGCTCTGTCGCGCAAAGTCAAATGCCGTATTCTATCGGATACCGACGCGCCCGAAGCACCCTAAACGGGGGAGACCGCGTCGCTATGGAAATCGTTTGCATCTACCCTATCTGAAGTATAG
>PYJA01000069.1 GCA_003635185.1 Candidatus Poribacteria bacterium | reverse complement strand
GCTTAGGTTCCGACTAACCCTGAGAGGATTTACCTTCCTCAGGAATCCTTAGGCTTTCGGCGAACAAGCTTCTCACTTGTTTTATCGCTACTCATGCCGGCATAATCACTTCTAATTCGTCCAGAGCGTCTCACGATTCTCCTTCAGTCCTACTATAGAACGCTCCCCTACCACGCCCCTGTTACGGGACATCCACAGCTTCGGTAACACGCTTAGCCCCGGAAATCTTCGGTGCAAAGTCGCTCAACCAGTGAGTTATTACACACTCTTTAAATGATTGCCACTTCTACGCCAACATCCTGGCTGTCTCAGCAACAAAACATCCTTTACCACTTAGCGCGTATTTAGGGACCTTAGCTGGTGATCTGGGCTGTTTCCCTTTCGTCAATAGAGCTTATCCCCTACTGACTGACTCCCATGCTTAAGACAATGGCATTTGCAGTTTAACTGGAGTTGCTAACCTGGTGGGGCCGCGAGTCCAATTAGAGCTCTACCGCCACTGCCGAACACATGAGGCTAGCCCTAAAGCTATTTCGGGGAGAACCAGCTATCACCAGGTTTGATTAGCCTTTCACTCCGACCCACGGGTCATCCCCCAAGTTTTCAGCCTTGGTGGGTTCAGGCCTCCACATATTTTTACATATGCTTCACCTTGCCTATGGGTAGATCACCTGGTTTCGGGTCTACTCCATGCAACTGAACGCCCTATTCAGACTCGCTTTCGCTCCGACTCCACATCAAAGATGTTTAATCTGGCTACACAGAGTAAGTCACCGGCTCATTATGCAAAAGGCACGCGGTTATGCATGTCACTTGCGTGACTTAGCACTACCACAGATTGTAGGCTTTACGGTTTCAGGAACTTTTCACTTCCCTAACGGGGGAACTTTTCACCGCTTCCTTCACAGTACTTCGTTCACTATCGGTTGCCAGGGAGTATTTAGCCTTAGGAGGTGGTCCTCCTGGATTCCCACAGGTTTGACCTATCCCGTGGTACTTGGGGTACCCATCAAGAAGTGCGCCACCGCTTTCGCTCACGGGACTTTTACCCGCTCCGGTTGCTCTTTCCAGAAACATTAAGCTAGCGGCACGTTCACTTCCGGTGTATCTGAACCTACACCCGACGGACCCCGCAACCTCCGATATACAACGCGTTCAGGCTTGAACATATATCGGGTTTGGGCTGTTCCCTTTTCGCTCGCCGCTACTGGGGGAATCGAGGTTTTCTTTCTGTTCCTCAGGGTACTGAGATGTTTCACTTCTCCTGGTTATCCCTTGTGTAAACACAAGTAGCAGGGATTAACCTGCTCGGTTGCCCGATTCGGGAATCTCCGGATCACAGTTTACTATGCAACTCCCCGAAGCTTATCGCAGCCTGTCACGCCCTTCATCGTCTCCTGGCACCAAGGCATCCACCGTAAGCCCTTAGTAGCTTGATAAGGTGATATTTTTATATTCTACCGATTTACCCTCTCTATACAGTTGTCAAAGAACGCCGCCTATTTTTAGAAGTGTTCCCACTTCTGTTAGGCGATGGAGATGAGCGGAGTTGAACCGCTGACCTTCTGGTTGCAAACCAGATGCTCTCCCATCTGAGCTACACCCCCTCGCGTATGTGATATATAGTATACCACGAAATCTGACATAAGTCAAACTTTTTTCATAAGGTATATTTAGTATACCATAGAATTTGATTTAAGTCAAATTTATTTTCAAAGAACGGGATTTAATTCAGTTCCAATCCCTAACAGATTTTAAGTATACCACATAAAGTGGTGTATGTCAAATAAATTTTGCAAAAAATACGATAAAAATACAATTTTCGCAAAAAGTTTTATAAAAACGAATAAAACTGAGTAATTGTTTCATTGAAACCGTATTTTCTGCCTACTTCTGTTTTAGTAGATGCGTTGGGTTTTCAGGGACTTCGATCTTCACAGTTAAGTTGTTCTGCAACTGCTAACTCAAGCAGTTGCCAAATTTTTAGGTGGTTTTCACTTTTGTTGAACCGAACTTTGCTTCGTATTTTTCCCACACTTCATCCGGTAACGGTGTACTGGCAGCGATGACATTTGCCTCTAATTGCTCAACGTTGAGGCTGCCGATATTATTACCTTGAATCCGTTCCTCTTTCAGACAGAACTGAAGCGCAAGCTGGAGCAAACTGATACCTTCTTCAACACACCATTCCCAGATTGGATATGCTGCTGCAACATCACCTTCTTTTTTCCAACGTCCCCGTTCAATTTCTGCATCCAGATCAACACCTGTGAGGATACCCCGAAGGATAGACCACCCGTTCATCACGCCAACATCTGCTTCAGCAGCGGCGGGGAGAATTGTATCCTGTACAGTTTGTCGGACAAGGTTATAGTCATTGAAGCATAAGAGTAGGTCGACATCACCTGTCGCAATCGCTTTAAGGTGAAAATCGTGCTGACGCATACCGTAACCGACAAATCTGACAAGTCCACGTTCTTTACATTTGAGTAAACCTTCAAGCGTTCCGCCTTTTTCAAGCGTTGGGTCGATTTCATGCGGATCATGGATCAGCATGCCGTCCAGATAATCAACATTCAGTAGTTCAAGTTGGTCTTCCAGATCAGCGATTGCACGGTCGGCAGAATAGTTGGGTTTGCCCTGTCCATAACCACCCCAATCCGCTGCAGAGTGACAGCAGAGTCGAGCTGTAATGATAACATCCTCGCGTGGAATTTCCTTCATTGCTAAACCGAGTTTCCGCTGGGAATCGCCATAGCAACGCGCACAATCAAAATGATTTACACCGATAGAAATAGAATGTTTAATTAATGCCACTGCATCCTCATCTGAAACAAAGCCGAAATTGTTACCGAAACCTTGTGTCCCGTACGGAACGACAGGTATGCTTAATTCTGTCCTCCCTAAGCGTCGGCGAGGAATAGTTGGTAAAGATTGATTTGCCATAAAATTTCTCCTGATAAGCGCGCGATGCATTGCGTTAGGACCATTTACAACACATTACGCAATAGTTGTCATGTCAGTTTTATCTTACAGAATGTTTCTTGTTCCGCTTTTTTATATGCCTCTCACACCTAAAAAGATTAATAGAAGACACAACTACTCAAAGAGTTGTGAGACGGGACAGGTAAATCCTGGCACAACATCTTCACCTGTGAGTGTGTCTTCGTACGTGAGCAGTGCAATATCTCTTTCAGAACGATAAACTGTCACCGTTTGGGAGTGGGGGTCAAGAATCCAGACGAGACGTGTTCCAGCATTCAGATAGGCGAACGCTTTATCCACAACGCGTGACTGAATATCTGTCGGCGAAATAACCTCAATCGCCAGGTCGGGAGGGATCGGAAAACCTTTGTTTTCGTCTCCATCCAATCGGGTACTTGAAACAAACGCCACATCGGGCTTCAGTCCTCGTTCACCGACCCGAAAAGTTGCCTCTACATGTACCTCCCCTAACTGATTCTCGTCCACATATCGATCCAAATACCGGATGACCTTAACACTAACCTTACTATGTGCTCTTGTAGCTGGTGACATCGGCACTAATTCGCCTTTAACGTATTCATAACCCTCTATATCGTTTTCAAGAAATTCTGCCAATGTCATGGAGACTTTTTCTGGTGTGAGAGTCCCTTGCGTGACTTCGTAAAGCTCTTGTTGTGTCATGCTTTCGTCCCCCTTTTAATATTCTATATTCCTCATTGTACTATTTACGTTCTGTCTTGTCAAGTGGAAATCTGGACAAGGTGTGTAAAGTTTTTGACACAAAGGCACAAACTTTTGTTCTCTTTAGTCCCGTAGGGACGATATGTTATCTTTCTATGCCGTTCCTACGGAACTAAAGAGGGGAGGGACAACATTTTCTATAAACATATCGTCCCTACGGGACTGAAGAAATCAACGATAGACAACAATGAACCGCTAAATTGACGCTTATGGGGCGAGTTACCCCGCCCCTACCACGAACAAACAGACATTAAAATCCAAAGTTGACAACGCACTAATATTGATCCGATCCTTCAAGCGGAAGCGGAACTGCCCAAATATTCCGATACTGAACCAAATTGCCGTGGTCTTGCAAACGTAGCGGCCCCGGTTGAGCCACCGCTGAATCAGCACCACCCGCTGTAGTGCCTGGCAACTGCACATTATTGAGGATTACCAATCCGTTCTGTAGTGCCGTCACTCTGACGTTTTCAGTCATTTCACCAGCATCGTTGAACCGAGGGGCGCGAAAGATAACATCATAAGTTTGCCAATGAAGTGGAGGTAAACAAGCGTTAACAAGTGCTGCGAATTGGTTATAGATTGCGCCACAATCGCCCTTGCCTGGCACCTCAATACCGTAAGAATCCAAGACCTGAATTTCATATCTGCCTTGGAAAAAAACGCCACTATTTCCTTTTGCCTGTCCACTTGCTTCAGGCATATCAGGACACATAAATTCAAGGTGGAGGAAATGGTCTGTAAAGGTTTCCTTGCTTGATATGTCACCGGTGCGTGGTTCAACAATCATAGCGTCGCCTTCAACTTTCCATTTTGGTTCACCTCCATCACGACCTACCCAATTGCTAAGGTCTTTTCCATCAAAGAGAATCACAGCGGATTCTGGGGGTGTATGTAACATAAGTTTTCCTTTCTAATGCTATACATTTATAATTTATCCTCTATATTAAGAATTGAGGATTTCCGTAATTTTAACGGGGTTTGTCTTTTTTGTCAACGGTTAAGGAATACAAACCAGGGTTATTTAGTTTTCGGTATTTCTGAACCATTTTATCATAAATGTTAATGTATTATAGGTTAGATAATAAACATAATCTGACATGGTAGTAGGCACGCTCATGAAGATAAAAAAATAAATTGGGTAATTTAGCGAGATTAGGAAATCTCGCCAGCAGCAAGTGTACATCTCTGCTGGCGAGGCGGGGAATGCCAATAGGCATTCATACCGTTGATTTCTTCCTAACCTCGCCAAATTACCGAATTAATAACTTAAACTTCATCCGCGTGCCATCTTTAGAGTGGATTACGGCACACGGAGTGTGCCTACTACTTTGCATTGATGCAATCATAACTAACTATTAGCGTGAGTTTGATAATTAACAAGACAGGCGCAAATTGAACAGAGAACGGGCATATTTGCTGAAAAAATCGTCATTTTGGTGTTTTTAACCCCCTTATCAGGGAGACTTTAAGAGGAAATGTGGAAGTCCAAACTATTTATCAAACTCACATTAACTATTAGTAAAACTCATTGACTTGCAATTTATAAAACTAAATAACCCTGTCATCTGAAATAAATACTTGACACAATTGGGTAAATTATAGTATCATAATAGAGCAAAAAGGCGTTGTCACAGCACAATAATTCTAATGCAGCTACACACATCAGCTAATCTGGTGAAAACATGGCACAGTTCCACTTCAACTACAAGGATATCTCCAGAATTAATCATTATGGATTCAGCGTTCGAAGGATAGGGATCCATCTTGTTGGGATACTTCTCGGCTACCTCATTTATGAGATTTTGTTCTATCTCACCCTCTTTATTACGGATGGGACAGAAGCACGAAATTTTTGGAAAACCTCCGGACTTTTACCCGTTTTGCCATTCACTACAACCGAATTAAGTCCTCTTACAACTGGGGTAATGTGGGTAGGTTTATCTGCTTTCGCAGCTATCTTTTTCCTTGTCAGTACAATGGCTTCCAAGATCACCATTGAACAATTACGTGGTGATGTTTTTTATTCAGTTGGAAACGCTTTAAGTTTCGTTAAACAGAATTGGAAAACAGTTTTTGGATCATTTTTTGGATTGATTTCTATCGTGTTTTTGCTGTTCTTGATACCCGGTAGCGTTGCGCTGCTCGGAAAAATCCCATTTCTTGGCAAACCGATTCTCGTATTAGCTTCGCTATTTACTCCTATCGCTTTTTTTATTGGACTGCTCATCGCATTTATTATTACTGTTTTGATTGCAAGCCTGTTTTTTGTGCCTGCTATTGCTGCTACAACCAATACTGATGCGTTTGAAACTATATATCAACTTTTTGCAATAGTATGGAATCAACCTTGGCGAATCGTAGGCTATGGTATTTTTCTATTATTTCTAAAACTAATCTTCGTGCCGATTTGGGCTATCTTCTGTCTTGGTGGGTTTATAATAATCTTGTTACCAATGTTCTATCTGCATACAACGTTTATACAAGAATCTATGGCACTTGCGAATAAATGGTTGGGAGAGACACTTCAGAAATTTACAAGTCTATTTTTTCAAGATAACACTATTATCTTTGGCATTGACACATCCCAACCTTCTGTTGCAATATTCTCTACTACGGTCTGTGCCATTTTGATAACAGTTACGTTAATATGCATTGCAGGTGGTGTAATTGCCTATCTTTTTTCATTAGCATCTGTTGGTACAACACTAATTTACACGATACTACGACAACACATTGATGGACAAAATCTATTAGAGACAATCGGAACAGGTGGACAAGTGGAAGGGACATCAGTAACCATAGGAGAGAAATGATTTAACAGCTTGGGTTAGAATATAGTAGGCTTTAGAATTAATTGGACATTATGTTCGGTTCGGTTAGGAAACCGAACCTACCAGGGGTGTTGAGCATCAAACTGTTAGTTTGTGTCCGCATCTGCACAAACTAAATGAAGATTAAAAATAAATTGGGTAATGTGGCGAGGTTAGGAAACCTTGCCAGCAGAGATGTAAACCTGCTGCTGGCAAGGCGGGGAATGCCTAAATGGCATTCATACCGTTGATTTCTTCCTAACCTTGCCAATTACCGAATTAATAACTTAAACTTCATACAGTTTGTGCTACAAATGTCCAAATAATTACATGCTTTACTATACAAAACAAGGTGCTGTTAGAACGAGAATGTTTGATGGAGTGCAAAGAAAATTATGTTTGAAAAAGTAATGAACAAAGTTTTTGGTACCAAGGAAGACCGTGATGTCAAACGTTTTCGCGAAATCGTTGAAGCGGTTAACCAGCGTGAACCCGAAATCAAAAGACTCACCGACTCACAACTCCAAGCCAAAACCCCGTGGTTCCGAAGACAATTAGATGCTGGCGCATCCCTTGACGAACTATTACCGGAGGCTTTTGCCATTGTGCGAGAAACAGCGGTGCGGACGTTGAAACAACGACACTACGATGTTCAAATTATCGGTGGCGCGGCACTTCATCAAGGTGCAATCGCTGAAATGAGAACAGGGGAAGGTAAAACGTTAACTTCAACCCTCGCTGTTTATCTGAACGCACTCACCGGAAATGGTGTTCACCTCGCAACAGTCAATGATTATTTGGCACGCAGAGATGCAGAGTGGATGGGAAAGATATACAACTTCCTCGGCTTGTCTGTCGGATTAACATTGAGTCTAATGCCACATGAACAGAAAAAACTCGCATATAAGAACGATATCACCTACGGCGTTCATAGCGAGTTTGGGTTTGATTATCTGAATGATAACCGAGCACTTACCGTTGACACAAAAGTACAACGTGGCCATCGTTATGCCATTCTTGATGAAGTTGATAGCATCCTTATTGATGAAGCGCGCACACCCCTCATTATTTCTGATCCGTCTAACAAACCTGCTGAACTCTATCGGAAAATTAACAGTGTTGTCACCCAGTTGAGCAGTGAAGAACACTATGTAATCGACCAAAAGGGCAAGTCCCGTGGTAGCGTCACACTAACGGACGAAGGCGTTGACGAAGTACAACGCCGCCTCGGTTTAGAGAATTTGTATGATCACAACAACATCATGCTGGTTCACCATGTAAATCAATCTTTAACCGCGCATCACCTCTACAAACGCGACATACACTATCTGGTAGAAAATGGCGAAGTGTTACTTATTGACGAATTCACAGGCAGAAAACAGATTGGGCGCAGACTCAGTGAAGGTCTCCACCAAGCCATTGAAGCAAAAGAACGTGTCCGAATCGCTCAGGAAAATGAAACTTTTGCTAAAATTACATATCAAAACTATTTCCGAATGTATGAGAAACTTGCGGGGATGACCGGTACAGCTGCTACAGAAGCAAACGAATTTGCACATATCTACGGTCTGGATGTCGTTGTTGTGCCTACAAATGAACCGATGATTCGGATTGATAATCCCGACCAAATCTACACAACCGAGGAGGCAAAATATAACGCTGTCCTAAACGATATTGCGGAGCAGCACGAAAAAGGGCGTCCTGTCCTTGTAGGGACAATATCTATTGAAAATTCTGAGAAACTTAGTAAGTTGTTGAGAGCCAGACATCGGAATATCAAACATCAAGTTTTGAACGCAAAGGAGCATGCGCGTGAAGCAGACATCATTGCCCAAGCTGGAATGCCAGGATCCGTAACAATTGCCACCAACATGGCTGGTAGGGGTGTTGATATTTTGCTTGGCGGTAATCCTGAAGGTTTGGCAAAGGATTCACTCCGAAAGAAAAAAGTTGATCTGAATGCTTTGCCGCTGGATTCTGAGGAATGGGAAACCGCACTCGCTGAAGCAGAAGAGATATGCGAAAAGAATCGGGCACATATTCTGCAAGCCGGTGGATTACATATCGTTGGTACAGAAAGACACGATTCCAGACGGATTGATAACCAATTGCGCGGACGCTCGGGTAGACAAGGCGACCCTGGCTCATCAAGGTTCTATCTATCACTGGAAGATGATCTTATGAAAAAGTTTGGTTCCGAACGTTTGCAAGGGTTTATGAACCGAACCGGCATGGACGAAGGCATTCCACTTGAACATCCATGGGTCACAAAATCTATTGAAAAAGCACAAACGCGTGTTGAACAGATGAACTTTGATATTCGCAAAAATATACTCAAATTTGATGATGTTATGGAAGCGCAACGCGACACCATTTATACACTGAGAGATACCATTCTCTCAGATGAAGACCCCAAAGAAACTGTATGGGAAATGATTGAGAACGTCGTTGATGATGAAATTGATATGATTATGCATGAAAAGGGCCCACGTGAAACCGAGGAGCTTGAACAGTTCACAAAATGGCTGACTACCACTTTTCCGATTAACCCCACTTGGCAAACACCGCTAACTGAAATATCCGCTGATGATCTTCACGAACAGATCATCACAGAACTCAAAACTGCATATCAACAACGGGAAACTGAAATGGGTTCTGAGACCATGCGTCTCCTTGAACGACTCCTTGTATTAGATAGAATTGATAGCCACTGGAAAGACCATCTTTACAACATTGACTTTATTGAAGAAGGCATCAGGTTTGGCGCAGGTTATGGCGGCAAAGACCCAATTGTCGTTTTCAAAAGCGAGGCACTCGGTGTCTTTGAATCTATGTATCAAAACATTGAGAAAGAGGTAAGCGAATTTATCTTCAAATCGCGTGTTAATACTGAAGCACCGCGCCGAACACCTAACAGGAGACCAGGAAGTTCACGCCGAACACCGCCACGCCGAGCTGCAAACAATAATTCTCAAACTTCAGCAGAATTTGCTTCACAGCAGGCAATGGGAAATATGCCAAAAGTCGGACGAAACGCTCCATGCCCATGCGGTAGTGGAAAAAAATATAAGAGATGCCATGGGCAGTAAGGATACTAAAGAAATTGATAATGCACAACTTGCACTCAATTCGTTAACATTTTAGGAGAACTGTTTTGAATTCTGAAAAACCTTATACACTATCGCAAACTTTGCTTGATATTTTGGCATGTCCCGCGTGTAAAGGCAAAATTGAACACATAGAAGCAGATCAAAAATTGGTATGTCAAGGTGAATGTAAACGTCGCTATCCGATTCGCGACGGAATTCCGGTCATGTTAATTGATGAAGCAGAATTGCCTTCTACATAAAATTGGCAAACCAATGCTTGATATGAGTCGTAACACGAAATGCGAATCCTATTTTTGAGTTTGCGATCCCCTTATCCGCCACAACGGGGTGACCGCATTCGATCATACAATTTTATCAAGCAACTTTCCAAACGGCATGATGTTACCCTTGTCTTCTTTGCAGAGTCAGATGCTGACATTGAAGGAGTTGAACATCTAAACACTTTCTGTGAGCGGGTGGAATGGGTTCGATTTCGCCCCGCGTTTGCGCGTATTAATACAGCGGTCCACTGCCTTTCACGGTTACCTTTGCAGGTACACTATTGGTACTCACCACGAATGCAACGTAAAATTAACCAACTTCTTGCAGAGGATAATTTTGAACTCATCCATGCACAACTCTTTCGGATGGGACAATATGTGACACATGCTCAAGGGACAGCAAAAGTCTTAGATTTATGTGACTCGTTAGCCTTAAACCTGAGCCGCCGCGCAGAATTGGATTGCACCCCAAAACGCTTTTTGGTAAAATTGGAAGAAAAACGAGTCCGCCGTTATGAAGTTGAAATTATGAAGGCATTTGATCGTGGCACCGTCGTCGCGAAATTTGATCGTGATTATCTGCTCAACCAAGATGAGACGTTAAATTTATCGGTCATTCCTATGGGCGTTGATCTCAAATATTTCCAGTCTCACCGTATTAACGGAAAAGATGCTCCCGAAATAGATCACCTTACACCCACTGCTCAAGAGGACTTAGTAGGGAATCCGAAAAAAAACTTGCTCTTTACTGGAACGATGAACTATTTTCCAAACACAGACGCGGTCATCTACTTCTGCGATAGCATATTTCCATTGATACAGAAGCAGCACCCGGATGCCACTTTTTTTATTGTGGGTAACCATCCGACTGAGCAGGTGCGTAAGCTTGCTGCACAAAAAGGGGTTATTGTTACAGGTTATGTTCCAGATGTTCGCCCTTATTTTGAGAATGCATCCATTTTTGTTGCCCCCTTGCGTGCAGGGTCGGGTATTCAAACAAAGAACTTAGAAGCAATGGCAATGGGAACGCCTATTGTTACAACTTCAATTGGTGCGATGGGCATGGAAGTGGAGGTTAATAAGGAACTTCTTATTGCCGATACCCCTGAAATGTTTGCTGAACGTGTTATTCACCTTATTGAAAACCCTGATATTCGGCAAAACCTGGCTGATGCTGGTAGGAAACGGGTTGAAGCAAGCTATGATTGGCCTGTACTCGTTGAACGACTGGAACAAGTTTACGCGCAAATCTAAATTAACCGAACTGATTTTGAGATTGAGCAGGATTTACAGCAGGAGTGTGTTATGTTAGAATCTATAGATCAAAACACAAAAAACTTTGAAGAAAAGATTAGTGGAATTCAAACATATCAGAGCGGACTAAATACGCAAGTACCAGAGATAGATAAAGAGATTGATATTGATCCTGTTGAATGGCGTTTAACTAATCAGATTCAGGATGTAAAAAGTGACCTCAAGGATGACATTAAAACGGTTAAGGACGATCTCACAGACTACATCAATCAGGTCAAAACCGATCTCACAGACTACATCAGGGAAGTCAAAGATGATCTAACAAACGACGTTCAAAGGGTAGAAACTGACCTTAAGGGCGAAATCCAAGAGGTAGAAAGCAGCCTCAAAAGTGAAATCCAAGAGGTAGAAAGCAGCCTCAAAAGTGAAATCCAAGAGGTAGAAAGCAGCCTCAAAAGTGAAATCCAAAACGTTAGAGGTGAAGTTCAAAACGTTAGAACCGACCTCAAGAGTGACATGAAAGAGCAACAATCAAGTTTGAAGTGGTTTATAGGTATTTTTCTTACTGCTGGTGCTGCTGTTATTGGTGTAATAGTAACCCTAATCACCCTATTCGTCAAGTAGAGGAGAGAAACGATGGCAAAGAAAGCATTGGGGGCAAAGGAATATAAACCAACCCGTCTGGAGTGGTTAGCTGTTGTGGTAAATTCTGTTTTGCCAAAACCGCAAGGTAATAGTTATCATGCGTTTTGTTTAGCAGGCACGGACGAAAAAAGCATTAAATTGCATATTAGACATGATGCTAATTTAGAGAAAGAATTTGTTAATAAATATGCAAAGGATCTTGAAGAATTAGTTGTAGCCGCTGCCGAAATGTATGGATGGGATTCTTGGCTAAAAATTGAAAAGGTTTTTAAGATTAACGAATAGTCCAACTTGATTACGAGAGCAATTCCACATGCACCAGAACCGAACCCTTATCCGTGGCGATAACCTCACCGAGATGCGAAACTTCCCAGACGCATGCATTGACCTCATCGCCACCGACCCACCTTTCAACTCTAAACGAAACTATTTTGTTCCATACCGAGACGAACATGGACGCAAACCCGAGACGCTTGTACAAGCGTTCACTGATACGTGGGCATGGGGCGACGCAGCGGAAGATGCATACAGAGAGCTGATGGTTGATGTCGGTGGATTAGTAGGTGATACAATCGAAGGACTACGAAAATTCCTGAACGAAACGCCGATGATGGCATATCTTGTCATGATGGCAATCAGAGTTGTTGAGATGCATCGGATACTTAAGTCGACTGGCAGTCTATACCTACACTGCGATCCCACAGCAAGCCATTACCTCAAAATCATTTTGGATGCAGTGTTTGACACTCGGAATTTCAGGAACGAAATTGTGTGGTCATATCACCGTTGGACAGGTGCTACAAAGCATTTTCAAAGGATGCACGACATTCTTCTGTTCTATGTAAAAGACAGAAAGTTAAGCAAATTTAATATATTAACAGAACCGTATAGTGAAAAGTCAAAACACAAAGGGAGACGGAAAACAACTGTGCATGCAGACGGTACTATAGATCAAATTTACACAGGTGATATAAGTAGGGAAAAAGCGATGCGCGACGTATGGGAGATTTCATATCTAAATTCACAAGCCAAGGAACGTGTTAGCTATCCTACTCAAAAACCTATCCCTCTCTACAAACGCATCATCGCCGCCTCATCAAACGAAGGTGACCTTGTCCTTGACCCATTCTGTGGTTGTGGCACAACGCTCATGGCAGCGGAAGAACAAAACAGACACTGGATCGGCATAGACTTAACCTATCTCGCGATCGGCGCAGTCGAACAACAATTCGAGCGGTTGTTCCCACAACATCGGGACACCGTCACGATCGCTGGCACACCAGAGAATGTGGATCAGGCGTTAGCACTCGCTCGCACCGACCCGAAGGGCTTTGAGGAATGGTGCGTCACCCACGTGCTGAAATTCAAGTCGAATACAAAGAAAGTGGCAGATGGCGGGATAGATGGTACTTTTAGGTTTCCACTCGGTAGAGTAAAAGGTAAGCAGGTATATGGAAAAGCTGTCGCGCAGGTGAAAGGTGGAAATTATACGCTCGGACATATCCGTGATTTCCGCACCGCTATGCAGAACGAGGAGGCGGATTTAGGCGTTTTTGTGGTTACCTCGCCGCCTTCCAGTGGTATGCGAACAGAGGCAGCCCGTGCAGGAAGTTATGAACACCCGCTTTTTGACATGGAAGCACCAGCGCTGCAGATATACGAGATTCAGGACTATTTCAACGACGTTTTGCCGAAATTACCGTTTGGAGAAAGGACTTTGTTGTAGATATGGAGTAACGTAGTATTTTTTGACAACTTTTTTCTTATATGGTAAAATAATTTCGGTTATTACAAACAGGAAATGAAATAATGATGTTGAATACGCGTAGAACTCTCATAAAAGTTTTCGGAATTCTCTTTATCTTTTTCGTCCCTTCTGCCACTATTGCTCAGCAGACCGATACTGACAAAATTATCAAAGCAATACACGAATTAGAAACGAATATGCTCAAAGCAATGCACGAATTGGAAACGAAATTTGGCGATCAAATGCACGAATTAGAGTTGAAAATGCGTGACCATGTTGACACTAAATTTGGTGAACTTGATACAAAATTCAATAAACTTAACAAAGAGGTAGCTGTCCTAAAATCGGATTTCAATAAATTATTTTGGTTTTTGACAGCAATTGGGGCACCTGTATTCGTTCATTTTTTAATTCTTATTTTATCAAAGGTCCCTTTCTGGCGAAACAACGACAAAGTAGTTTCTGAAGTGGCAAGTGAAAACAAATCGGACGAGAAAGACTATTTAAGTGATGATAATTACATGAATACTGTGTAATCCGATTTCAATCTTCCAGAGGAATAGCTAGATGAAAAAAGATAATGTTCCTAAAAGCGCTGCTAAATCTGTCAAAAAATATATTAATAAAGGTATAGAGTTATTTGAAAAAGGGAATTATAGAGATGCGATCACGAACTTTGATGAGGCAATTCATATAGACTCAACTTTAGCAGAAGCTTACTGTACCAGAGGTCTCGTAAAAAGTAAAATAGGAGAATATTTTGAGGCAATATCTGACCTTGACGAAGCAATCCGTATAGACCCTAATAACGTAGATGCCTACAATTACCGAGGGCTCGCAAAAGCACTTTTAGAGCGATATTTTGAGGCAATATCTGACTTTGACGAGGCAATCCGTATAGCCCCTCGCAACGCAGATGCCTATGAGAACAGAGGAATGGTAAAAGGGCATCTTGGACATCCTGAATCTGCTATCCCAGACTTTGATGAAGCTATTCGCCTTGAACCCGAGTTTATAGACGCCTACAGCAATCGCGCTCTTGCCAAAAAACAGATAGGACAACATTTTGAAGCTATTTCCGATTTAAACATGGTCATCCGCTTAGAGCCTAACTCTCACCAAGCTTACAACGAGAGAGGAGTAGCTAAAGCACGGCTCGATCATCCTAAAGCTGCTGTCCCTGACTTCAACGAGGCTATTCGTCTAAATCCGAATTATGCAGCTGCGTATTTCAATAGAGGTCTTGCCAAAAAGGAGGTTGGGCTTGCTACAGAGGCAAATCAAGATATTCAGAAAGCATTAAGTTTAGCAGAAGAGACAGAGAATGAAAAACTCATAGCCCGCATTAAGAAAGAAATATGATATGTTGAATATATGCAATGAAAATATACCGATTAAAAGTGACATCGCGACCTTAAAACGATGTTTCAAGGCATTATAAAATATAATTTTTTCCGTTGACTACTATGAAGTCACCCAATTAGAGGAGGTAATATGGAAAAATCCAAAATAAAATGGAGTTCTTCAATTGTTATTGATATATTGCTTGTTAATTTTGCATTCCTATTAACTTATTTTACTTGCAAACAACTTAACTTTGATTTTTTAACACGATTTAATGAGATACCGATTCTTTCAGAGATTTCGTCTTCTCAACTCTTGTTTTGCATTGCTGCCGTTGTAGTAACATTAGTACGCATTATTACCTTCTTATGCTTTCGAATTTATAAACCTATTTGGCAATACGCAGGTGTAAAAGAATTTCGTTCCTTAATAACCGCTGTTGGAATTTCAAGCTTAGTCCTTATCTGCTTATCGGCATTCCTGAAGCTATTCGATACTTGGACCTTCTTTCTAATTGACGGTTTTTTCAACGCGTCGTTAATCGGTTTTGCCAAATTTTCCTATCGTATTTTCCATGAAGGCAAACCAAAAGACGTTGCATCGCCACGAACGAAAGTCCTAATTGTCGGTGCTGGTGCCGCTGGTATTGGGGTCTTAAGAGAATTACGAAGCCATCCCGAAAAAGGGTACCTACCTATTGGGTTCATTGATGACAGTCTGCTAAAAGTTGACAAAAGTATTGCTGGACTTGAAGTGTTAGGCACTACGCGTGATCTTACCTATATTGCCCGTAAACGTGAAATTGAAGAAGTTATTATCGCAATGCCATCAGCGCCAGGTGGAAAAATTCGGGATATTATCCGACAGTGTGAATATCGGCGATGCCAATTCAAGATCGTTCCAAATATACATGCGATACTTGAAAATAGAGTCAGTATTAACCACATCCGTGAAGTAAAATTGGAAGACCTGCTTAACCGTTCCACTGCGCCAGTTGATTTAGCAGAAATCTCAAAATATCTTTCTGGGAGACGGGTGATGGTGACAGGAGCAGGCGGCTCTATCGGTTCCGAACTCTGCCGCCAAGTAGCAAAACTTAATCCTGAGTTGCTAATTCTTTTCGGCAGAGGTGAAAATAGTTTATATCATATTGATATGGAACTGCGTGAATCTGATCCGCAACTCAACCGTGAATTAATTATTGGTGATATTCGAGATAATTCCAAAGTTTTTCAGATTACAAAGCGGTATCGTCCGCATATTATTTTTCATGCTGCTGCCCACAAACATGTCAAATTCATGGAAATTCACCCAGATGAGGCAGTAAAGAATAATATACTTGGCACGCAGAATCTTATTGATGCTGCGATTCAGCATAAAGTTGAAGCGTTTATCCTTGTGTCTTCCGACAAATCCGTCAACCCAACGAGTGTCTACGGTGCCTCCAAACGGGTAACAGAAAAACTTATCCAATGTAAAGCAAATCGAAACGGTACTAAATTTATTGCTGTTCGATTCGGTAATGTCATCGGGAGTCGAGCAAGCGTTTTGCCAAACTTCAAACGACAAATTGCCAAAGGCGGCCCCGTCACTGTTACACACCGCGAAGCAACTCGTTATTTCATGACGATTCCAGAAGCAGTCCAACTTTTAATTCAAGCAGGGGCTATGGGAAATGGCGGCGAAATACTGATGTTGGATATGGGAGACCCTATCAAAATACTTGACTTGGCACGTGACCTGATTAGACTCTCCGGTTTAGAACTTGATAAGGACATTAAGATAGACTTTACTGGTTTGGAGCCAGGTGAAAAACTCTATGAAGAGCTACTCACGCCGCAAGAAGGTGTCACAGCAACTAAGCATCAACGTATCTTCGTAGCGAAAATGGTAAACATTGAGGAGGAACAACTACTCTCACAAATTGAGGAACTTTCCGAGTTGGCTGAGGCGCTTGATACAGATGGGATTATAGCGAAATTCCAAGAATTAGTGCCTACTTATGAACCAAACCGTGCATTTATCACAAATAGGGATAGAGATAATCAATCCGATATCAGAAGCCATCTTATCAATTCCGCCCAGGATACTGAAACAACAGAACCTGCAACAGATAGGAGTGTATAGCCCAAAAATGTAAGATAAATTTGGGACTGTAAACGCTTATAAATCCCGCTGTTCAACGTTGAGTCTTATATTGTAACAGGACTTACGCATTCCCCCCTTGATAAGGGGGGTTAGGGGGGTTAAATAGTCCGGTATTCAGTGTTTTTAGTCTTTTTAACCCCCTAAATCCCCCTTATCAAGGGGACTTTAAGAGAAACTGCGTAAGTCCTGTTGTAAATCTACTGTGTAAATCTACTGTGTAAATCTACTGTGTAAATCTACTGTAAAATGCAAAATCAGTCGACTGAAAAATCTTCTCAGAGTGCAAATGTAGTCATGACCTCGGATAGTTTATCTGTCAATGAAGGTCTACGTATCCGTTCAAATTGGGCAAAACGTAGTTTTGACCTTCTTTTTGCAGTAACAGTTTTATTGCTTTCCGCTCCCTTATTCTTACTTGGAAGTCTACTTGCCAAAATCCAATCTACCGGTCCTGTGTTTTACAAGGCGAAACGCATAGGTAAAGGTGGAACGATTTTTGAAATGTATAAGTTCAGAACAATGGTTATCAATGCTGACCAGTTAGGTGGAGGACTGACAATTCATAAAGATTCACGTGTAACACCTATCGGTAGGATTTTACGTTTTACCAAATTAGACGAACTGCCGAACCTAATCAATGTCATCAAAGGGGAGATGAGTCTCATCGGCCCTCGCCCTGAAGCTCCTAATTATGTTAAATACTATACTGAAACACAAAAGCAAGTGCTTCTTGTGAAACCCGGGATTACTGGTCCCTCACAAATTGCTAACCGAAACGAAGAAGAAAAATTAGCTGCACAAATCGATCCGGAACATTTTTATATAACAGAATTAATGCCGAAAAAGTTAGAACTTGACCTTCATTATGTCGCAACGCAGTGCTTTATTTCCGATATAAAATGGTTGCTCAAAACATTTTGGGTAATTATTTTTCCACCTAAGGAAAAGAAACATATCGGTGAATCGGGGAACCTCCCCAACATTTAGGACTGCTTTTACGACGTATATTGCATCTGCCTAACTTCACAAAAATGAAAAAGAAACGTGTTTTGATAATCATATCCGTTATTGTTGTTCTCTTTTTCTTATCTGTCATTGTCCGGACTATGATGGTTGGGACATCATCTATCGGGCAAAAAGTTGCTGTGCTTGATATTACAGGCATCATCTCCAAATCAGATGCTCCTATAAAACTGATCCACGCCTATAGAGATGATGCAAGTGTGAAAGCACTTGTCCTCCGCATTAATACACCGGGCGGAAGTGTAGCCCCTGTTCAAGAGATTCATCGCGAATTGACAAAGTTGAAAAAACCTATAGTTGCATCAATGGGGGGTACAGCTGCCTCTGGCGGTTATTATATTGCATGTGCAGCGGACACTATTGTGGCTAACCCCGGAACATTGACCGGTAGCATCGGTGTAATCATGCAGTTCACAAAAATGAAGGGCTTATACGAGAAAATCGGGTTAGAGCAACAAGTTATTAAAAGCGGTCAATTTAAGGATGCAGGTTCAATTTTCCGCGACCTCACTGAAGAAGAAAAAAGTGTTCTCCAAGGTACTGTTGACGATGTTTACAATCAATTTGTAGATGCGATCATTGAATCGCGTGAAAAACACCTCACTCGAGACGAAATCGTTAAACTCGCTGATGGACGCATTTTCTCTGGAAAACAGGCTCAGACCCATAAATTAGTTGATAAATTAGGTAACCTGCAAGATGCTATCAAAATTGCTGGGGAGCTCGGAAACATTGAAGGCACTCCCAAAATCGTCCGTAAGCAAAGAAAATCGTCTTTACTTGAACAACTCCTCGGTATAAAACATAATTCTCAATTTGATGACATCCTCAACTTCCCCGGTGTTACATTTCGATATGAACTTAGCCTTGGAAATTAGAGGCTATCCATCATGAATCACAAATATCGAATTAATCCTGATTGGAAACGACTTGCAAGTCGTATTGTAATGCCGAACCACCGTGTCCTCGTCTTTGGTGCTTCAGATGCGGGAAAATCAACATTTTGTCGTTATCTGATCGATTATGCTTGCGCAGCGTCGTTGAAAGTAGCGTTTGTTGACGCGGATGTAGGACAATCCCAAATCGGTCCTCCTACCACTATCGGCATGAAACTTTTTGAGCCAAAACCAAACGTTGCTGATCCACATTTGCCGTTCGGCGGCCCCGAAAATGGCACTACTAACCAAGTAAATTCTGGCACGGAATCCGAGTTAACCGCGGATACAAAGCAAGACCGAAACGATCAATTATGCCATAAAGCAGATGCGCTCTACTTTGTCGGGGTACTATCACCACAACGCAACCTACTTCCAATTTTAACAGGAACCCGATTGATGGTAGATACTGGACTGAATGCCGGTGCAGATTTTACTGTCATTGATACAACAGGATATGTTCATGATGGTGCTGCTGTGGCATTAAAACAGCAAAAAATTGATCTCATTCGTCCACATCATTTGGTCTGCATTGGGCGATCCAAGGATTTGGAAAGGATTGTTGGCTGCTACAGCGACTTAGATTTTCTAACAATCCACTATCTACTCCCACATAGGTTGGTACGCACTAAAAGCGGTGAAGCACGTAAGAGAAATCGTAAAATGAAGTTTGAGGCATATTTTGCAGACAGTGAACTGCAAACAGTTCCAATTGAAGAAATTCGGGGCGCACGTACTGCATTTTTCAATGGCAGAATCGCAAATCAGAAGGAGCTTGAAACCCTCACCCGACTTGCAGAGGAAGAGATAATATATGCTGAGTGGGGACATCGTTCTGTAAGCCTAATTGCGCGAAGAAACCTGCCGCAATCTGCAACTAAAAATTTGAAAAACTATCTGAGTTTATCATTTGTTGTCGCTGAAACCCCTGCTTATATTGAACAACGTCTTGTCGGAATGGTAAACAAGGAAGGCGAAACGTTAGCGATTGGTATTATTGAAAATATGGACTTCCACAATCGAAACCTGAATGTACGTTGTGAACCGGGGATCGCTTCAAAAATTAAGGTTCTTCAGTTTGGGGGTTATAGGTTTATTGAAAAACAGTAGGACAATTTTCTATAATTGTCTCAGAATAGAATATAAATATGAAGATTGGGCATTCTGGTCAAGGTACTGACTCCTTGCAACAAAAAAATCACCTTTTTCGGTTTCTACGTTATCTCGCTTCCTATAAGGGTTCTATTATATTAGCGATGAGTTGTGCTTTGGTCGCCTCTATTTGTTATCTTGGGCCAATTCAGATTTTAGAGGATACGCTTGATTCGCTAAAAGAATTAGAGGGTTTTAACCAATCTACTCAACCCGTTTCTATTCGCTTTTTTGACATAGAGAATATTTATAAAGGTATTGATATTACATTGGCAAATGTGGAAGATGCTCTTCACTTCTTCTTTTCGCTTTTAGCAGGATTTCTTATTCTGGTTTTTGTCCGAGGATTTTTTGTTTATGGCAGCGATTTTTTGATGGAGCGGGTCGGAAATAAATTGAGTTTTCGCGTGCGAAATGACCTATATGAAAAATTAGTTTCAGCCTCACTGGGTACCCTCTCAGAACATCACAGTGGCGATGTCATGTCACGAGTTACTGACGATGTACGAATGTTGCAGCAAGCAGTCGCCGCAACTACATTAATAATGCGTGAAATTATCCATGTCACCGTTTTTAGTGCCGTGTTGTTCTATAAAAACGTCCAAATGACAATCTTTTCCATGTTGGTACTTCCGATAGTTGCCTACTTTATTAGTCGTATAGGAACACGCGTCCGTAAAGCAAGCACGGAAATTCAAGAACGCAGTTCGGACATCTATTCACAACTCAAGGAAACGCTTTCGGGAATCAACATCATAAAAAGTTTTACCGCTGAAAAAAACGAGATAGAGAGATTTCAATCGGTCACATCAAGCCAATACAATTCGGCAATCCGCCGCGCACGATTTGCATCCCTTCTCCCACCACTTATTGAATGGATGGGGGCTATCGGAATCGCAACTGTTTTAGGGCTTGGGTGTTGGAACGTCATTGACGGAAAGTTTTCTATCGGTGAGTTTACAAGTTATTTTGTAATGGTAGCACTGATGTACAAACCAATTAAGACCATAGGTAGTGTCAATAATGTTTTACAACAAAGCCTTGCTTCTGCAGAACGCATTTTCCCACTGCTTGATTTAGAAAGAGAGGCTGGTAGTGAATCAGATGGAAAACATGAACTTTCTAACGTACAGGGAACTGTCCAATTTCAAAATGTTTCGTTTGCATATCAACAACGCCCTGTGATTAAAAACGTTAGTTTTACAGCGCAACCGGGAGAGATTATTGCGCTTGTCGGTCCAAGTGGCAGTGGAAAAACCACCCTACTAAACCTACTGCTACGGTTCTATACGGTTGATAGCGGAATAATTCTAATTGATGATTTTCCCATTGATGAAGTCACATTGACATCGTTGAGAAAAAATATCTCCCTCGTTCCACAAGGGACATTTCTTTTTAACGGCACCGTTTTAGAAAATATCGGATACGGTGCCCCGGGCGCGACAAGAGACGCAATCATCGCGGCAGCAGAAAAAGCGAACGCCCACGGTTTTATTTCTGAGATGCCTAACGGCTATGACACCTCAATAGGAGAAGCAGGGGGCAATCTCTCAGGCGGAGAACAGCAACGTATTTCTATTGCCCGCGCCATCCTGAAAGAGGCACCAATTCTTATCCTTGATGAAGCAACTTCAGCACTTGATACACAATCAGAAGCAATCATCCAAAAGTCTTTAACGAACCTTATGGAGGGCAGAACCAGTTTTATTATTGCCCATCGACTCTCAACGGTAATGCGTGCCAACAACATTTTAGTCATTAACGATGGTGAAATCGTGGAAAGTGGAAACCATACAAAATTGTTGGAAAAAGGTGGGCTTTACCACAAGTTATGCCAGCAGCAGATTTTCGGATAATTTTGACGAATCGTACCTACTAAGCATAAAGTCTGATTTAATTTAGTGCCCCATATAAAAACGCTAAAAAATCACGCATTTGTAAACTAATTGGATTTAAACACGTCTCAATAGAATACAAGCTAAATTAACATTTCAACAATATTATATCGGTTTTATTCTTTTTATAGTATAATGCTTTTCTTTTTAAAAGAATTATACGTAACTCAAGTTGCTACTTATAAGTTTTTAGACATAAAAACACCGTCTTTAATGAAAATATGCTGATAATTAGCCAATATTTGTCCCGCAAGCTGTTAGTTTGCGTTTTCACAGGCACAATCTAACAGCTTGTGCTACGCGGAAACGACAGAATAATACCTCAATTTCGTCCCTGTTTGGTGATAGCACCCTCCAGGTCGGATTCGCGGTAGATCGCTTCCGATAAATCTACTTCATAAAGATACGTATCTTTGAAATTTGCGCCCAGTAAAACGATACCGTCTAATTTAATTTCACCAAAAATCGCTTCTGCCAGGTTAGCATTTTCAAAAGTCGTAAGGTTGCCAAAAGGAGCAGTAGGAACGCATTGCGGACATCCAAGCGTTGCTCGCCGGAGATCAGCACCGCGAAAATTAGTGCCAGATAGAAGACTTCCACTCAGAAACGCTCCAAATAGGTTAGCATTTTCCAGTGTTGCTTCTGTTAGATTTGCTCCGACTAAGTAGGTTCGCAACAGAATTGCACCAGACAGGTCTGCTCCAGTGAGGTTGGCATCGTTTAGATTCGCATCCGTTAAATCAGTATTTTTAAGATTGGCACCACTTAAATTTGCCGCTGAAAAGTCTGCACCGACAAGTGATTGGTTTGCTAAGTCTACATTGGTTAAGTCTTCGTTAGCGAAAGACTCGCCTTCTAATAAACGTTGAACTACATCTTTTTGCGATTTTTCATGCATAAATTGCCTCCATTTTGTTTGGTTTTTTATAAGTTCCGCTGGTAAATAGATACTATCAACACTTTGTAACAAACATTAACTTTAGACGTTTTTTTACTTTTAACGTAAGTTGAAGTTTTAAAATATTATCGTGGAATTAGGCAACGAAATATTTACCAATAGTTGTCCATCCGAAATGCTTGGAACATAAACGGTTAATTAGTGTATATGCAAAGTGAACAAACTTTGCATTGATATAAGGAAATATGAAAATGAAAGATTTTTACCCTGCTGATTCAGTTGATTATGATCCGTTTTCCGCTGAAGAGAAAAAAGAGGAGAATACTACCCCTGTAAAGGATGAGACCTTCGCTTATCTTCAGACTATCGCGAAAACCCCGTTATTGGAAGCGGAACAGGAAAAAGCACTCTTTGAAACTTATCAAGAGGGCATACAAAATTTTGCGTCGAACTTCAAAAAATTTCCCAAATGGGTAATAAATATATTAGAAATTCCAATAAGAACCCGCAGTATTCCGGAACAAAATCTAAAACCGGCGCAAAAAGATCATAAACTAATTATAGATCAAATTTCGACGTATATTCTACCTATAGAAGACATACTACAAAAATTGGAAAAGAAACGAAAAAAGTTAGAAAATGTAAAGTCGAAAATTCTTATAGGTAATCTGCACCTCCTTAAAAAATATGTAAATGATCCAGAACACGCTGCAGCAATGTCTCCCGAATTAACACAAGTAGGATACCTTGCTCTTATTAAAGCAATAGAGAGTTGGATACCTGGACGCGGCAAAAAGTTCCGAGCATACGCACAAGGTTTAATCCGCACCAGCATTGAAACAGCACACAAAAACCCTGAAAAAATAGGGTTGTCAACCACAGAACAATATCCATTTTCGCATAGTCCGGAACGCAATTCTGTCATTGAAGCAATGCCGCTTGATAAGGAAGAAGAGATACGTTTGCTTGAAATTTTTTCGGTGACACAGTATGAAATAGTACAACTTCTGAATAAACTGCCTCCAGATATGTTAGATGAAATTGCATACACACAGATTAGGCAAACCTTAGAAGTCCAGTGGACGACAAGCACACTAAATCCGCTTTTGGAAACGCTTCAAGCTGAATTAGAACATCTCAAAACATTGTTGGTGAAACTTATAGAAGCGGACAAACTTGCTCACGGCACAAAAATGAAGATTGTTGAGGCGAATCTAAGATTAGTCGCAAGTATCGCAAAACAACATCATTTTAACAAAACTGCTTTGACCTTCCTTGATCTCATGCAGGAAGGAAGCATCGGACTTATGAAGGCGGTGGAGAAATTTGATCATACACTCCGATACCGTTTCAGCACCTATGCCACTTGGTGGGTAATGCAATCAATTAAACGCGCATTAGACCAGCAAGGGCAGATTATTCGGGTTCCGTGCTACATCGGGGAAACACGAAGACTAATCAAGCAGGTGCAGTCCAATCTCACTGTCCAACTTGGTCGAGAACCAACCATTAAAGAGGTTGCTCAAGAGGTTAAACTCTCTGAGAAAAAGGTAGATGAAATTCTGCAAGCAACGAGAGACCCTATTTCGTTAGATGCACCGATTAATGAAACAGCACCAGAAGTGCCAATTCGGGATATAATCCCGGATAACTCTCAAATCACACCTGAAACAGAATTAGTTAACTTCTCTAAAATTGAAGCGTTAGAAGAAGTTCTTAACAGAACACTCAACCCACGTGAAACCCATGTCATTGTCCTTCGCTACGGATTAATTGATGGTACCGAATATACACTTGCTGATATTGGTACAAAACTTGAAATCAGTCGTGAACGGGTTAGGCAGATTGAAGTTGAGGCTCTCAATAAGCTCAGACGGAACGAACCGAAAGAGTTATTGAAGGAACTGTTCCAAAAATATTAGTATTTCACCTCACTTATATCCAAAAAATAAACGGATAATTACAGGTTAAGAGTATGTTGCAGGGCTTTAGCAAGTTCTGCAACAACTCATAGACTCATTGCCTCAATTCTGACCATTCAGCCAAAGGAACTCCCCAGTGAAAATCGTATATTTTGACTGCTTCTCCGGTATTAGTGGCGATATGGTTCTCGGTGCTATCATTGATGCGGGAGTTGCCCCAGAGGTACTGACAACTGAACTTGCAAAATTAAATTTAGACGTTGAATTCAGTCTCTATTTCCAGAAAGCGACAAAACAAGGTATCACAGGTACACAAGCAATAGTTGAAACTTCCGAGAATTCACACGAAGGACATCACCATAAACACGTCCACGGTCCCAGTAGGCACCTCTCTGATATATTTAATCTACTTGATGCAAGTGACCTCAAAACGAACATTCGTGATACTGCTAAACAGATATTCGACAGACTTGCTGAAGCTGAAGCGAAAGTACATAACACTGATAAAGCCAAAGTACATCTCCATGAAGTTAGCGGGATTGACTCTATTGTGGACATTGTCGGTGCTGTCATCGGTTTAGCCAAACTTGGCGTTGAAGAGGTTTACGCTTCTCCTCTCTCACTTGGTCGTGGTTTTGTTAAATGTGCGCACGGTATGATGCCTGTGCCTGTGCCAGGCACAATGGAACTTTTACACGGAGTCCCTGTCCGTCAAACTGACATCCCCAAAGAATTAGTTACACCTACAGGTGCAGCTATCATTACTACACTCGCCAAAAGTTTTGGTGTTATGCCCAATATGACCATTAACCAAATCGGTTACGGTGCGGGCACCAGAGACCTTGATATGCAGCCAAATCTCCTGCGTATCTGTATCGGCGAAAAATCATCTTTGAACAGTGTTAAACATCATAGACATGACCATTCAGAACCTCTTACTTCACACGACTCTGTTCTCGGATTCAGTGACTCTATAGAAATCATTGAAACGAATGTAGATGACATGTCCCCCGAAATTTCGAGCTATGTGATGGAAAAACTTTTTGAGCATGGGGCATTGGATGTATTCTTCGTTCCTATTCTTATGAAGAAAGGCAGAGCCGCCATAAAAATAAATGTACTCTGTCCATCAAACATACGAGACCTACTCATAAAAGTCCTTCTAACAGAAACAACAACCTTCGGTGTTCGATTTTACGCTGCTGATCGTATAATACTCAGTCGTGATTATGTTGAAATCAATACCCAATGGGGGCCTGTCCGAGCCAAGCGTGGTTACTTAAGCGGCGATCTAATCAAAACAGTGCCTGAATATGAAGATTGCAAATCCCTTGCCGAACAAAATGGTGTTTCTCTTCAATCCGTTTTTCAAGAGGCACTCCGCAAAATTTAACTCATCCAAACTACTATGATCGGGATGACTTCCAATTTTAAACTATACAGTCCATTAGGTTATTGTAGTTTAGCAGAATCTTTCGGTTTGGCAGGTGGCGATTCATTAAATGTTTCACCCTTTCCCTCTGCTTCTAATCTGCGATTGTTCCATTCTATCCATAATTCACGCTCTTCAACTTTGCCTTCAGCTTTGCCTTCAACTTTTGCAGCTTGAATTTTGCGTTCAAGACGTTCCTTATAAAGTTGCGTAAGAAACATAATAAAATCTACTCCTTGAAATAAAATAAATGTGGTGCCCGCAGCAACTGCCATCGCAGCAGCAAGTTGGACTACTACAACTTGTGCTGTCTCCATCGGTCCGTTGCCTTTAGCGGCTTCATGCCGTATGACCAAGACAGCGAAAACGATTACTTGAATTGAGAATACCGTTAGGGCAAGATCAATCCATATTCGTCTTATGCTAAGTATTGATACTCTATCATCTTTTTGCAATCTCTTTACCTCCTGTTTAGTAATATAACCTAAGTTGCTACCTATAAGTTTTTAGACATGCAAACACCGTTTTTTATAGTGAAATCCACAATTACGTGGACATTGACGAGGTTAGGAAACCTCGTCAGCGTTATAGTGTGGGTTAGGAAACCTCACCACAGCGTGATGGTACGGGGATTGTTGTTCATTGAGATGTCACATATTTTCGGATTTTACTATAAGAGTACAATATCCGCGCAAAAGATTACATCACAGCATTTGTCAGCAGTTATCACATGTCCCACATCGATAGTCTTCAGGCACCTCCTCTCCAAAATAATCACGAATAACTTTCGTCCTACACTCATCAGCCGCAGCATAGCGAACCATTTTGTCAATTCTACTACGTTTGTATTTTACATAGTCTCCAAGTCCCATCTGTTCTTCAGAGAGAGATGCAAGGAGTTCACTATCCTTTAGCAATTCAATCAGCATGAGGTCATCTTTGCCCCAATACTGAAGGTGTCCCTCACTTTGAAGTTCAGCGAGTTGTTCCATAACCCGCCGTGGGCTCAGTTCAAGGTCTCGGCAAAAACTTAAAATATCTGTCATTCGCCGCTGACGCAGATGTGTATAAAGCTTAGACGGGACCGATGTCCCGTCTGTAGGCTGTGTTCTCAACCGGACAGAGACTTGAGACGGAACGTTGTGCCACCTTTTTAGAAAACCAAGTTTTTCCAGATAGGCAAGTCCAACCTGTATTTTTGCTATCTTATAGCTAACTTCCAGCTCTAATTCATCTATCGCCACCAATCGATATTGTCCTGTACCTTTCAAATTTTCCAGTGTTCGCAACAGTTTAAGAAGAGAAGGTTTGTCGGGAGCACTCTCTTTGATGAACCATTCGTGTAACTCGCGGTCTTCATGAAGATAGAATAAGAGACAATCTGAATCGTTTTCATCTCTACCAGCGCGCCCAACCTCTTGACAGTATTCCTCCAGAGTGCCAGTCATTGTCCAATGAATAATATACCGAATATTAGGTTTATCAATTCCCATCCCAAAAGCATTCGTAGCAACAACAATGTCTAATCCATTTCCGCTGTCATCAAAAAACGCTTCTTGTATCTGTTTGCGTTCGTGCAGCTCACGCCCCGCATGGTAATAATCCGCACGGTATCCTTGCTTTTGAAGAAAATCGGCAATTTCTTCTGTTTCACTTCTCCGTCCGGCATAGACAATACCATTTCCTTTGAGCGAACCTATATTTTCCTCAAGCAGTGTATATTTCTGTTCTTCGTCTTCGCTTTTGTGAACAGCAAGTCTCAGGTTAGGTCTTTCCATCCCTTGCACAAGTACTCTCGGTTCTGGGATCTGCAGTATTTTCAGAATATCTTTTCGGATGTCTGGCGGCGCAGTTGCCGTGAAAAGGGCGATTGCACGCGGATAAAGTGTGTCAATAGCGTCATAGATTGAAAGATAAGCTGGACGGAAATCGTGTCCCCATTGGGAAATACAGTGTGCCTCGTCAATGACAAAAAGAGAGATAAGTACAGAATTTAGTATATCTAAAAATCTACGGCTGCGTAAACGTTCTGGAGAAATATAGAGTAGTTTAATCTTATTCTGTTTCAATCTATTCAATTCAAGGCGGTATTCTTCCCAACTGAGTGTACTATTTATAAGTGATACAGACTCTATTCCCCTTGCCTGTAGGGCATCTACCTGGTCTTTCATTAACGAAATGAGCGGTGAAACAACAACTGTTGTTCCCGGTAGCATTAATGCAGGTAGCTGGTAACATAAAGATTTTCCGTGTCCAGTTGGAAATACCGCAAAAACATTCTCCTCATTCAAAATCGCTTCAATAATTTCTCGTTGTCCATGCCGAAAAGTATCGTATTGAAAGTATTGCTGTAATGCCTTGAGAAGTTCATCATCTTGTTTTTCTAATTGCGCTAAAGGTGGTTGTGTTTGTAAATCACCAGACGAATTCAGAATATCGTCAACCTCTTTAAGTAGATTCTGCAAATTTTCCATAGACTCTTAACCTTTAGCACAGTTTGTTAATTGATGCTCCTTGTTGGTGAAATTAAGAGAAAAAACGGAACCTGAGAATATGAAAAATCGCTGCAACACCGTCTTTCCAACTTATAGTTTTTCCTTCATCGTAGTCTCTACCGCGATAACTTATCGGGACATCAACGATATTGCACTTACGTTTTGCCAATTTCGCAGTAATCTCTGGTTCAAAACCGAATCTATCTGAACAGAGCGAAATATCCTTCAGAATATCAGTTTTAATGACCTTATAACAGGTTTCCATGTCTGTTAATTTTGTTCCGTTTACAAGGTTTGACAGAAAGGTAAGAAATCGGTTCGCAAGATAACTCCGTAACAAACCTTCTTGTCGTCCTCCCATAAATCGTGATCCATAAACGACATCGGCTTTGTTAGCCAAAATAGGTTCAAGTAACTTCGGGTAATCTTGGGGATCGTATTCTAAATCCGCATCTTGTATGAGGGTAATTTCGCCTGTAATATGTTGAAAACCGGTTCGCAAGGTTGCCCCTTTGCCGCGATTTATTTCGTGGTAAAAAATTTTAGCAGTATTTTCAGCTGAATTTTGGAGTTTCTCTAAAATCTCGCGCGTCCCGTCCGTTGAACAATCATCAACCAGAATAAGTTCTTTTTCCATCCCGATTTCGACCGCATTTATTTGTCGTAAAATTTCCTCTAAATGCTCAGCCTCATTGTAAATCGGAATCACAATGGATAGTTTATGCGCCATCCAGATTCCTCCAGTGTTTCAAAGGTCCTGATTAATCCTCATATCTCTTAGAAGATGGAGCAAGACACAATCAGTTTTAAAAAGGATACCTTATTATGGAATTTTATGCAAGTTTTTTTACGCGTAAAAAATGCTGATAAACTTGACAAACGATTTGATTTAATAGTATCATGTATTACCTGATGCCGAGATAGCTCAGTCGGTAGAGCAGAGGACTGAAAATCCTTGTGTCGGCAGTTCGATTCTGCCTCTCGGCATTTTCTATTTGTAACGTAAGCTCGGGCCAAGCAATCTTTTATAGCGCAAACTGTCAGTTTGTATCCTCACAGGAAACCCAATCTAACAGATTGTGCTATTATGTGGCAACTTAGGTTAGTATAATATGTCAAGCCGGTGTAGCTCAGTGGAAGAGCAACTGATTCGTAATCAGTAGGTCGGAGGTTCAAATCCTCTCATCGGCTTCTATCTTTTCCTGCAAACCTTGCCCCAACTTCTCAAATTTTTCTAATCAGCATTAGGTTTCGGTACCGTCACCCATAGTTTATCTTGCCCTATAATAACCTAAGCTGGCACATAGTAGTCCAATCTGTCCGAAGTTTAAGAAAAAAATCGGTAGTGTGGTGAGGTTCGGATTACCCCGGTAAAGCATTCTGATAATTGACACCAGTAAACATCCCAAGTATCATCCACAAACCAACGATACCGAATTCACCAACGATCAATCCCATGAACAACGGACGAAACCTTCGATAATATCCGATACCGCCCGATTTCAGGACCAAAAACTTCAAAAACCAACCGATAAATATACATGACCACAGGAAATAGGATGAGTAAACTGCCCCCATCACATATCCAATCGGGTGAAGTTGCCACCACATAAATTGACGCTGCATGATGAGTAGAAAAGATGTGATGCCGACTCCTAAAATCATACTATATGTTTCCCCTAATTTCGCATCTCTCGGGTACTGAATCAGTGAAACGATATGATTGAAGTATCTCGGCGCTCCGATGAAGGGACCGCGTTGCAGATTTAAACCACCTTTTTCATAAATCAGGGGTAACGATGCCGCGTAGGAAACACCGATTGCAACAACAATGGCGAGTGCCATTGCCCACAGCACGTTTCTCCGATTTAAACGGAGTGGGTCTGCCGCTTTAAACCCGTGCAGAACGCTCGGCATTAAAATACCGCCCCAGTCGCGCATCATGACTCGCTGAAATCCTAAGAGTGCCAGACTGTTTGCATTGATGATTCTTGAACCCGTAATAATCTCAAAGTATTCTATAGGATACATAGGCGCTTGAATCAGCAACATTCCTCCGTTGACGACCATCCACGACAGCGCGGTAGAGGTAATCAGGAACAGCGTGATAATGCTACAAGCAACCCAAAACGACATCCCAGTGTATGCGCAAAGCCCAGCAAGTAGGAGAAAACTAAAAATCACTCCAAGAACAGCCCATCTATATGGTAAAACTTCATCTGAGTCGTCAATCGCTGCAGTGACGGTAGACTGTGAGAATGTCCTCTTTAGGATGTCCTTGATATGTGCACGACTGTTGATGAGAAAAGCCAGAACCATCACCACATAAGCAGCCATTGTTTGCCCTCTTGCACATATCCACGGACTGATAGGGATAGCAAAGGCGTTGATAATGATGTACTGTAGCTTGAAAAATAGAAAGAAAAACCAGCAGCTGAACGACACCTCCATCGCGAGAAAATAGGTTATACCGATAACAGAGAAATACAGAAAGAAACGAAATTGGGGCCACCATCTCATCACGATCCACGGGCGTTCCGTGAATGGCGTGGAAAGGTCGTACCGATTCGGAATGGAGGGCAGCGCGGGAAAATACTCGTGCAGTCCATTGAGCAGATGAAACGCAGCGGCAATCCCGAATCCTATCCATACGAATCGATTCCTGAAAAGACCGCCTACACCGCTGCGCGTTGAGGTTTGCTGAACCATCTCTACTGGAACAGTAACAAGCGGGAATATAAACCGTTCCCGTTCAACCCACTGTTTTCGCAAGACAATTGACACACAGATTGTTACACAGTAGAGCAGGAGAATAAAAACTGTCCAGACGAAAATCGGTTTTAACCAAAGTGCCCACGGAACAACCGATTCTCCCTCGTAAAAATTGGTAACAGCGTGTTTATCCCATACAATTAACCATTCGGGAAAATGGGGGTGAAGCGTTTCTGCCCATTCGTTTTCAGGTGTGGCAAAATAGACCGGTGCCGCCAAATAGGGCAGTAAAAAACCCATCATCCCTTTTGATGGAATCGCTGAACTTATCCCCATCATTACCCAAATGACTATCAATTCTGCGGGATTTAGTGTTGCGCGAGGAAACACACTCTTTAAAATGGGGTTGATGACAAGCGTAAGAAAAATCAGTGTAAATACTGCACCTAAAGGGAAGTGATTTCCAGCGATGTCTGTTCCTTGGAGGTAGTAGTCGTTATAAGGCGTAATTGCAGCCTGTACAACGACAAGTGCTAAACCGAGTAGGAGTGCTCTTACGGTCATCTATTTTCCACCTTGCTTTAGCACATGATTTTCAAAAGCGGTTTTAAAATTGGGAACAGACAACAGACTAATGTGAAGCAACCCTGGGGACCATTCGCGGGTGTGCATAGACGGTAGCATCAAAACTCTTTTGCATAAGTTCCCACTTAATATCTTGAAAATCAGCATGTTCGGAGAGATCGTTGTGTTCCCACGGGTCATTGTTGAGGTCATACAGTTCGCAAATATTCTTTTGATGGTACACAACGAGTTTCCAACGTCTGTCCCGATACATTGTAGCGTGTGTCTGATCAGCGGTTGCGAGTGCACCGAAAAATTCACATCGGGCTGCTTCTCTATGTTCGTAAGCATAAACACCACCGCGTAATAGTTGGATAAGCGATTTACCCTGAACATAATAAGGTATGTCTATATCTAATATATCGTATAGTGTGGGAACAATATCAACCAATTCAACAAGATCATGGCTATAAACACACTGCAGGAAGTGTGTTGGCCATGAGATAAAAAGTGGCACCCGTGTCAATCCCTCGTAAAAACGACACCCTTTATATAACAACCCGTGGTCTCCAAGTGATTCCCCATGGTCGGAAGTGAAAATAACGATAGTGTTATCACGAAGTCCCTCAGTCTCAAGATAGTCAAGTATACGTCCAAATTCGTGGTCAACCTGTTCAATCATGGCATAATAAGACGCTTGGACCTGTTTGCCGTCAAATTCTGAAGGGTGTTTTGCCTTCGATTGAAAATCGATGCCTGCGTCAGTTAATTTTGCCTGAAAATCGATGTCGCTTTCCTGAAAGTAAGGGCCGGGCAACATTTCTGGGTCGTAGCGCCGATAATACTCCCAAGGTGCGTCAAAACCCGGATGCGGGTCAAATGGATTGATATTTAGCATCCACGGTTGATCTTTTCGTCTATTTTTGTTGATAAACTCGATTGTCTTTTCGGTGCACCAATAAGTTTGATGGAGATGGGGTGGGATGTTGTCACAATCCGGTGTCGGTTCAGGAAATTGTCCGGTATCTTTCTTCGGTTTTTGGACGACCACTCGTTGCCGCAAGAGCTCACCAAGGTCCTCACCTTGTTCACGTAGCCAATCGGCATATTCGTGTCCGAATGCGTTCGGTTTTCCGTGGTCATGGCTATATTGGAAGTAGCGGTAGCCATCATTTACACGGTTTTCTTGTCCATCAAACGCACTTGCGAGATGGAGTTTACCAATCAAACCACAATCATAGCCCTCTTGTGCAAGAACATGAGAGATCAGTCGATCTTCGTAATATTGGGGAAAAACGGGGTTGCCGTTGCCAGTGACGCTTATGGCGGAGGGATACATGCCTGTCATAAAACTTGCACGAGACGGCGTACAAATCGGAGATTGGCAATAGGCGTTGGTGAATGAGACAGATTGTCGGACAAATTCATTGAGTCTGGGTGTGCGGATATGTGGATTGCCTAACGCTCCGATAGTGTCGAAACGTTGTTGGTCTGTGCAGTACCATAGGATATTTGGACGTTTTTCCATTATTACTCCTTTTTCGGTTTTTTTGGTTGCAGTGTTATTGGGTTTAGCAGGTAAGCGTGTTTGTCAACTATTTTATCAAATCTTTCACTTTTGAGTAAGGAAAAATTTCAGGGATCCTGTAAATAAAAATTTTTGGCTCATGTATAATTTTACTATAGTTTGGACAGTTTTTTGAGTCGTGATGCTTTTTATTTTTATTTTAAACCTCGTGCTAAAACACATTTCGCCCCTCTGGGGCTTGGAGTGGGACTGGAAATGATCTATACACATTCCGTCCCTCTGGGACTGCCACTTTGATGTTTGATATATTTTCGTTGAGTTACAATACTGTCCGAAACTCACAGAAAAAGAATGTTATTGTCCATTTCGGTAGCACCAGCGGTGCGATAGGTGTCCAGAAACGTAAATGCATCCAGTAACCAAGCACCAGCGGTGGCAGCATGCGCGTGTGGCATGCTGCATGAGGTGTCCAAAAAACAATACAAACGAAAACTGTCCAAACTATAGTATAGTTATTATAGTAAACCTATAATTAATGAGGCACTTCTGTAACGCAAACTTCCAGTTTGCACTACAATTTCTGTTGTTCATTATATTTCTAAAATAGGTTTATCAAAATGTCCCAATAATTTCAAAGCTCATTATATATCGGGCGAGATTAATCTTACCAATTTTGACATAAAACCGCAATTTCTGTAAACTTAATGAAACCCTGTTACGTTAAAAGAGTAAGTTGTTCATAAACTGAACGAAAGTCTGGCAAAGTGATGGATAAATTAATTGACGATGAAATGCTTGTTACGCAGTTCAAATCGGGCAGCCAAAAGGCTTTTGATGAATTAATGAAACGCTATGAACGTAAAATCTTCGGCTATCTTCTGCGGTCTGTTCGGAATTACGAAGATGCTGAAGAGTTAACGCTTGAAGTGTTTTTCAAGGCATACCGTGCTCTTGCGTCATGGCAACCGAAAGCAAAATTTTCGACATGGCTTTATACGATTGCCTCTAACCTTGCTATTGACTATCATCGTTCTAAAGCGCGAAAACCAGTCTATATGTTAGAAGATGAAGATGTCATTGAAGCCAGAGTCGTTGCGACAGACATATCGAGTAACCCCGAAAAACAGCTTGAAGAAAAGGAACGTGGACGCATCATCCGCGAAGCTGTAGACGAACTCTCCTCTAAACAGAAAGCTGTTTTTATGTTAACCCGGTATGAAGGTTTACAGATTAAGGAGGTTGCCGAAACACTCGGAATGGCTGAAGGTACCGTTAAGATCCATCTTCATCGCGCAACGAAAAAATTACAAACTTTGCTACGACCTTTATGGGAAAATAATGAGATATAGGAGGTTTATCCATGCCTAAATGTAATAAATCTGAAGCACAAGCGATTGATTATGTATACGGTGAGTTAGACGCATCACAAGTAGTAGATTTTGAACACCATCTTTCTACATGTGATAACTGCACCAGAAATGTCAACGCTTATAAACACGTGCTTCACCTTGTAGACGAAGCAGAGGCGGAATTAACGCCGCACATAATTGCGCCACGCAACCTTGAGGCGAAATTATATAGGCGACTCGCTGAGGTGCCACCTGTTAAGCCTACACTACACTCCCGTTTATCAGATTTTGCAACGGGGTTGCTGTTAACCTTGCGAGAGCAAAAGGTTGTTAGTTTCTGTCTATTCATTTTTGCGGTAATTTCTATCGCGTTTTTCGTTGGAAATCCGTTCCGACCTGCCCCAACTATTGACATGAGTCAAATTGATTCTGCGGACGCACGCATTGAACAGTATAGACATCAGGATATTCAACGGAGTATGGAAGATGTCCTTCGAAATAAACATCTTCGTAATTCAGATGGATGGGATACAGTCAGTCAACTCAATCGGGTGAAAGACCAAGCACAGGGTACCAATTGGGCAAATATCGCCAAAAAACACTTGAAGAACGTTCATTCAGAACTCTGATGTTACAGTTCTCAGGTAGTTGTTGAAATTAAAAGAGTTTTAGGTGAAAAATTTGAAATTCACTCCTATTCTCCAATGCGCCATGTTGTATATGCTGCTAATGTCGCTGGTTTTATGCACTGCACACGCGCAGCTTGATGAAGTTACCTCCTTACTTAAAGAAAAGCGTTATACAGAAGCTGCCACCAAATTGGAGAAACTTGCAAAATCTGCCAAAGATATTGAAACTCGGAGTAGGTGCTACTACCAGCTTGGCGAGATATATTACAACTATACGCAGCAATATCCAGAGGCACTGAAGGCGTATAAAAAAATCCTCAGTATGAGAGCGGATGGGTTGCCCATCGCTGAGATTTTTCTCTCCTATATTAAGACTGGTGATGTGTACAGTAGAATGGGAGAATATGAGAAGGCTATTCATAGTTTCCGGACGCTTGTTGGCACGGCACCAGAAATACATTTCGTCCATAAAATCGGATTACAGAAAATACGAGACATCCGAACTGCACTCAAAAATCTACAGATGCAGAAAGAGATTGTACGCACCTACAAAGACACCCCGCTTGAAACGGTTGCAAAATTTCAGATTGCTGAACTCTACCGAATGCATAACCAACTCAATCAACCTGAACGTGCAATTGAAATATATCAAGAATTGCTTAAAAAATATCCTACCGACAAGTTAGCTGCTGAAGCACAATGGCGGATCGCACATCTAAGGCATACGGTGTTACATCAATTGCCGTTAGCAATTGATGCATACAAAAAAGTTGCGGACAACTATCCAACGAGCAATTTCGCTGCCGAGGCACTTTTCCATATTGCAAATATTCATCGCGAGGGAGAGGCGTATCAACAAGCACTTACTGTATATGATTCAATCGATGAGAAATACCCGAACTTCTGGAATATGCCCGCAGTTTTTTATTGGTCCGGCATTTGTTATGAGGAAATACAGAACTATTACGAAGCACGCAACGCTTTTAAAATTTTCCTTAACGTTTACCTTCCGACGCTTGATCCAGTGTACCTTGGGCAGATTGCAATGTACGATAAAAGTCCTGCGGAAGTGACCAAATTGGTACGGAGCAAAATAGGAACGATAACGCAACGCATTCCCAAACACGAATTCGAAAAACTTGAGAAAGCAGTGGAAGGTGGGAACTACGATGAAGCCTCAAAAATTGCGCGTCATCTAATCAGTCATGCCCCAGATACACAATTTGCTAAGCAGGCTGCAGTACAACTTCGTTCGCTTAAACACCGCGCGGCAATTCAAAATTTACTTCTACAAATTCAAGGTAATCAATTAAACGTTGCCGAGAAAGTTAGAACAAAATTACAGATCGCTACTATCTATGAGCGCGAGTTACTGGATTATTCTAAAGCCGTTAAGGCTTATAATAAAATAGTGCAGGAGCATCCTAAATCGCCTTATGCAGCTGAAGCACGTTACCGTATGGGCATTATTTATGTGGACGTACTTGAAAAACCAAACAGCGCGCTCAAAATTTTCAATGCTATTATTGAACAACAGCCAAATACCTTACAGGCCATGATGGCAACCTTCCAAGTAGGTGAAATCTACAGGAAACTCCAGCGATTTGACGAAGCATTGCAAGCTTATCAAACAACTATCAGCTATCCTGAACGCGAACTTTATCTGTCCGATGGATACAAAGATAGCTATGCGGACAGAGCACTATTTCGCATCGGCAGGGTCCACTTTGAGGACCAACGGTATACTGATGCGCGCTTTGCCTTTGAGGAGTTTATCAAAAACCGCACCAGATCGCCCCGGTTCGCTGCTGCGCATATCTACTTAGCAGTCATGCACCAAGAAAGCGGAGAAAAGGATGCCGCAGCAGAATATTACCAAAAAGCAGAAACGATGTTGACGAATAACCCTATCCAAATGCAGATGGTCATAGATGAAGCAGGGACTCTTGGTTTCCAAAGTGCAGATACTGTTATTAAATTTTTACAAGATCGTCAAAAACGGCTTAAGACCGAATAGCTTTCAAGTCCCATTAGGTGCGGTTTCTTAACCTCGTTGGTGCAGCGTGTTTTGGTAAAAGTCTTTGTAGGGCAAACTGTTAGTTTATGTTCTACAGATGCACAAACTAACAGTTTGTGCTACAGTAAAAGTCTTTGTAGAGCAAACTGTTAGTTTGCGTTCCACTGAACTCGCGTTATAGTCTTAATCTTTGCTAATTAATTCTCTTTACTCTGGAAACCTATCCAACAACTGAATACCATTTAATACCGTGCTTTATCTTCTGCTCCGATTATCTCGGCACCGATTGAAATCCCAAATTTATCTGCACATTCCTGAAGTTGATTTTTGATGGTATACGGTATCTCAATCCCACTCTGTAGGCGTTCAGCACGGTAGCGGGATTCAAAATCACCTGGAACTAAGACTTCATCAAATCCGTGTGCAGGTGGTGTAGCTTTAATAACATCTAAAAACGCACGAACCCCTTTCTGGTATTCTGCTATTGGCGTAAAAGCATTAACATCAATGACTTGCATGAAGATGCCGCCCATTCGCCCTGTCTCAGCATCAAACGTTCCCGCCAATCCGCCGAGCAAACATGTAAACATTGCAAGCGCATATCCCTTATGTTTGCCAAATGCAAGAAGCGCGCCGCCATCGTAAAAATCAGCAGGTTTAATACTCGGTGCACCGTGTTTATCTAAAATACATCCTTCGGGCAATTCTGTCCCTTTGCTACGCGCAACCTGAATTTTACCTTCGGCAATCACACTTGTTGCGTAGTCAACAATAAATGGCGCATCATCGCCTGTTGGGACACCGATAGCGATCGGATTCGTGCTGAAAGTGCCTTGTGAACCGCCATAAGGCACCGTTGGACCTGCACCTTTGCCACCCATTCCGACAGAAATTAGCCCGATACACTCAGCTCCCGCTGCTTCTTCCGCATACTCACCTAACCGACCAATATGTCCCGTGTTGAAAATACTCACACAACAAGCAGCAGATGTCTTTGCTTTTGCTATGGCTTTCCGGATTGACCATCGTGAAACATAGTGTCCAAAAGCCCCCTTTCCATCAACGCGTAACGTGTTGTCAGTTTCGGCAACGACTTCAGGTTCTGCAGAAGGTTTTATGTTTCCAGCATCAATGCCTCTGATGTATGCTGGGATTCTCAGCACACCGTGTGAATCATGACCGGCTAAATGAGCTTTAACAAGAATCTCGGCAACATCGTCAGCAATATGTTGAGATGCGCCAGCAGCAACAAAAATCGTACGGGCAATCGCGTGAAGGTGAGGCGCGTGGAATAGATGCGTTTTTTCCATCTAAATATTCGAGCAGGGGACACCGCAGCTTTAGCTCGGTGGGGAATGCTCGCTCCTATTTGTATTGAAAGTTTAGTTTTGTGAGTATGCGAAAACTCTGTGGCTTCGCACCTCTTCCGATACGCTTACTGCTTGTGATTTCACTGAGATTGAGTCCGCCTCTTGTGTCGTATCCTGTTACCCGCAGCAATCCGTGTTTGACGTGTTTGACAAGTGTATTCTTGACAATGCCTAAACACATTGTGCCACCGTATCTGGGTCTTTTACCACCGCGTTGTGGATTTTGTCGGTGTAGTTCGCGTCTCCGTATCGGTATAGGTGCTATGCAAAAGACTTGCGTATTATCAGGTTTCATGGACATCGCCTTTTTGCTATCTCCGTTGACAACTGAATGTGCCATCACCCAACTATCTACACAATGTGCAGAGAAATCGTCAGACAACTTATCAGATAACTTTTCTAAGCCTAATGCCTGCCTACGTGCAGAAGTCCATAAACCTTTATACATAAATACGTTGCCCACACCAAACCGTGTTATCAGTTCCGAAACAAACCAGCGTTTCCCTACTTCCAACGGACTAAAAGACCGATTCCATCTATCCTTATCAGGTTTTGTCCGTGCTTTGATGTCCTCCACACAGATTTTCGTAACAGGATACAATTTAGACAGCCAATCCACTATCCTTAGCTTCCAGTCCCACCTCACACGCGTGCCAGCAGGGACACGTGCTTTGTTGGCTAATCGGTTTGTCCTATTCTTTCGATTCGGACACTTCCGAGATCGTCTGCTTCTGCGGAGTTCGCGTCTTTTGGCAATCTTCTTGCCAACAACTTTGTGAGCATCGGCTTGCACATTCAGATAGGTATGTGCTTTAGACTTGACTGTAAAGTCCTCTTTCTTACTTCCAGGATCCACGCCTACTGCGATCTCTTGAAAATATCTGTCTGAAGGTTCAATATTAAGCCTAACACAAAAGATGCCGTTCTTCCAAAACGGGGTTGCCTTCTTATCTCTAATCCACTTTCTTGCCCGCGAAGGCTTAGTGGGCATAAGTGGATTTTGATTCTTAGCTACTACTGGAACTAACATGGTTAGTAATCCTCCGAAGAGTTTATATTGCCCCATCCAGATCACACTATCCAAGAGGTATCAGACTTGGGGAGCATCCAATACATTGTGTCAACGGCCACGTTAAGATAATGCGATGTTTTACTGTAGTCAACCGTTTAACTCGTGCATTGACCGCTTGGCAGGTGGTTCGCACAAGCCCCGATGCTAAAGCACAGGGTTATTGACATATTCGTCCTTTGATATTTTAAAGTGTGTGGGTCCAAGATAATTGCGAAAATCTACTCCTATTTTATGTGATATACTTTTTTTGTCAAGGAAAACATGATTGATAGGCTTTGTCTGTAGCGCAAACTGTATGAAGTTTAAGTTATTAATTCGGTAATTTTTCTGCGCGCACGAGGCAGGTGTACCACTGCTTTTTGTGCTACGACAAAACCTCGTTATATCTAATCCAAGGTATGAGCGATCTTCGAATCGCGACGGTAATCGGGAATCGGAGTTCCCTCGGACCTTATCTGAACAACCATCTATCTTTAGAACTCATTTTACTTCTCCACAATAATTCCGCAAAACTGCATCCGAAAATGTGTATAAGTAGATAAAAATTTCTTTACTGGAGAAGTAAAATGAGTACTTTATCAGACAAAATCACGCTTAATCTTGACGGTGATGCAGAGGTTTTAGTCAGAGGTTTCATTGCCCCGATTGAATATACCCAACGCAACTACCACGTGGATTGGGACGAATTGGCAAATCTAAAGGCTGCTGAACCAGAGAAGCAATATCCTACCTCCATTTTTCAAGCATTCCTGCCATCGAAGTCGGTTTCAGTGGGTGAATGTTGGCAAATTCAAGAAGAAGGCGCATTAACACTGCTGCGACAACTCAGTCCAAACCCACAATTGGAGTTGAAAATTGGTGGGGCGGATTCTTACGGTTTGTGGGCATGTCTACGCGCCTACAACAGTGCGTTTGCTGAGATTCTGTTCCGTATTCACGCGGAATTCGTTTTAGAAAAAGGGTGGTTTGCGCCATCGCAGTTTGCTGGACATCTGGTTATTGACCGATTAGAAAAGAAAGTTGCCTCCTTCAAGATGCACGTTCCGGATGCCACATTGAACTTTGATGCACGTTGGACAATTAGAGATGGACTCTGCGGAGCGGACATCGGTTTTTGTCCGCAAATGGAACTCTGTGCAGGTGAACAAGACGTTTTGCAAGATGCTAAATTCACAGTAGCAATCACACAAGAGGAAGCATTGCACACATTAATGTTATGTTTTTACAAGTCAGCGCAAATTAACTGGGTCCCGCTGGAGAAAGCGTTGGAATTGGCACCTGTCCTACAGAAACCGATTCACGCCATTTCATCAGGTGGACCACTTGCGGATGAGTCGTGCTGAGGGAGTGGCAAAAGCCTGAGGGCAGGTGCTCTCTCTGACGACCAAAACATTGAATTCCTGAACGAAAATTTCATCAACACTTGGGTGGCAGATGCTGAATTAGGACGTACTCAGAGTTTGCGAGATCCGATTGCCAAAAGATGCGAGCGCGAAGGTAAGATATTCGACACAAGCCATCCGTTGGCACAAGCCATTATAAAGGGGTGGAAAACCGGATCAAAGAAAGGTTCACCCGTAGACTGTTTCGTCATATCAGCTGATTTTGAATTGATGGGCAGACAACTCGTCAATGAATTCTTCAACGACAATTGGGAGAAAAAACGCCGAGACGAGGAGAGTTACCTTATGTTCCTCAAGGAGTGTTTGGAGGGGAAGCAGCCCGGATTGGGGAACATCACTCTGAACAGTGAAGAACCTTCACAGGATGTCTTTGATGTTTTTCGGACACCAATAGTTGGTTATAAGGATTATACAGTCGTTGTAATTGATGCAAGGGCGTTTGAAAAGGGCGGCACGCTAACTATTGATATTGAAACCGGGAGAGCCGATGCGGAAGGGCACTTCTATTTAGTTGATGGTGACGACGACCTCCCTACAACAGAAAGAGTGACTAAATACATGGTACTTGCGATGAAGTGGTTGGAACCTGATGAGACAGGGCAACTCACGCACCGTTTTGACCGAGGTCAGTTTTTTAAGTTGGGTGCTACCGGGTGTTACGGTAGAAGTGAGAAGGGCAGCACCAATGCTTTTAAGGCAAAAATTTCTGTAGAGGAAAACTGAAATGGAAACTTTACAAAACCAAATCACACTTAATCTTGATAGGAACGCGGAAGTCAGCGTCAAAGGCTTCATTGCTCCGATTGAATACACACAATACAATTTCCACGTGGAGTGGGACGAATTGGCAAATCTGCGTGTCGTTGAACCGGAAAAGCAATATCCTGCTTCGGTTTTTCAATCTTTTCTGCCATCAGAAGCGGTTGCGGTGGGTGAATGTTGGCAGATTCAAGAAGAAAGCGCGCTGACGTTGCTACAGCAACTCCATCCCGATCCACGCCTGGAAATGGATGCGGAAGACTCACAAGGTCTGTGGGCATGTCTACGCGCCTACAACGATGAATTTGCAGACATTGTGTTTCGCATTCATGCAGAATTTGCTTTAAAGGGGGGTTGGTTCACACCGTCCCAGTTTGCTGGTCATCTCGTCATCGACCAAACCAAAGATAAAATCGTCCGCTTTCAGATGCACGTGCCTGAAACGACACTGAATTTCGATGTTGGTTGGGATACGATAGGCTGTACAGACATCGGTTTCTGTCCTCAAATAGAACTCTGTGCAGGCACACAACCTGATGATCTCGAATTCGCCATGTCAATTACCCAAGAAGAGGCGGAACGTGCACTAATACTGTGTTTCTACAAGTCGGAAAAAATTAACTGGGTGCCACCAGATCAAGCAGTAGAGATAGCAGAACAAGAGGTTAAGCTCATTCATGTAGTCTCAATAGATGGTCCATTAGTCGACGAGGCTTGCTGAGGGAGCGGCAAAGAATTGAGGGCAGTTGTCCTCTCTGATAACCAAATCATTGAATTCCTAAATGAAAACTTTATCAATACTTGGGTAACCAATGCCGAATTAGGACGTACTCCCAGTTTACGAGAGCCAATAGCAAAAAGACGCGAGCGAGAAGGAAAAACATTAAACACAACATATCCTTTGGCACAAGCCATCATGGAAGGATGGACAGAAGGTTCACCGGTGGATTGTTTAGTGATTTCTCCTGAATTTGATGTGATGGGAAAACTTCCTCTTAATGATTTCTTTGACGACTGCTATCAAAAGGGCATTTCGGAAGAGGATGGTTACCTTATGTTTCTCATGGATTCCTTAGATGCGAAATTCCCTGGATTCGGTGAGAACATATCAGAACCTCTATTAACTGGTGCAAATATAACCCTCAATAAAGAACATTTTGAGCAAGAGGTCCTACACATACTTCGCGCGCCAGGATACGGCGAGCAAGACTATAACGTTATTACGATTGATACCATAGCGTTTAAAGATGGTGGTGTGCTTATGATTGATATTCGGATGGGTAGCGCCAAATCAGGTGGATCGTTTGATCTGTTTGATGGCGATACCGAATTGCCTACAAGAGGAATTCCAACCGAAGCACGGGCCTCTGTATGGGATATTCCATCTGGACAGATAGGAAAAATACAATATCCTTTTAACGAAGGTAAAATCTTTAAGCTGGGTGCTACCGGCACTTGGTTCAGTGGTAAAGGAAACGTCAATGCTTTTTATGCAAAAATTTCTGTGGAAGCAGTAGAAAAAAATGAAAATTAGTGCAGAAAATTCTACATGATGCCTATTCGGAACAGTTTGGAAAGAATAATAAAGCGACTTTTTCTTGAGAGTTTTTGCCAAACCTGCTATCATTTCTAACAAATAGAGATAACTATTACACAGAGCAGTAGCAGGTTTCTTCTGCTGCAACATTATAATTCAACAAAATCACTGAAAGGAACAACACAATGCAAAGCCACGAAGTAGATTACGAAATTTTTGGCAACGATATGCAAGTCGTTGAGGTTGAACTTGACTTAGGTGAGACAATTGTCGCGGAAGCCGGTGCGATGAACTGGATGGAGGAAGACATAGAGTACGAAGCAAAAATGGGCGACGGTTCAGGTGGTGACGAGGGTTTAATGGGCAAACTCTTCAGTGCAGGCAAACGTGCGCTCACTGGTGAGTCGCTATTTTTGACTCACTTTACCAATACGGGCAGCAACAAGAGACGAGTTGCTTTTGCCGCGCCCTATCCCGGTCATATTATCCCCATTGACCTTGCTGAAATGGGTGGAGAACTAACCTGTCAGAAGGATGCTTTCCTATGCGCCGCTTTGGGTACCGAGCTAAGCATCGCCTTTTCACGAAAATTGGGAAGAGGTTTTTTCGGTGGTGAGGGCTTTATCCTCCAACTCCTACGTGGCGATGGCATGGCTTTTGTGCATGCTGGTGGGACTGTCATCAAAAAGGAACTTGTCAACGACACACTCCGCATTGATACCGGTTGCCTTGTCGCTTTCACATCTGGCGTTGATTATGACATTGAAATGGTCAAAGGCTTAAAGTCAATGTTCTTCGGTGGTGAAGGGCTTTTTCTCGCGACTCTACAAGGCACTGGCACTGTTTACCTCCAAAGTTTACCTTTTTCAAAACTTGCTGACCGTATTATTGAACAAGTACCAAGAAGCAGTAACTGATATTTGGACTGTATCCACTGAAAAGAATACACGTTCAATTTGAAAACGAATTTGATTGGTAAATCGCGCAATACAGAATGAAGTAATCGGAACAAAACATGAAGGCAGAAATATTCGCCAATACGATTATCGTTGCAGACACAACAAAGGTATTGCTAAACTAACCAAGATAGAGAAACAATATGAAGTGATTATTGTATGAACAAGGACCTTTTACAACTTATCGAAGATTATACCATAAAAGAACACACCGAAATCAGTGCCAATCTGATCAGTAAATCTAAAGACAGTCTGATTGCGATGCTTTTAGAATTACTTACGAAATATTACAATGATTTGAATTCTTCTACTATGCGCGAGTTAGTTGTAGCTGTAGTAGCTGGGTATGAACCTAGCTCAGAAAAACTGGGGTATAACGGTTTTAGACATAATACGCTTACTGGAAAAGTCGAACGCTGCGAAATAAAACCTCGCAATTATCGGACTGATTCTACTGCTAAGTCCCCCACTAAATTGAATGGTGGCGGTAATTTCACAGATTACAGCTGGCAAAAGTTCGAAAGGCATAAAGAAGAAAACCCTAACATGTTGGTTGCTGGTTTTGTTAATGGACGCCTCATTTACATATTCGGGTTCAGTTTTAACGAACAAAGTTTTACATCCCGATTACAAGCACAACTTGAACGCAGATTTCCTAATGGTGATAGAATAGGTCAATACCTGCGAAGTGCAGATTTTTCATTTATACATTACAAGGACGTAGAGAGTTTCGAAACGATTTATACCGCTTCTAAACAGCAACTCATCGAATCAAAGCCGTACATAACAAGAGGTGTGTTCGAACATTTGGAGAAAACAGCACAATGAATATTACCGATCAACATCAGCTTAAAGGTAACTTTCTGGAAAGTAAGCAAATTACGAAAGATACGCTCGAAGAAGGCAAACTCATTGAAGGCGATACCCTTAGCGTTTTGAATAAGATAGACGATAATGTCGTCAATGTTGGCGTTACTTCACCGCCCTATAACAAGCAGGAAAAGCATAAAGGTTGGCTTGTCAAAAACGTGGTTTATGATGTCTACAAAGATGCCGTGCCTGAACCTGAATATCAGCAGCACCAAGTAGATGTGCTAAATGAGATTTACCGTGTAACCGCTCCCGGAGGTTCGTTTTTCTATAATCACAAAGTCCGATGGGAGAGAGGCAACATGTATCATCCGATGGACTGGTTGCGTAAAACTGAATGGACGGTGAAGCAGGAAATCATTTGGGACAGAATGATCGCAGGAAACATAAGGGGTTGGCGGTTTTGGCAAGTAGAGGAACGTATTTATTGGCTGTATAAGCCTATAGACAACAAATTAATTGGCACAGAATTGAGATCCTGTGATGCGAAGTTGACATCTATATGGCGCGGTGTGCCTGAAAACGGCAAAAATAATCCGCATCCAGCACCATTTCCGCTCTGGTTACCAGCACGCGTAATTATATCAATTTTAGATACAGAGACACAAGGCGTTGTGTTAGACCCCTACATTGGCAGTGGTACTACTGCTGTTGCAGCAAAACTTTTAGGGCATAAATACATTGGCATTGACAGAAGCGAAGAATACATGAAAATGACGATCGACAGATTAGATAATGCTCACAGTGAGATGTCTAAAATCCAAGAAGAACTTGGGTTGCATCAAGTAGAGATGACCTTTAAGGAACGTAAATCAAAAGGCAAGAATGTGGGCAAATATCGCAACACAGATGACGAAAGCAAAACAGATCAACCGTCTCTCTTTGAACAATAATACCATAAAAAATTGAGTTTTGATAGTTGCACTACTAATCTACGTCATTCGGAACAAAACATGAAGGCAGATACATTCACTAATACGATTATCGTTGCAGACACAACGGAAGTATTGCCACAGTTAATCAAGACTGGCAAGCAATATCAGGTGATTATTGCTGATCCGCCCTACAACATCGGTAAAGATTTTGGTAATGATACTGAAGTGATGCCGATAGACAATTATGTTGAATGGGCAGAATCATGGATAAAAGACTGCCTTGAACTCCTCACAGATGATGGCTTACTCTACTTGTATGGGTTTCCAGAAATTATTGCAAGAATATCTGTTTGTTTCCCTATCCACGAGCAACGTTGGTTAGTATGGCATTATACCAACAAGACTGTCCCGTCATTAAAATTTTGGCAAAGGTCTCACGAAACAATATTGTGTCTGTGGAAACCGAATATGCCGCGCACCAATTTGGAGATAGACCAAATCAGAGAACCTTATACCGAAAGTTTCTTAAAGAACGCTGCAGGAAAAGTCCGAAAAGACACGCCTTCGCGCTACGGTTCACCAGGCAAAATGACTATTTATAATGCCCATAAAAATGGTGCTTTGCCGAGAGATGTTATCAAAATTCCGGCTTTAGCAGGTGGTGCTGGTCGTTCTGAAAGATGGTTTGTTTGTAGAACGTGCGGATCTCAAATTTATCCTCCTGCCGATTTATCTGAACACCGTGAACACGACATTTTGAAGCATCCCACTCAAAAACCGATGGAATTAACGAGACGACTCATCCTATCTCGTATCAATGGAGCAGATGGCAGAGTACTTGTGCCGTTTGCCGGTTCGGGTTCGGAATGTGTTGTGGCGAAAGCGTTAGGCGTTGAATATCTTGGCATAGAAATAAATCCCGAGTTTGCAGACTTTGCAATGAAGTGGTTGGAATATGATTGTGAGAGGCTGAGAAAACAATTGCCTCTTTTTCAACAAACAAACGAAACAACGGATAAAAATGCACCAATTAACGAATGTTTTTGCGTTCCTATTTAGAAAAATCCATTTATATGGCAGTGAAGAGTATAAATAATTTGTCCTTCACGTTTGGAGTTTATGTGAAAATTCGTAGTATAAAAGCTTATCAAGTTGACCTTCCGCTACATGAAGGCAGCTACAAATGGTCAGGCGGGAAATCTGTATCTGTTTTTGATAGCACCATCGTTGCTGTTGAAACAGATGAAGGTGTCACTGGCTACGGTGAAGTTTGTCCGCTGGGACCGTTCTATCTCCCCGCATACTCGACAGGTGTCCGCACTGGCATTGCGGAACTTGCACCGCACCTCATCGGTGAAGACCCGACTCAACTGCTTCCGCTCAATCAACGCATGGATACCGCGCTCAAAGGACATCCTTATGTAAAATCAGGGATTGACATCGCGTGTTGGGATATTCTCGGCAAGGTTTCAGATCAATCGATATGCACACTTCTTGGTGGTAGGTATGGTGAGGATTTTATGCTCTACCGTGCAATTTCGCAACAATCCCCAGACGAGATGGCAGAAAAGGTTGCTACCTACCGCGCGGAAGGGTATCGAAAATTTCAATTGAAAGTAGGTGGAGACCCAAACACCGATATTGAACGTATTCATGCGGTCTCCGAATTGATGGAACCGGGGGATGTGTTAATTGCAGATGCAAATACCGGTTGGCTGATGCATCAAGCAGTTCGCGTGGTTCGCGGTGTGAGCGATGTGGATGTCTACATTGAACAACCCTGTCTATCCTACGAAGAATGCCTTGCCATTCGTGAACGGACAGATCATCCCTTTGTGCTGGACGAGACGATTGATAGTATCCATGCGTTGTTACGCGGTCATGCAGACAGAGCAATGGATGTCGTTAACATAAAGATTAGTAAATTCGGTGGACTGACAAAAGCAAAACTTGCAAGAGACCTCTGCGTTGAACTTGGCATTGCGATGACGATTGAAGATAGTTGGGGGGGCGATATTACAACCTCCGCGATTGCTCATCTTGCCCACAGCACACCGACAGAGTTTCTTTTCACAGCAACCGATTTTAATAGCTATGTCACCGTCAGCACAGCGGAGGGGGCACCGCAACGGGTTAACGGCAGAATGGCAGCCGCAACGCAACCTGGCTTAGGAATCATCCCTGACATGAATGTGTTAGGCGAAGTAGTGGTCCACGTGGAGTGATCGTATGCCCATTAGAATCCTCTCTGCTTCCGATGTTCGCGCAACTTTACCCATGCCCAAAGCGATTGATGCGATGCGGCACGCCTACAGTCAACTTTCAGCAGGCAAGGTGACCGCACCATCCCGACAACATCTCTCCACGGACAAAGGTGTTACGCTCATAATGCCCGCCTATCTGCCTGAACGGAGTGAGTTTGGAATCAAAGTTGTCTCCGTTTATGACGATAATCCGAACCTTAATTTGCCTCGTATTACTGCAACAGTCTTAGTGCTTGATCCAGCGACAGGATCGCCAAAAGCGTTCATGGACGGTACCAGCCTTACTGCTATCAGAACTGGGGCAGGTGGTGGTGTAGCAGCAGATTTACTTGCACGGAAGGACGCAAAAACGGTTGGATTGTTCGGGGCGGGTGTACAGGCGCGGGCACAGTTGCAAGCAGTCATGGCAGTTAGAGATATTGCATGCGTCAATCTCGTCAGTCGTACACAAGCCTCCGCACAACAACTCGCAGCCGAAATATCAGAATGGATTGATGCCCCCGAAGTCAATCTTGCCCCTACGCCACAAGAAGTTGTGAAAGATGCTGACATCGTTATTTGTGCGACTACATCGTCAATCCCGCTTTTTGATGGAAACGACCTACAATTGGGAACACACATCACAGCCGTTGGCACATTCGTACCAGAAAAACGGGAAGTTGATACAACAACAATCAGACGGGCAAACCGAATTATAGTGGATTCGCGGGAAGCCTGTTTAGAAGAGGCGGGAGACCTGATTATTCCGAATGCGCAAATTGATGCTGAAATCGGTGAAATCGTCAACGGCGATAAACAGGGGCGGCAGTCAGATGAAGAAATTACTTTTTTCAAATCGGTAGGTGTAGCAGTGCAAGATGCCGTTGCCGCATCGGTAGTACTGGCAGAAGCGGAGGCAAAAAACTTCGGCATTATCGTTGAGATAGTTCAATAGTTTATTCTGACAGATGAGCGTCTTGCATAGGCAATCTGCCTGATTCTATTGCGTTAAGAGATAGTTGATTATCTGTGCCGCAACTTCGGCTTTCGGATTATTTTTATACAGAGTATGAAAAACAATCGCTAATCTGCCACGATCACCATCTCGCACAATGATAGGATCTGCCAAGGTTGCCTGAGTATTCCCAGTATCGCTTGCAAGAATCTTTTCAGCAAACCATTCATCTTCAAGCTGATCTAAAGGAAAAGGTCTGTCAGATCTAAAGTGGACCATACTTGGGGCTAATCTACTACCTTCTACTGTAACAAACATATCTATGTTGTGTTCATATACATTAATCTCAATTTCGGGGAGGTCCATTAGGTTTTGCATAGCACCCCGTTCGTTGGCTGTCCCTTCTGAACTGTTATACCCAAAATAATCCGCATGATTCAAAATTGTATCGCCATCCGTTGTTTCAATCCAGTTTTCGGCGACAGAACCATCGGGTTGCGCATTTCCTGATGGATAGATGGTGGAAGGTAAAACACCGTAAAGGATACAGACATTCACGACACCGTTTGCAGTTGTTTGCAGCATCCAATCTCTGACAGCTTCCTTACTTTTTGTTATTTCCACTTGAATATTCTCTGATTCTAAGAGAAATTCTGTCATTTCTGCTTCATTTTCTGCATTTTCCGGACTAATCCACAAGGTTTTACCTATATAAATCAAAACATCTGCTGGACGGTCTATAGGTTCAACGGGTATAACGTCCGATGGTTTCTGCTTTACCATTTCTTTGGAAGCGACAGGGCCCTCTACTTTATGCGTTTTATTGCAACTGGCAAAGGAAACCGTCCAACCTATTAAAGCAATAAAAACTAACCATTGGTATTTTTGCACTGATAATTCTCCTTGAATAAAATGTGTAAGTCCTGAGTACTAAAATCATCCTGAATGAAGGTTATAGTTTATCTTGTTGGATAGGTCGTTGAACGGAACTACACTTAAACCTATTCAGCGAAAAGATAATTGATGATAATCTCCGCTGCGACTACCCCTTTCGGATTATCCCCATGATGTGTTTGGTGGACCATCGCGAGTCTGCCTCGATTTCCATCTCGAAGTATTATAGGATCTGCCAAAGTTCCTTGAACATCCCCGGTATTACTTGCAAAAATCTTTTCAGCGGACCATTCAGAGCCGAGTTGTTCCAAAGGGAAGGGTCTGTCTGATTCAAAATTGACTAAATTCGGGGTTAATGTTCTGCCGCCCTCAGTGACATACATAAATAGGTTCTCAAAATGCTCAACATTAATATCAATATTGGGAAGGTCCATAAGGTTTTGCAGAGGTGCCTTGTAGTTGGGTGTCTCGTCTGAACTGTAATAACCTAAATAATCTGCATGATTTAAAATCGTATCACCATCCGTTGTTTCAATCCAGTTTTCAGCAATAGACCCATCGGGCTCGGTATTCCCAGGGGCATAGATTGTTGAAGGTAAAACGCCATAAAGGATACACACATTCACAGCACCGTTTGCGGTTGTCTCCAACATCCAGCTGCTAAGTGATTCATCACTTTCTGTTATTGCTGCGCGAATTCCATTGGATTCCAAAAGACTTTTTGTTATGCTTGCTTCAATTCTTGCGTTTTCTAATGTTATCCATGAGGTACTACCGGTATAAATCAGAACATCCATCGGATGATCTACCTGTTTCGCATCTGATACACCAGGCATAACAGGTATTGGCTCTTTCTGCACTTTCGTGCAACTGGCAAAGTAAACCGTCCAACCAATTAGAGCGATAATGGCTATCCATCGGTATTTCCGCATTTATAATTCTCCTGAAGTATGACCTGATTTCAATAAAGTGATGTGTTTGCTAAATATATCACTATCACAGATTATAAGGTCTGGACTTATAGTAAAATCCACAATTACCTGGACATTGACGAGGTTAGGAAACCGATAAAACTCTTTCAAAAACCATGATTACGGCAGTTGTTTCCCCAAAAGATGCTGCTGGTTGAATAACCTCACGAAGTCTCCAACCTTCTTGCCCTTCACGATTAAGGATGCTTTCAAGATCAGGAATCTTTCTGGACTTAAAACCCCAGCCTTTTGACGAACTCTCAAAGTTTTATATTCATATTTCATCATTATATTCCTCAATTCCAACACAGACCATGAATTATGTATGGAAACTCTACGCATTGCAAGTGGTCTTTTACACATTGACTTTATACTTCAGATCGTTAGCCTCGTCACCTGTTATACCACGAAAACCCCAGCAATGTGCAGGTTGTTCTTTGATTGTAATTTCAATATCTATCGGATTAATGGATAACTCACATTCAATTTCCTTGAAGAGTGTTTTGATGAGTCTTTTTTGTGTTTCTGACTTGCGACCTGCCATCATATTAATTTCAATGACAGTGTACGCATCTGTACGACCACCAGGATAGTAGAAATCCTCTTTTTCCATAGGGACAAAGCGATGTGCTCGTTTATCCTCTGGCATACCAAGTACAGACTGCATACACTCATGAATTACATCTGATAGTTTTGCCTTTATTGGATTTAGCTTTTCTTTAATCCCATATACTACGATCATGATTTTCCTTTAGGAGGCTCTGAGATTGACTACAGAGGTTTGTTAGGATTCCGTTACATAAGGACGTGTGTCAATGTAATAGACCAGATGCCCTTCGTTTTCCTTGAAACCAATTGAGCGATAAAAGGACTCTTCGTAATTTTCAACGATATAACCCGTGATGAAGGTTGCGCCCATTTTTTCAAGCTCAAGACATAAGCGTTCACCCAACAGAACCCCTAATCTGCTATTATCTGATTCAATTAGCGATCCGTTGTTGTATTTCAGATCGTCTCCTTGAAAACGAATGTCAATGGAAAATTCCATGATGTGCGCAGAAAGACCGTCAAAGGTAGCGCGTGCCAGTCCGATCATTTCAGTTTCAAGGTAGGCAGCTACGATCAGATGTGGGTGTTCCAATATCCTTGCTGCGCCTTCTTTGCCGAACCCTACTTCACAAATGTTGTTTCGTTCATAGAAGTTGAATAACGCATCGGCAGTGATGGTAGGGTTGACTTGGATGTTTATGGGTTGTTGTGGTGTCATGGTTTTCCTCTAAACTGTTTGAAACTGACATCGATTTACATCTATCCATGTTACAGGATATTGCTTCAAATTTTCAATTATCCACTCACGTTCGTACATCTGCACCTCATTCGTACGACTGAGACGGCGCGCCTCTTTAGTAAAAGTACGATTTGTTATGACAACGGGTTTAAAAGTAGTCCCATATTTTTCTTCATAAAAAGGTTTTGCAGCGATAATCTCATTTACTGCTTCATTCTTTGGTTTTCCACCCACTCGACGCTGTTTGACCTGTATCAGAAACCCAGAATTTTCCCCTCGAGCCCCATGAACGATAACATCCGCTCCCTTGTCACCTGAAGTAGGTGTTAATTCAACGTGGTATCCCTGTCTCTGAAATAAGGTGGCAATAAAAACTTCAAAGAATCTTGGATCAAGTTCATCAACATCCTCAATTGTCAATGGTGAACCTATTTTCGGTTCAGGTGGGGTTTTCTGCAACTCAGATAAAAACTCCGCCGGTTTAACTTCTGCACGTTCAGTGGGAAACAACGTATCTTGTGAAAGTTGGCGTTTTCGCTCAAGGAGTTCATGTAGAATGACATCAAAGGTTTTAAACTCACTGTGGGTAGCCATTGGCAGATAGATATGTACTGGTCGTTTTTGTCCGATACGATATACTCTGTCACTCGCTTGGTCTTCTTTAGCAGGATTCCACCATCGACTATAGTGAATCACATGGTTTGCTTCAGTGATATTCAGACCGACACCAGCAGAAAGAGGTGACATGATGATAGCGTTGAATCCTGGAGTATCTTGGAAACTATCAACGGCTTGTTGACGACTGATTTTCATTGAACCTTCTCTCTGTTTACTTCCTGGCGTATCCCCGTTGACAATAGAAATATCTCCTAACTCAAATTGTTCCTTAATAACGCGCGCAAGAAGATGCTGCGTTTTTCGACGGTCTGCAAACAAAATTACCTTTTCGCCAGTAACCTGAATGTCCTCAAGTAGTTTTACAGTTACTATTAGTTTAGCAGACTGTTCGATCAATTCAGAAATAGGCGATTCTTCTCCTTTTGAATCAGATAACAAGGGATGGTCAGAAATGTCGCGTAATTGGTGAAGAACCTGTAAGATGCGGTTGCGTTGTTGCGGTCCTGTTGCTCCACTGTCTTTTGTGGATTGTAGTGCAGCCTGATAACGTTCTACTTGTGTTGGAGGCATTTCATGTTGACAATTTTCAACATGAATGTGTTTTTCGGGAAGATCATCCAGAATTTCAGTCTTTAGCCGTCTTTTAAGGTGAACACCAATGCGCTTGCGAATTTGCTCGCCAAGTGCCCGAATATCTGTCTCAGGTTTTTCAAGAGGGCGGCAAAATTCAGTATTGAAACTTTTAGCACTATCAAGATAACCCGGTGCCACAAAATCGGTTATGCACCATAAATCCATTAACGAGTTTTCGACAGGTGTTCCTGTCATTGCGATGCGAAAATCTGTATTCAGTGCTTTCAGCGCATTCGTGACAAGTGTTCCTGGTGTTTTGATACGTTGCGCTTCGTCAATCACAACTGCTCCCCACGGAATTGAACCCAAATCCAGCTGAAAATCTCGGACAGTTTCATAGGTTGTTAACACTACATCAGCATTACGTAGGCGTTTGACATCAAGCGCGCCACGACGTTTGCGTAATTCTACAAGTCGTTCCACTCCATCTATCTCAGGAATTTGGATTTTGCTGGCTTCGGAAGAGTCAATTTTGTAGTTTTGTAATTCCTTTCCATATAAGGTAACAAAATCTAACGCGCCGTTGTCAAAAAATTTTGGATATTCCGCTGCCCAGTTTTCTAAAAGTGCAATTGGTGCGACAATCAGGTACGGTTGCCGGTGCGATTCTTGCTGACGAAATTTGCTATGATGCCATTCCAGAAAGCAGAGTACTTGCAACGTTTTGCCAAGTCCCATGTCATCAGCGAGTAATCCACCAGGATAAGTTTTTTTCCAAAGCTGCTGCGCCCACGCAAGTCCTTCCTCCTGATGCGGTAAGAGTTTAACCTCATGTTTAAGGTTTGGAGTAGGTTCAAGGTGATGTTGAATAGGTTCCTCACCCTTAGTTTTTCCAATGAAACCACGCTCTTCAATGTTCTCATCAATAATTAAAACCGTCATTTCCGGTTTCCGTTTCGGCTTTTTGCGATCTATGAGTTGGTCCTCAATAAATGGGAGAAGTTCCTCAAGATCAGAAATCGGAATCTGTTCTCCATTTCGTGTCACATGACTCTGACCAGTCCGCTTTGCCTCCCTAATCGCTTCCTTCAATTCGGCAAGCTCCTCTTCGGTCTTAATCAGAATCTTTGTGCGCGTACCTGATTCATCATCGTCAACTAAAATACCAGGGATCCATTGGCTTTTGTAAGGCGAAATAAACGGATAGACTTTCGGTTGGTAAATGCCAATTTCACGAACACGTTCACTGAAAGATAGGCTTTCATCTGTTGGATCAAGTTCAACGATTTCAGGATCAAAGTATGCTTGTGGGTGTTTAGCCATCTCCGCGAGTTGTTCGCGAGACACGCGCCGATTTTCTTTAATAGATTCCAACGCTTCACGCTGTTTCTCTTGAAAAAGGACGCGGGTTCTGCCACCGTCAGGATGCGGTAAATTATAGGTGGCTTCAGGATTAGGAAATTTATCAAAGAGCTCTTCAAACTTTTCATTGTCAACCCCTGCCACGTCAGGAATTATTTCAATATCATCACCTGACTCACGCAGACGTAAGCGAACGGTTTCCGGCGCAACAACTTCATTTTGGTTAAGGTAAAGCTCAAGCGCGGCACCTGTCCCTTTTGCAAGACCTTTTATCTTTGCGAATTCAAGCAGATTGTTTTGAAAATCTTTCTCAGAATCCTCGCGTGCATTGAACGCATCTAAAGCCTCCAGAAGCCCAAACTGTTCGCTCGTCAAGAGATATATCCAATTCTTTGTCAAACGCAAAATACAGCCAATTCGTTTTGGATGCAAAGGTTTTCGATCCGGTTGTAGGAATTGATAATTGTACCGAAACTCTGTCTGATTAAATGTTCCATGCGATCGGATTTCAATATCAAACGGATACGGTTCTGGTAAACCGAGCAACCCTTGTTCAACTGACTTAAGTTGGCATATTTCCTCATTTGGGATGTGAACTCCGCTATCTGATGATTCTGCTTGGCCGTTATCAAGTAGTTCCTTGAGTAACATCCATTGTGCTTGTGCCTGGTGAGCATCTGCTGGTAGGTTCGCGGCGTATTCTGTGAGAAACAAATTTTCTGATAGTGCAGAAAAGAGGATACCGTCTGGTGTTTCTTGCCAGTTTAATTGTTCTGGTTCAGATGAATTCTTTCCAAATAGGTTAAGCATCATAACACCGCCGTTTAGTATTCAAAAGTTGTTCTACATGTTGGACTTGTAATTCTTAACTGATTCTCTGTGACAGAAATTTGCAATTTTGCCTACAATTCTTGTTAGCGCAATTTATACGTATTTTCTCAATGTCCTCTGGATTTGATTACTTTCTCTCTCATAAGCCGCCTGAAATTACAGAGGAAATCTTATATACGCCTCTGGATTTTGATTACTTTCTCTCTCATCTTGAGCATGAAGTCGATAACTACGAATAGGTTCATATCCGATTTCCTTTTTTATCCATTCTGCCAAATTTTTTTGCCAATAATAGTTTTCTGAATTTTGGTGAATTACTCGATGTACCGCCCAATCTTGATTCCGCAACTCGTGCATGTAATATTCCGATTTCCCCAATTCAAAGGGAAGATTAACATTATAATATACATAACATGCTCCCGCCGTACTAAACTCAACAAAGGTATAATTACCCATCTGAATAATGAAAGCATGTTGATCGCTACTCCCTCCTCTCAACGTCGCTGGGCGACGATCACGATAGTATTGCAGGGCTTGCGAGTCATGTTTGAAAAGATACTCAGCATTTCCTCGTAACACTAGACAACAGAAGGAAATATGATCAAAGTATGCCAACCAAAATGCTTTTCTGTAGGCAAATTTTTGGTCATGGCATGCTCTGGATACTATATCAAAGAAAAAGTCGAGGTCAGCTTCTGTAAGCCATTTAGTGAAGATTTTGCGCGCTTCAGGAGAGACATCGTGCCAGTTCGATCCTGCAAGTCGCGGATCTCTCCACTTTTGAAGAACATAAGATTGAATAGGTTGGCGCAAACCTTCAGAGGCATCATATCCGAGTTGTTCAATAAGTTTAGATAAAACAGCACGACTTGTTTTATCATTATTATGTTCCTTGACAAATTCAACGACATCCTTAACAACCTCTATATCGTTAGGACTGCCGATAGAAACATACGCCATTGCAACAGATCCAAAGTAGGAATAACGGTACATATATTCATTTTTAGATGATTCAAGATCAAGAAATGACCAGATATCAGCCAACTTCACTTGTGAACGCAATAGAGTTGTTGCAAGTTGAGTCGTGCCGTTCTCCTCACAATACCAACGCATGTTTGTTTTCAGTTTCTGAAAGAATTTTTGTTTTCCATCATAATCTTTCAAATGCTTTTTAACAAACGCACGTAGCATATTGGCATTTGGGCTATCCCACGCCTCCAGTAAAGTTTTAAAAACACCGCGCAGTGCACTCACACGAAAACGATTTTCAATTAACTGAAGTGCATCTTTGAGTTGCGGTATATCCACAATACGAGGCAGCCCATCTTCGGAGTAGGTCAATGCCCATGCAAGTTGTCGGATTCGTCTGAGCGTGTTAAATTTGTTTCGGAGATTACCTGGCGGAGTGTTTATGAAGATCCGGTAAATCTCGCGAAGAGTTACCGGATTAGGTGGACCATTTCCCTTTCCATCATGATCTTTCATAATTTTTTCCAAAATAGCGAATCTTTCTGTTGGAATTTCAATTGGTTTCAGTGCACGACGGGCAAATTCATCGGCATCAAAATTGAATTGAAGGAGCTTTTTTGCTGAATTCACGGTTTATCTCCGATAAGGTGTTCAAGTTCTTTAATTTTCTCAAGCTGCTTTTCTGCATTAGTCCGTACGCGAAACTCTACTCGTCTTGATTCTTCTCTATTCTGTGTGCCATCTGGATTATCAATCAGCTTACTTGAAGATAAGCCGTTTGCAGTTAAGAGCTGCTGTATCCAATCTCGATGAGTACCGATTTCAGGTACATCCAGCACATATTGAAGCACGCTTCTGGTTCTGTCTTGTGATAACTCCATATTGAGAATATATGCATCTTCTTCACTAACTAACTCTGACCATTCACTCGATGTGTGTCCCTCAATCCGAATTTCTGCTATGCTATTGACATATTCAGGGCGTTTTAGAATTTTTATGTAACGAGGAAAAAAATCATCCAATATCTCTTTGAAAGCAAACTGCACTTCTGCCTGTCCTTGTGCAAATAATACTGTTGGCTCTCTAAAACGGACAGAAAGTTTCTCTCTATCCAAAACTGCATTCCATTTTGGGAGATCTTCTTCAAACTCGCTCTTAAGGTCTTTGTATAAATTTTCGCGTAACGTTACGTAATCTGTAAAGATTTCCAACAATCTCTTATTGATTTCATTATCACGTTCCTCTTTTTCCATCAAATCCAACATGAGAAAAGAGAGTAATAGCACGAAAATTAGCAATAAACCTGCCATTAAATCGCCTAATGATAAACTGAACGGATTTTCATCTGTGAGCGATTTTGATTTAGGAAGAGTTCTATACATTATCTGTCTCTCCGTAACTTCGAAAATTGCTCAATCATGTCACTTAATTCCTCAACACTGTTGTCAAGTGCAGAAACACTACCAGCAAGCTTGTCTGCAGCATCTGCCAAGTGCTTAGAGAATTCATCAATAGACTTTCCAATAGATTCACGGGTGGTTGAAGAATAACGATCCATGCCTTGCTGAATTTCCTCAAAGATGCCTTGTAACCCAGACTGAATTGTTTCAAATTTACCAGCGAACTCATCAAGCAATTTTTGGGATTGTTGGAGAGACTCTTGAATCTGCTGATTTGTTTCGCGATTCGCTTTAAGATATTCGGCATTCTGGTGACTGAACGCATCACTTGATGCTTTCAGGTTCTCTCCTGCGGTTGTAAGTGTATCCGCGGATCCCTTCAATTGATCTGAAAATGCTTGCATTGTCACAATCATTTCATTTGCATTAATTAGGCTTGTATTAACTCCTTGCAACAGAACATTTCCAGCCTGAAGTGCTTCTTGCGATTTGGATATAGGTTTATCAATCGCCTCAATCAATTTATTTTGACGATCTAATAATACGCTGATATGTGTTTCACCTTCCTCAAAAATTTTCTTAAGTCGATCTGTAGTTTCGTTTACACTCTCTCGGATTTGTCTAATCATTTCAGACGATTCCGTTGCGGCTGTTGATGTAGTGGAATCTATTACTGCTTTCAATTCGTCCATTGCTTTTTGAAGTTCTTGCAAGATTTTCCTTATCGTATCTTCCGTAGATGTAGTTTGTCCGTCTATTGCTTTTTGCAGTGATTCACAGATTTCATCAATTTTTTCTTGTACCCCATCCATCATTGTTCTCATCTGATTTGGTAGTTCTAATAGGCTTTGACTCACTGTGCTAAGATTCTTCACGAGAGTTTCGATCTCTTCTGTGAATGATCCTGAAAGTGCTTTTTTAAATTCCTCAACCAATTCTCGGATGGCTTCAGTAGAAGATTCTTCTTTTTCTTGTCGCAATTTTTCTACGGTTTCGTTCAATTTATCAAGGCTTGGTTCCAACTGTTTTGCCACTGCTTCACTAAATGCATCAGGAGCATTTTGGATCTCTGAAATAATTTCTTGTCTACCCTCCTTCATAGCATCTATTATATTTTTTTCAGAACTTGAAATAGCAGTATTCAAGGCATTAAGAGTAAGATCCAATTTTTCAGTAATTGCATAGCTAAAAATATCAGTTGACTTGCGAAGCTCCTGAATTAATTCTTGCCTACCTTCTGTCATTGCACTTATAATTACATTCGATAAATCTGTTGAAAACGATTTAAGAGCTGATGTCTGTTGTGCTAATTCATCTTCTTGCCTAAATGCAATTTCCTCTGCGACTGTTAATGTAAATATTCTATCAAGTGACCGATGCAGATTTGATATTTCACTATTTAAACCCCCAATTGTCAACTTCTCCACTGCATTAAACAACAGAGAAGTTACCATTCCCCAAACGGATGTGACAAACGCTGTTGATACTCCAGAGAGAAGTCCTTCAATTGCAGTCTTGATATCATCTGTTTCTTGAAAATCAGTATCTGAAAACGGTATCAATCCCCAAACTAAGCCGACAAAAGTCCCAAGAATCCCGAATCCGACCAATATAGCAGGAATGCTATTCCAAAATCGAAGATTCATATATTGCCTAAGTAGACGGTCTTCACTGAAGAAAAATGATGCTTCATCTGTTTTGTATACTATTTTTTGGTTTTCATCACGCTGACGTGTAATCAGTGAATCTTCAAATTCCTGCCATGCTTCAGTAAATTCGGTTTTACGAGCAAACTCTTCTTTTAATTCCTGTAATATTGAAGGCTGAGCGGGTCTTTCGAATTGACTGTTTTTGATTTTGCGTGTTAAATTTCTAATTGAGTTGTATCGGAGGTAAATTTTTACAACAAAATAAATCAATAATATGAGGGAGGAAGCACCAATGATATAAACAAAAATGTCGGAAATCTGGTCATTTGGTGTCTCTTTCCACGGGAGTAACAATGTTAAAAATTCATTCATATAACTGTATTTCCGTTTTTGCTTTTCCTTACGCTTTCGTTTATATCACTCGCAGGTCTACGTTTATATCCACATCACGCGCCAGCGTATTCGTCACAGGCGAGGCAGCAAGGGTTTCCTCCCATAACCTTTCTAATACTTCATCATCTGCATCGGATGCGACATAAATTGTGCCGCGCACCTCTTTAAACCCGCTATGTCCCTCCTGTTCCGTGCCGAGAAAGACAAAAATATTGTCAATCTGACCGCTTAATGATATTTCCAATTCATCAATTTCAATTTTCTGCTGTGATGCACGAATCTGAAAACCCATAGCTAAACAAGCCCCAAGCGCTCCGAGGACATACTCCACAGCACTTGGCGCAGCATCCCGTACATCAAAACTTGCGGGTTGTCCTACAGCCCATGAATGATTCCTACAAAAAACCTTTGCTTGTAGTCCACCATCCCAATGAATACGCGTCTGCCATCTATAGTCTCGTGCTTGTTCGTAAGCGGCATCTGCATCTTGTTCCGCTTCTCCGCGCTGCACAAAATATTTGTTATGCTCCGCAGAGGGGCGCCACCCAAGGTAAGGGTTTTCTGTCATTCTACACCACGCAGGCAGGTCTTCTTTGACACTTATCTCCGTACTGCGAATCTCCAGCACTTCCCCATCTGGCACTTTTTCCATAGATTTCCGAATAAGTAGAAGCAGTCCAGAACCGCAGTCAAGGTTTCCGCCTTCACATATATGAGGTGTCTGAAGTGAATCGGGTGCTTGTAAATTTTCTTCTCGCATCTGTTTTTCTACCATGAAAATTTGAAATCTGAAATAAGAAAGTTTTATGTATATTTAGAAGGATTTAGTAAAGTGTTTCGCAATAAGTAGTTTTAGACTTGCAACAAAATTTTAAAATCGTTCTAAACATAGATGTAGACTACATTTTTCGCTTGTTTTTATTATGAAAACATGGGACAATTTAGATAAGAAATTAGGGGGCTGTCATCCCCTAATTGAACACAAAAAAGCGAGTTGCTTTTTCTGATTGTTCAACTTTATCTGATATTGTATCAGAAACCATCAGAAAAAGCAACTCCGAAAAGGAGTATCTGATGGATTTGTGGGGGCTTTAGATCAAAGCGCTTCAAACATTCAACACTTAACATTGATGGCGGTATAATTATCAGCTTTATTGGTATAATCACAAGTTCAATTTTTATAAACCAGGCCAAACACAATGTATTCAAAGGTTCCCCTGATAAGAGGGATTTAGGGGATGGGCCCCATAGCGATAGCGTCCGGGCAGATAAATCACTGAAATAACGACTTTTTACCCCGCTCCCCCTTATTAAGGGGAATGCGTAAGTCCTGAAAGTGTTGGTATCTGAAAAACTAATTGAAGGAAATAGAAATCATTTTCGCGATGCTATATCAAACCCGACGGCTGCAACAAGGACTATCCCTTTGATAATATCTTGTCCTGCAGTGCCCATATTTGCCATCTCCATTCCGTTGCTGAGACTTGCCATGACGAATGCCCCTAAGATTGCACCGAGAATGCTCCCGCGCCCACCCATTAAACTGGCACCACCGATAACACACGCGGCAATCGCGTCTAACTCACGTAATCTGCCTGCATCTGGACCGGCACTTCCGAGGCGGGCTGTCATGACAATGCCTGCGATCGCCATCAATGCCCCCATTATTGCAAACACCCGTAATGTGATGCTCCGCACGTTAATCCCGGAGAGATAGGCTGCTTCGGCATTGCCACCAACAGCGTAAACATATCTTCCGAAACGGGTGCGGTTTGCGATGAAGTGAAACACAAATACCAATCCAAATAAAATGCATGCTGAAAATGGAATTCCTTTGTAATTATTCATCACAGCAACAAAAGCAATAATACAACCCCACGTGCCAACAATTTTTAAAATTGTGGGTAGATATGCTCTTTCAGTGTGCGTTGCTCGTGAAGTTGAGAGTTGTCGAAAAAATACATATCCACTTACCCCAAGTCCAATTAGCATTATAGTCCATCCAATAGCACGCGGAAGGTAGGCGTTGCCAATAGCTTTTAGCCAATTATCGTGCAAAAGGATCGTTTTACCTTTTGTAAATGCTAACATCAGTCCTCGAAATACCAAAAATCCTCCAAGTGTGACGATAAACGCTGGGATGTGCTGATATGCAACGAGGTAACCTTGCATCAAACCTATTAGAATTCCGAGGCAGATTACAATGAATAGTGTTAAGATTATTGGCTGTCCCAATTGAACATGCAGGATTGCAGTGATAGCACCAAGCAAACCAGCACCAAAACCGACAGATAGGTCAATGTTGGCAGAGACGATGACAAACGTCATACCGATTGCAAGAATGGCTGTTACTGTTGCTCGGCGGGAGAGATTAGAAAGGTTTCGTGAGCTAAGGAAGGTGCCTTCTAAGAGTGAAAAAATGATCCAGATACAGACAAGAGCAATTACCATCACATACGTGCGAAGATTCAGATGCTTCATACCTGATGTTTGTCCTTCTGCTAATGAGTTTTGAACAGTAAATTGAAATTCTTTGTTGTGATTTTACCAATTGTCCCTACGGAAGTCTTGCGAAGTTCTGCGATTTTTTCTGCAACTGCGCGGACATACGCTGGCTCATTCCGTTTACCGCGCCAAGATTGCGGTGCCAACCACGGACAATCGGTTTCTATCAATAACCGTTCTAACGGTACTTCCCTTGCCACGGCTTGTACATCTTTAGCGTTTGGGTATGTAACGATTCCTCCGATACCGATATAGAATCCGATTTCAAGACTCCGATGCATCAATTCAACATCGCCAGTGAAGCAGTGTAGGACACCTTGGATTTGTCCCTGTCGTGCATCTAAGATGGGAAGGATGTCCATATACGCGTCGCGGTTATGGACAATTATCGGTATTTCCATCTCTTCGGCAAGGTCTAATTGTTTTTCAAATGCTTCTTTTTGCACAGCATGTGGCGAGAGATTCCGATAGTAATCCAATCCTATTTCACCGAGAGCAATTACCTTCGGATGATGTAAGAGTTCACGAAAAGTTTTTAGCACATCGGGGGTTAAGTCTTTTGCATCGTGCGGATGCATGCCTACCGTAGCAAATAGATTTTCATGTGTCTCTGCAAGTTCAACCGCACCGAGACTGGTTTCTAAATCAAATCCGATGACAAGGATAGTTGAGACTTCAGCTTCTAATGCACGTTTTAGGACAGCATCTTGATCAGGATCAAATTGTGAGATCTGAATATGTGTGTGTGAATCGATAAACATGTTTCGTATATGCTGAACAAGCTACATTAACGGGGTTCGGATAACAGTTTCAAGCGTATGTGCGCGGGGAGATTGCGATACAAGGAAAAGAATCAGGTCAGCGACATCTTCTGGGAGTGTTAGATGCTCAATTACATCGTCGGGGTGATTATCGCGGCGCATCTTCGTATCAACTGGACCGGGACAGACAACCGAGGCTTTTACACCATGCGGTCTACCTTCATTGTTCGTTGTTTCAGTGAAACCGACAACAGCGAATTTGGAAGCGCAATACGCACCGCCGTGGACATGACCATATTTACCCGATACCGAGGAGACATTGACAATATGACCATATTTCTGTTCACACATGTGGCTAAAAACAGCTTGTGTACACAGAAAAACACCTTTGAGGTTCACCGCGATTGTCAAATCCCAATCCTCTTCCCGTATCTTTGGAATCGGGTTATGAACAGCCACACCTGCATTATTGACGAGAATATCTACCTTACCAAAGGTCTCAAGTGTTTGTGCAACCATCGCATCCACTTCGGTTTTCTGTTGTACATCAGTTTTGATAGGGAGTGCACGTCTGCCGAGTTGTTTCACCTCATCGGCAACTGCAGTGATCTCATTTTCAGTTCGTGCAGCGAGGACGATGTCTGCACCTTCTTTGGCAAACGCCAAGGCAGTCGCACGTCCAATACCACGTCCGCCACCTGTAATAATAGCGATGCAATTCTCAAGTTTCATGGGCTCCCTCATAGTAGTAGGCACACGCCGTGTGCCGTTTACGACAAGTATTATATAGTGTTTTTTGTAAGTCAAGTAGAGTTTACAAAACCCGCCATAGATACTACGATATTTGATATTGCTTCAATTTTTCTTTATCAAACAAAATGCCGTGCCCCGGACGATCAGGTGGAGAAAAATGCCCACCTTTGAGTGTTAAGGTATCACTCAGCACCGGATCAAGTGATGGAATATACTCTACAAAGAGTGAATGCGGCACTGCAGCAGAAAGATGAATGTGCAAATCCATCAGAAAGTGGGGCGAGACAGAAAGACCGAAACATTCAGCGGTATGTGCCACCTTCATCCATTCAGAAATACCACCTACTCTAACTGCATCGGGTTGTAAGATGTCAGCTGCACCTTGTGTAATGTATTCTTTAAACACAAATTTATTGTAGATCGTTTCACCAATTGCGATTGGAATGGTAGTTTTTTCTCGCAGTGCCACGTGGCTTTCAACATCATCTGCCTCAATCGGTTCTTCAAACCAGAAAAGGTCTGCTGCTTCCACACGGCAAGCAAGTTGAATAGCCTCTCGTGCGTTCCATTTCATATTTGCATCAATCATGAGATAGGGTTCTTGTCCAATTGCTTTTCTAACAGCAAATATCCGCGCTATGTCTTCGTGTAGACTGGCGCGTCCTACCTTAATTTTTATCCCTTTAAAACCTTGCTCCACAAATTCTACGGATTGTCTCACGAGTTCGTCTTCCGATAGGTGTAGCCAACCACCATCAGTGTTATACACAGGAACAGCAGCTCTTGCACCACCGAGTAGTTGATAGAGGGGTAGTTCGGCACGTTTTGCCATAAGGTCCCACAGCGCGATATCCACAGCCGCCATTCCCAATCCGACAATTCCACCTCTACCGACCCAGTGCGTCTCCATCCACATCCGATTCCAGATACGGTCAATATTGGCAGCATCTTCTTCAAGAAGGATAGGCGTGAGATAGGCATCTATAATCTGTTTAATCGCTTCACCACCTTTGCCGATAGTATAAGAAAAACCGGTGCCTACCACACCATCTGCATCTTCAATTTCGATGAACGGAAATTCCATTGAAACAAATGCCTGAATAGCATCGGTGCGTTCGACTTGTGGTGGAATGTCATAAAGCGCGGTGCGAACTGCTTTAATTTTCATATTTCTGTTGTTCCTCTTTCAACCGTTCTATTTCAGCTCGGAGGCGTGCCACTTCTGCTTCAGCTTGCTGTGCTTTCTCAGCAGGTGTTTGCAGCCACTGCTTTGAAGCCGGAACGTAAAGTCCTATATCATCACCTTGAATGCTAAACTCTATTCCCAGCACAGCAGAGAGTATCCCGTTATCTTGCGAAGAGGGAATTGCATCATATTTTCCATCTTCATTTAGCCGAAAACCGATCAATGAATCAGATAAATAAGATCGCTCTGGGTCGTAAAGAAAGTATTCCCGAACACCGATGTGAGCATATCGGGTTTTCTTCTTTCTCAGATCATTTTTATAGGTGCTTTTGCTGGTAACTTCCATTACGAAGTCCGGTGCTTTCCCTTCCTCCCAAATCTTATAGGTGCGGCGCCTCTTTTTCTCAATACCAAACACAACCATCACATCAGGCGAAATGGAACGCCGCGTTTTACCGGGCACATCATAGATGAGCAGGTTTCCAGAAACATATACATCGTCCCTATCTTCATAGTATGCTTCAAGTTTCTGATAGGTGTT